>NZ_SJPT01000016.1 GCF_007860095.1 Novipirellula galeiformis | reverse complement strand
CCGCTGGGAATCAATGTCACCGACTTGCAGGTTGCGAGCTTCCTCGAGCCGCAAGCCCATCGAGTAGGTCGTCCAAAAGAAGGCTGCAATCCGCTCGACTCGGCAGGCGTCGATGATGCGGTGGACCTGTTCGATGGTAAGCACCTCCGGCATCGTTTTGGACCGCTGCAGCTTCATCGTGGCGAGCGTCTGCCAATTCCGCTTGCAGGTTCGCGAGTAGAAGTACTTGATGCCAGAGAATGCTACTCGGATCGATCCGTAAGCGAATTGTTTTTCGTTCTTGAGGTACAGGAAGTATCGCCGCAGTTCGGATTCGGTGATTCGGTTGGGACGTTTTTCACAGTAGTCGGCGAGTTGCCGAACGGCTCGGAGATAGCCGTGCACGGTGCGTTTGCTCATACCGGCAAGCTGCAGGTCTTCGTTCATGTTCTGATAGAGCTTGCCGTCGAAGTAACGAGATGCAGCGGGGAGGTGATCGTAGTTAACCATGGTAGATCCTTGTTGAGAGAGTAAAAAACAACAAGAAAACATGCCAGCGCACTGAGGATCGGCTAAACTGACGCTCTAGATAAAGCATCCACGCCGCCGCGATAGCGGCTTACTTGAACAAAACGATGAACGCGGAGCCGGCGAACACGCGTTTTCAAAATGGAAGATCAACCGCGCCGGCCCGGTTATCGTTGACGTTCGCCGACGGGGGAAAGGTTTTGCGCCCTTTCTCCCTTGATTTCCTGCCCAATAGATCAACGGAATCTTACGCTCAAACGCTTGCCAATGGAGAAGCATGACGGCCGACGACAAGCGAAACGAACTCTACGCACAAACGCGGGACGATCTACTTAAACGTCAACTCTCGAACAACGAGAATTTTGACCGCGCAATTCTGACCTTGTCGAGTGCCGGACTCGCTACCAGTGTCGCTTTTCTGCGTGGCATGGACGCGGAATACGGGATTTGGTGCTTGGTGCTGTCATGGATCGCATTCGTATGTGCAATCATCGCAACGCTCGTTTCCTTTCAGACAAGCCAAGCTGGAATCAAGCGTCAGCTAGCTCTCGCCGAGGACTATTACCTCAACAAAAATGACGACGCCCTCACGGCGCCGAACAAAGCCTCAGAATGGACTGATCGACTCGCCGGGTGGTCGGCGATTTCGTTTATTCTCGGTATAGTTTTGCTACTATGCTTTTTCGGATCAAATCTTCACTCAAATTCGCCGGAGGCGAACATGGCAAAGGAAATCCCCGGATCGCAAAAGAAGGGTGCTTCCGTGAATCGCATGCAACGAATCGAAGGCGGAGCAACTGTTCCGAATATGCAACAGGCGCCTACGGACGATTTGGGTTCAAGCATTCCGCCGATGCAACAACTTCCCGAGCAGCGGTCGGACGCTCCATCTGGTGGTAGCACGGATTCCGATTCTTCAACACAATCAAACGACTAAATACACGGAGATTTTGATGGCTGACGATGATACTCGAACAACCGACCGTTATGGCGCTGCCGTACCGCGAATGGTCCGCATAGAAAACGGCGCGTCAGTACCGTCCATGCAAGTTGTACCGACCGAGGAACGAGGCGCGAGCATCCCACCCTTGCAGCAGGTGCAACAATCCACGCCAAACCAATCTGGTGGCGAATCGTCATCTGGCGGCACCTCGAACTAACGGCAAAATGCGGCGAACCAGTAAGCCTTTGACATCGCGAGGTACGAGCCGATGTTCAAGGGCTTTGTTCAAGAAGCCCGTGGAAGCGAGATCGGTCTCTCGATCAACTACTTGAGTTTTGCTTTGACGAGTCAATCGTCATCGCTACCGAGTCGATCCGTTCGATGAACCTGAAAGGCATTACTCAGGCACTTTGAGACCATTCGGGTGCGATCTGGCATGGCTGGCAATGGACTAACAGAAGCTTTTGATGCGACCTCGATCGGATCGGCGCGCACCTTCAGTCGACGTCTTCCCTGAAACGTTTGCGAGGTAGGTCGTTGATGTGGGTTCGTCGGTTTCATCATCCGCTGTCGAAGTAGGCTAGTGATCGGGTGTCTGAGCACTCGATCGGATCGTACGTCACCTCGACCACTCGCAACTGACCACCGCAGTCCGAGCAGCAAAGTGGTTGTGTCAGCGGCTTCTCTTGCGGCGCATGCCCGCTGGCCAGCCAGATAAAAACAGCCACACCAACCAACGCACCTCATCAGGTGACAGGAAACCTGTCAGGACTCTTTTGCGGCCATGAGGCGACTGTTAAGGCGGTGAAATGCCTAGACCTAAGCGTGCGGACGAGAAAGACGCGATTTACCATGCCTTGAATCGGGGCAATGGGCGCTGGACAATCTTTCACAAAGACGCCGACGACAAGGCAGCTCGATCAAATTCGCTGGTCGATTCGCCGAGGCAGTCCCCTAGGACAGTCAACTTGGGTAGAATCGATCGCACGTCGCCTCGACCTCCAGTCCACCCTCCGCCTCCGCGGAAGACCCAAGAAACAAGTCCCGGTACCGAGAAAAGTATCCTGACACCGTTCTTGGTTCCCGAGATTTAGCACCAGCATGATTAGTGATATTGAAGAATACTTTTCGAAGGGTTGCGGCCGCTGCGAACGGTTTGCGACTTCGGATTGTTCAACTCGCCATTGGAGCGGTGGCCTCGCTAAACTCCGCGAAATTTGCCTCGGAATGGATTTGGTCGAGACCGTCAAATGGGGGCATCCCTGCTACATGCACGGCAATCGCAATATCGTCATTATCGGAGCCCTTCGAAACGACTTCCGTCTGAGTTTCTTTAACGCTGCTCTGATGAAAGACCCCGATGGCGTATTGGAAAAACGGGGGCCGAATACCCAGCACCCCGACATGATCCGTTTTACGGAGAACAACCAAGTAGCGAAGATGAAGCTGGTCATTGAGTCCTGTTTGACAGAGGCGATGGGGTATGCCGAAGCAGGCATCAAGCTCCCGACACAGCAAGGCAAAATCGAACTGCCTGATGAACTGCGAGAGGCTTTGGACTCCGATCCCGAACTTGCTGAAGCATTTTATTGTCTTACTCCCGGCCGCCAAAAAAGCTACGTGATAAACCTGAATTCAGCTAAGAAGCCAGCGACACGGATTTCACGCATCGCCAAATTCCGTGATAAGATTCTTGCGGGAAAAGGTGCGATGGAGCGTTGAGGCTGAAACGAGCAACAGAACCGTGCCGTGAACAGGAGCGGTAAAGCCGGGCGGTTTTGAAATAGACAGCGTTTCGTCGCCGCCCAGTTACGGCTACCTTTGTGTTGGCAAGCCGAACCCAATGCCAGTTTGCGTGTCTATTCCGAAGTTTCGATAGCTCGCTACTATTTAAGACGACACGCGATGGCTATCCGCACGAAAGTAACCAGGAAACCACCTCCTAAGCAGAAGCCAAAACAGCAACCTGCGACATGCGGTGAAGGAAAGGTGGCAGGCCTCTTTTGCGGCCATGAGGCGACTGTTAGCAGGTGTGCAGGAGTCTTTCGGTAGATTAGCCGTTTTGGCGTTAGCCACGGTTCAAGCGGTTCAAGCGGGGCTAACGCCCAAGCGGCTAATGGGATTTCACCCAATCATTCCTGCGTAACTGCTTAGGGCGGTGAAATGCCTTGACCTAAACATGCGGACGAGAAAGATGCGATTAGCCAACGCGGTGAGCTACATGCACCCATGGGATCACGAACGCAGTGGCCGAGGGAATCAATCGAAAGATCCAGTCCGTCAAGCGGCGAGGGGGCGGTTACCGCAACAAAGAGAACTGCAAGACAGCGATCTTTTCTACTGCGGTGGACTTGATTTACACCCACACTGAGCCGTGATGGACCTACAAAAGTGAGTCCTTCTACCATGGGTGCGATGCAATCAGGTTGAATTGCATCGCGTCAATGCACTGGGGACGGCCCGCGACAATATCTATTTATTGTCGATCTTATAAATTCCGGCATCGTCCACATAAAGTTCACCATCTGGACCAAAACCATCAAGCAGCATCAACATCCGCACGGCAGTGGCTTTGCCCGTTTTGTCCTCGGTCAGCGTGAACGGAACGACGCTGTTGCTCCACGTTCCTGGCTTCAGTGTGATGAGCGTCGATGGAAGAATCATTTTACTATTTCCTGCGACGCTCAAAACCACGCTGGCAGTGCCTGGCTTGGAGCCTTCGGGCACATAACAATAGACCTGCGCGTAATAAGTACCGGGTTCGTAGGCGATGTCTTGAATCGCAGCGCCGCGTCCCAATCCTTTAATCATGAAGCTCTGCTTTCCGCTGTGAGCCTGATCTGGAGTCGCTTTCCAGATGCCCTTGTGATACGTGGTTGATTCGTCAGATTTATCCCAAGTTGTCCAGCCGGCTGTGCCTTCTTCGAAAGAAGGATTCTTCGAAACCAAAACGGATTTGCCGTTCACCGTATGAAGGATCAGCTGTGCTGGTTCACTCACTGCGGGATCGGTGCTGGCGGCCAGTTTCTCCATACTCGCTTTCACTGACGCGCTCTTTTCCACCCATGGCAAAACACGCCATAGCAAGGATGGCCCCCAGTTGCCGCCGTTGGTGGCAGGATATCGTGTGATGTAATCTGCGCTGCCGGAATACAGCGGATCCTTGGCGAACGCAGCCAGTAGCGTCTTCCGCTTACTCGCTTGCACCATCACATCAGCCGCTTTGTCCAGCAAGGTTAGAGCGTCCTTTTCCGATTGCGGATCACTCTTTGATGCCAATTCCTCGCCCTGATAAGTGATGATCGAGGCTTTGTAAAAATCCCACATCTCCTTAAGTTTAGCGACGCGTGCCTTGCGCTCGGGCGTGTCAGCCAACTGCAACGCAGCAGCAAAGTCAGCATCGGATTGCGTGATATAAGATTGAGGAACATCCATCAAGTAACTGGGGTCAGCATTGAATGGCAAGTATTGTCCTTTATCGGTATTCCATTTGGAATGATAGAGATCCACCGTCCAAAACTTCTCCCATGTAGAGTAGAAATTCTTCAGTTTTGGCCCAGCCTTCTCTCCGGCAAAATGCGCGCACCAATCATCCAATAACGCATCCACATCTTGATTGGGATTCCAATAGAGCTTGCTGAAAACCCACGGCTTGGGGCCGGATCCCCAGTTTGGATAGAGCTCGGCATAGGAATACTCCACCTGATGATCCGCGCCCCAGCTTAGGTATTTCTGTGCCCGATGAAAGAAGACACGCGGCAACTGATAACTGATGCCGTATGCATAGTCATACCAACCCAAAACGGGAGAAACCTTTTCCCACCGCTGCGTGAGCAACCGTCCCTGTTCGCGAAGGACCGGATCTTCCCAACGCATGCGATCGTAGGTGATAAACGGCACGATGTGCGAATTGACGTCGACTTTGGTGGGCGGCTCGGCGATGCCATTGTAGGCTAAAACACCAAAGTACTTATCGGGATACTTCACAAGTACTTTTTCTACGACGGCATTCGCCCAAGTGAAGTACTCATCGGAAACATCTTCGTATCCCAAAAAGTTAGTTTTGCCGTTGCGTTTCGCTCTGGAAACAGCGGATTGATCCCAGTTGTTGGAATCGTTCATCCCCAACGAATAACTAGTGGCGTTGGGATGTTCCTCAAAATATTTTTCAATACGTTCCACAGCCACATCCACGATTCCTGGTGCAGTGAGGTTGGGCTGCCAGTGCGGATCTACATCATCTTTGGGAATATAGCGTTTTCCATCCTGTTGCACTGGATAGAATTCTGGGTGAGTTTTTGCAAAGCGGCTCGGTGGGAAAAGATTCAATAAATTATGATGAAATTCCACTCGCCCACGAGCGCGATTAAAACGTCCCCATTTTCCTGACGGAGAATTAACCGTGAGATTGATCGGTGAAAATTGCCGCGAAAGATAAGTGGGTTGTTGAACGATTTTAGTATCGGGAATATCAATGGTTTGATGTTTGGGAATGTCGGTTCCCAAGTCTGTCGGCATCAACCAGCGCACGCCGAGATATCGTTCTAGGAAATCATAGACGCCAAATTCGGTTCCCCAGTCGCTGCCGCCAGCGATGGCGTATTGATGATCGTTAAGACCTTGCAGGATAAACCCATCGCTATCGATTTCGGATGTATCCACAGCGGCGTTCTGTCCCACGGTGATTGCATTGCCAACTGCCGTTGCGGCAATGGGCAATTTTGCGCCGCTGCTTTTCAGGATGTATTCCTGCAAGGTTTGTGCGGCTCGACGCACCTGTTCGCTTGCGTCTTGCGCCACAACGATGGTCGCTCTGGGTTGACCGTTCTGCACCACAATCATCGCATCCGCGTTTTGCTGACAAGACCATAGAACGCCGAGTCCCGAAGCCAGCGATAGTCCCAGTCGGAGAAGGTGTTTTCGAACCATGATGAATTTCGATTAGGTGCAAGTTTAGTTAGGCTATGATTTATAGCAGATCTAGGGGAAGGAAAGGTGTCTGGCTGAATGGCACGGGCTGAGGCGATGAGTCGCTACCGGTAGTGGCTAGCTCGGTGAAGAAAAGCTGTCAGGCCATGAGGCGACTGTTGGGCTGGTGAAATGCCTAGACCTAAACGTGCGGACGAGAAGGATGCGAGTTTCCATGCCTTGAAACGGAGCAATGGTCGCTGGACGCTCTTTCGCAAAGACGCGGACTGCGAGGTATTCGAGAGCATCTTGTCCGAGGGATTGCCGCTCTTTCTCTGTCGAATCTTGGCCTGCCAGTTGATGCCCCCATCATTGGCACCTGGTGCTGCAACCCAATGAGCGCGGAGGGATGAGCCATTTCTGCGTTGGGTCACGCTCACGCACACCATGCGTTAAGCATGTAGGCAGTCGTCTTTCAGCAAATTAGCCGTTTTGGCGTGAGTGCTTTGTCACAGCTAAAAAGTAGGGGTTGACCGTAGTGGACGAGGCAACGAGTCCCTGGGATTCGTGGTAGGTAAGGGACTCGTCGCCTCCTGTTGATTACCCACAAGTATCCCGTAGGGATTGCCGACATTAGCCGCAGGTAATCGCAGCGTCACCTGTGGTCATTAGCCAAGCGAATCCTATCGACCCCGAAGGGTGGCGTAGAATCCTTGGTGATGGATCTCCGACCCCCTTCGGGGGCGACGTTTAGGTTTTGATCTGTTTCCGGCGGTTTTCGCTTCGCTCGACCGCCGGCGAATGTCTGCGGACGCCTCCGGCGTAATCGAATTTTCGGGTAATCAACATCTCGTCGCCTCGTCCACTACCCTAACCTCGTGCTGTAACAAAACACGAGCCACGGTTGAACGTGCGAACCGTGGCTAACGCCAAAGCGGCTAATGGGATTTTACCCAATCATTCCTGCCTGCTTACTACGCCCACTATCACGCTGCGGGAGAAGGGCATGTGTACCAAGGTCGCTTCAAAAGTTTTCCAGTTCAGGACAACGATCACTTCCTCGTCCTGTGTCGCTACGTTGAACGAAATGCGAAACGAGCCGGGCTGGTTAAAAAGGCTGAGGATTGGCGTTGGGGATCGCTGTATCGCTGGTTCTAAACCAGTAAACCTCTGCCAAGGTTACTGTCACCATGGCCGATCCCGCGCTCGCCGCACTGGCTTAGGCGAGTCAACGAAGCACTCGGCGACACGCAGCTCGATCAAATCCGATGGTCGATTCGCCGAGGCAGCTCCCTAGGACAGTCAACTTGGGTAGAATCGATCGCATGTCGCCTTGACCTCCAGTCCACGCTCCGCCCCCGCGGAAGAACCAAGAAAGAAGTCCCGCTACCGAGAAAAGTCCTGACACTTTTTTGTCCCTGCCCCCTTTTTTATCCAGGGGATTTGACAGTCCAGGCTACGGATTCCATTCCATTTTCTTTCGCTGTTACGAGCTGGTCAAATCGAAGTCGATCGTCTCGCCTCCCGAGGGCACGTCGGCGGTCAGTTCGGTGAGAGAATTGTATTTTTCAGGAAGGTACATTTCGCCTATCGGCGTTTTCTCACCGGGGTTGGATTCATCGAACAAGCCCGGAACGATCCGTGAGGCACGAATCTCGACCTGCATCGGTCCGGTAAAGGTCTCCACTGAGTACCTGCCATTTTCGATTGGGCCACTGAAACTTCGTTGGTCGCCTTCGAGGGATCGAAATTGAATCCGGCCGTCCTTGAGCGGTGCGCCGTCATACGTCACCGTGCCGCTCACCGGTTGCAAGTCGAGCCCGCTACCACCGGGACAACCAACTAACAGTGGCAACACCAAAAACAAACCAGCGAAACAAACTACATTTTTATTCATCAATGACTCAACAAAAACAAATCGAAGGGACAGGGAAGGGGGAACCTTAAAACTCACCGATCGTACGGCCATCGGCACGGTTGCCCAGGTCACGCCAGGTCTGTCGTTGGATCGAATCGGTGACAAATCGAACTGAGCCGTCACAGAACGCCGTCAACACGCCGCCGGTGTGATGACTGCGGGCAAAATTGTAGAAATTGCGGTGGTTGGAATCAGTGATATCCTCGCAAGGCGATTTCGGAAAAGTCTTGCTCCTGCACAAACGAGTAAAATCGGGCACCGTTGTGTTCGGAGGCTCTGCCGAGGTAAAACCATAGGAGCCAAAGATCGCACCGCCCCAGTAGCCGCCCATGTCACCCCAACTGCTTGCGCCGGACGCACCGCGAATAATCGTCTCGCTGGCGAGCAGCGTATGCGAGGTTCCGTCGAGGCAATCGCGGAACTTGTAACTATTCGCTTGCCCAAACATGCCTCCCGAATCCGTCCGAACGATTTGCATCTGCGCGGCCGTAATCCCGCCAGTCAGATCATGGGCTGGCGTACCGCCACCGCCGCAAACACCGTAACTTCCTTGGAAGCCTCTGTCGGATCCGCTGCCACCATGGGCTGGGCCCGATGGATCCGAAGGGCACATGAAGGCAGGTATCGCAATGCCAATCAATTCCGCTGGCAATTGGTGAAGATGTGTCGCCTGGGAGGCGCCATAAGTTTCAAACGCGACCTTGTATCGCTCGAAATACGCCTGCTGCTCGACAAATGGCAGAAGGTTCTGGAACCAGCATTCTCGTTTAAGTGTCTCTGACTGGGCCTCCAGGAGATAACCATACGGGAACTTCTGATGGGTATCATGGTAGTTGTGCATCGCAAGGCCGATCTGCTTCATGTTATTGGAGCAGCTCATTCGGCGTGCCGCTTCGCGGGCGGCCTGCACCGCTGGCAGCAACAAGCCAACTAAGACACCAATGATGGCAATCACAACGAGTAGCTCCACGAGCGTGAACCCGCGACGTGCGGACTTGAGTGCGGTTGGCATCGGAAACCCCTTAGGCAAAGAAATGAGTGGGAATTGTCGCAGCAATCCGCACGGCAGCAGTTCCGGGTGGTTTGCGCGTAACCCTCCAGTGTAGCGTTACGGTTTATGGCGATGCAATCCCCTCACGTGACGAAACACCTGTGGCCCGGAAGGGTCAAAGGTGTCAGGTAGTGAAGGAAATGAATCAGGACTCTTTTAGTGCCATGAGGCGACTATTGGGGCTGGTGAAATGCCTAGACCTAAACGTGCGGACGAGAAGTGTGCGAGTTGCCATGCCTTGAAACGGAGCACTGGGCGCTGGACAATTTTTCACAAAGACGCCGACTACGAGGCATTCGAGAACATCTTGTCCGAGGGATTGCCGCTCTATCTCTGCCGAATCTTGGCCTGCCAGTTGATGCCCCCATCATTGGCACCTGGTGCTGCAACCCAATGAGTGCGGAGGAATGAGCCCTTTCTTGCGGTGGGGCACGCTCACGCACACCATGCGTTAAGCATGTAGGCTGGAGTCTTTCGGCAGATTAGCCGTTTTGGCGTGAGTGCTTTGTCACAGCTAAAAAGTAGGGTTTGACCGTAGTGGACGAGGCAACGAGTCCCTGGGATTCGTGGTAGGTAAGGGACTCGTCGCCTCCTGTTGATTACCCACAAGTGTCCCGTAGGGATTGCGGACATTAGCCGCAGGTAATCGCAGCGTCACCTGTGGTCATTAGCCAAGCGAATCCTGTCGACCCCGAAGGGTGTCGTAGAATCCTTGGTGATGGATCTCCGACCACCTTCGGGGTCGACGTTTAGGTTTTGATCTGTTTCCGGCGGTTTTCGCTTCGCTCGACCGCCGGCTAATGTCTGCGGACGCCTCCGGCGTAATCGTATTTGTGGGTAATCAACATCTCGTCGCCTCGTCCACTACCCTAACCTCGTGCTGTAACAAAACACGAGCCACGGTTGAACGTGCGAACCGTGGCTAACGCCAAAGCGGCTAATGGGATTTTACCCAATCATTCCTGCCTGCTTACTACGCCCACTATCACGCTGCGGGAGAAGGGCATGTGTACCAAGGTCGCTTCAACAGTTTGCCTGTTCAGGACGACGATCACTTCTTCGTCCTGTGTCGCTGCGTTGAACGAAATGCGAAACGAGCAGAGCTGGTTAAAAACGCTGAGGATTGGCGTTGGGGATCGCTGTCTCGCTGGTCCGAAGCCAGTGAACCTCTGCCAAGGTTACTGTCACCATGGCCGATCCCGCGCTCGCCGAACTGGCTTAGGCGAGTCAACGAAGCACTCGGCGACAAGCAGCTCGATCAAATCCGATGGTCGATTCGCCGAGGCAGCTCCCTAGGAGAGTCAACTTGGGTAGAATCGATCGCACGTCGCCTTGACCTCCAGTCCACGCTCCGCCCCCGCGGAAGAACCAAGAAAGAAGTCCCGCTACCGAGAAAAGTCCTGACACTTTTTTTGTCCCAATGAGCAAAATCCAAATCGAAACACCGCGTCTGAAACTGGCACTCCAGTCCCTCGACGAGACACGCGCGCGAATTGATGCAATGTCGGAAACTGACAAAGTGAATCTGTCAGCCGATTGGTTGTCGCTTCTTGGTTCCGCAACCTCGGCGGATCCATGGCTTCTTGGGTTCAACATCCAGCTTCGCGATAGCAACGTCTTCGTCGGCCAATGCGGTTTCAAGGGTCCCCCAACACCCGAAGGCGTCGTCGAGATCGCGTACTGCGTGGAACCGGATCGTCAGCGAAACGGCTACGCCACCGAAGCTGCTCGCGCTTTGGTCCACTATGCTTTTGGGCACAACGAGGTTCTGCTGGTTCGGGCACACACGCTTCCGGAGACGAATGCATCAACTCGAGTGCTGACCAGATGCGGTTTCCGCAATATGGGTGAAGTCATTGATCCGGATGATGGTCCGGTTTGGCGGTGGGAGATACAGCGAGAATCGGCGTAGCATCCGGTTGAACTGGGGTGGCGGTTCGAGTGGACGCCGAATTCCACGTCGGTTGATCGCCACCCGGTTAACCGAAACATTATGCCAATGAATCCTTATAACTCGATTTAGCTGAATGGCTGAATTACCTGACGCCTTTATTAGCCCAATGGAGTCCGGGCCGACCTCCAAGGCAAGGTCATTGGTGTGCGATTAGGGATGATGAGTGTTCTTGCTTGCTGGAACACTCATCGCCACGAGTAAACACTCATCGTTACGTGGCGTTGCCAACGGTCGACTTCCAGCACGGCGACTTCCAGCACGGCCGATGCGCCAGTCGAAGGTCGCCGACTCGTGAATCGGCTCGATCAATTGTTGCTCGGTCCCGCTTTGGGGAGTATCGTGGGGGACGCGGAATCGATTTGATTGACGAATCGTCCGCCGAACAAGCCCAGATCAAGAACCGCGGGGTGAACCAACGTTGCCGCTATGACGGTATAGGAATGGATCATCGAGGGCGGCACAACCTGGTTAACCCAAATCGATCGCCGAGCAAGGCTACCGCTTTCAAATGCAAGACGACACGGATCCTCCAAGGCTGCGGCACCGTATCCTGAGCGGTGCTGTTTGCGGATTCGCAGGATTCGTAATCGGATTACTGACCCTTACACTCATCAACTGTTTTTACGACGTCTCCGATCGGCCATTTGCTAACTACGTCATATACGGGGCCAGCTTGATCGCCACTACCGCTGGCGTGACATTCCCGCGCCTCACGTATTCCGCCGCCATGTTTCTTGCACATGTCCTCGTGCCATGACCATCAAAAATCGCAACGCAGGTTTTTGCGTGGGCGGTTGATGACTTGCCGTTGCCTTTCAATATCCGCCGAACGTCGTGTTCTCCATCTTCCTACGTTTCCGGCTTCCGCCGTTTGGTTTGATGGTGATCGATGCGATCGGAATGACGCTGGTCAATATAAACCACGATGGACGGCATGAGTCCGCTGCAGATTGCGGCGAACCATGGCATCCACACGGAGGACTCGAAAACGCGTTAGGCGATGGTCGTCTTTATGATCGTGCATCGGTGATGCCTGCCGTTCCTCGTACTAGAACGCGCGATGGATGGTTCGCGCTGATGGGGGTGATTCGCGGACAACGCATGCGTCCGAAGGTCTGCCCGCGAATCAACGCCAATATTGCGCTGTCAAAGCTGTCCGGAACCGCAGCCTGTACGACCGTCCTGATCGAGTTGCGTTAGACTTAGGTCGGTTGTCGAGGAACGTCATTCGCGGTGGGCATGTGAACATGCCGAGTAACGATTCGTGCACTGAATCCAGGGATTGCGTCAGATTCGGCCACGATAACGTCCATCGTCCCGTCTTCGGTGATCGTAACCATAACGCGAACAAATAATGAACCACTGGGGAATCCCTCCTGAAATGGAGGCGGCAATTCGCGAACGTGATCAGACGTGCGTTTATTGCAGGGGCGCATTCCTGGAATCGGACTCGAATGACGGTTCACGAAAACGTGTCGCGACTTGAGAGCACATCGAAAATGACGCTAGCATCATTACGCTGGAGAATATCGCGTTGCGTTGCAATTCATGCAACGCAAGTAAGGGAGCAAACGACTTCGTGGTTTGGCTTGCATCTGACTACTGCCAACACAAGGGCATTATCGAAGGCTCCGGCGCGAGCGTTGTCCAGGCTCACTTGGTCTAATCTTAGCTCAGACTTGCAGGTCACGACTTATGCGTAGATAATGGCATCGACGTGTCACCATGCCGTGCACACGAAGGATGGCTTGCGAGTTTTTTGAAGTGGCAAATCAAACGTCCGTTCTCGGTGACGGGTACCATAACGCCACTCGTTCATCATCAATCGAGAGTGACTCATGAAATTCAAGTTCGCCCCTCGTCGGCCAACCGCATTCGAATGCGTTCTCGTGGTAGTGCTCGTTGCGGCAATCGGTTCCCATATTCGAACATCGTGGCAGTTGTCCCGTGTTACAGACGAATTAGCCGAGATTGATGTGTTCCGCCATGACCGTCCGGCAAACGGGGCATCGGTAAACGCTCTGTTCCTTTCTGCACCAGGCCCTGGCTCACTGGCACGCGACGAACTCGAGATGAAGTGGCGCGTGTTTGTTCCTGCCGAGGGTTACCGGATTCGGATTGTTGACTCGAATGATGTCGAGGGGGGGAATGCATCGGAGACCGAAATAGCACTTGCACCCGGACTGTCCATCCTGACATTGACGTTGCTGAAGGATGCCGACGGCGAGCCGATCATCCGCTGGACAAATCATGGACGGACTGGCCAACTCCCGATCCAAAACGCTGGTGAATTGTTGGCCTTTCACACGATGACGACCTATTTCGCAGGCCTTTTTGAACCTGAACTTGGCGAGCCGAAACGCAAATTTCCGTTAGCCCGCGTGCGAGATGGGAACAGCACAAAGTCGGGGTCGGCTGAGTTGCAGCTTTGGATCGAGCCACCGAAAGAGGCGTAATCATCGCAATCGCCGGAGAGCCGAGCGTTTTGGCTGTTAGAAGCGTTTCTTCGCGTTGCCGGTGACGCGCACTGTTCCCCGGCTGAAATCGAGCTTTAAAGACTCACATCGCATCTGTCCAACCACTTCAAAACGAAAGCCGATGCAATGCGCTTGGTTGCCGCGATCCTACTTTCCATTGCTTGTGTGTCTTTAACGCCCCACACGGCCGGAGGCGACGAGCCGGTCACGTTGATGGGGACGATCTCACAATGGAACTATCCCAAATCTAAACTGCACGGCGCTGAGATGTCGGATGCCGCCACCGTTGACAGTGATGGCAAACGTGCGGTTCAATCGTTTGTCTGTAAGACCACAATGACAACGGACGACTCCGTCGAAAAGGTGATCGCCTTCTACGAGGCAAAACTGGCGCCGGACAAAAACGCGGACGACCAGACAAAAGCAGGACTCAAAGGCGGTCGATCCGTGCTAGTATCAGACGACTCCGAGGGCCGCCCATTTTCGCTCCATACGATCCTTGTCAATACTGCAAAGACTTCGACTACGTTGATCGTGTCACGAGGCGATGGCGAGACCAAGACACACATCGTGTGGAAACACTATGTCAGGCTCTAGCGTAGCGGGGAACCATCGAATGCACTGATAGTACTCGAAAACGCATTTTGGCGATGGATCATCTACCGCTCGGGCTGCAGACTTCCATGACGAGCATGTCGGCTTGGAGGGAGTCCAGGAGGTGATTGACGTACGATCGTTTGGTGGCGATGGTTTCGAATCGGTACTTGCGATTTCGGGTATCGTAGAGGCAGCAGACGGTGTTGAACTTGCCCAGATCCATCGAAAGGATCATCATGGGCGTATCGGTGGTTTGAGGTGTCAGTGGTTTTGAAGAACAAACTGAATGGTGACGGTTCGCAAGAACACGATCACGGTCTGGTCAGCAGGGCAATCCAGCCGACTCGCCTCAAGCCACGGACTTGATGGATTCTTGATCCGACTGAACTACCTCCAACTTGACGGCTAACACGATGCCATGGGTTTGTCCGTCTTGTAGCGCCGAAACCGAACTCGGTTACAACGTCTGTACTAATTGCCATACACCTCGGCCTGGTTCAGAGACCGGCCCAGGCGACTTCGAGCTGGGCGCCGACAATCCAATCCGCATTGTCATTGACGGTGTTGCGTACATCACATTCCTGATTGTCGCCGAACTTCTGATTCCATACACAATGTTTCGTTTCCTTGGCGTTCCGCCTGATCTCGGCGTGATTGTCGTACTCGCTGTTTTCGGTTTGATCGTTTATATTCTGTCACGCCGCCACGCCTCGACGAACCCTGATTCCAATGGTTAACCGACCGTTGGGTCGCCTGTTCGCAAACGCTCTTACCCGATGACGGATCTCCATGTCGTGCAACGGAGCACGATCTGCGACTTTGCGCGTCCTTCACGACGTCCACCGTTCCGACTCGGTGACCAGCAAACGTTCTGCGGCAAAGAAACGCATACTGGATCAACCATGAAAACAATCGCCATCCTTTTGATTCCGCTAATCATTGTCGCTTCGGGCTGCGAATCGCACGAGGTGCAACCGGCCGCAAACGCAGCTCCACCGGCACAAGACGCGTCCACATCCGTGCCAGGCGAAACTTGCGTAATTAACTTGGATACGCGCCGAAAGACGTTTGATGAAAATCTACCGACAATTGGAGTCATTCTGTTTGATGACGTCTTAATGACTGAGGTCACCGCACCAATCGATGTCTTTTCTAAGCCGCGGGAAAACGGTACCAGATTGTTCAATGTCGTTACCGTTGCGGAGACATTGCAGCCGGTTGCTACCGAAAGCGGTTTACGGGTGCTTCCCGACTTCACGTTTGCTGATTGCCCAAAACTTACGGTATTGGTTGTGCCGAGCGCCTATGACATGACTGAAACTGTCCGCAATGGCGAGATCGTCCGTTTTATCAAAAAACAAAACGTCAATTCTGAATTCACGATGAGCAATTGTGCGGGTTCTCAATTGATTGGCGAATCAGGAATTGCAGACGGTCACAAGATTGTGACGTATATCGGTGGCGGCAAGGAACTCAAAGAGAAGTACCCCGCGTTAGAGGTTCAAGATGACCAGACAATCAGTTTCGTGGAGGATGGGAAATTTCTTTCATCTAATGGCAACCTTGCCAGCTACATCTCCGCGCTTGAGCTGCTTGAAAAAATGAGCGATAAAGAACATCGTGAATTCGTTGAATCGTATCTATATCTTGAACGGTTGACGGACTGGGGAAAATCACAAACTCGCCCCAAATAGCCGCACAACAGAATGTTGCACGGGGAGTCGCGGGGCTTTTGAAATCAATTCTGATTGCCGCGACCCGGTAAACATAACCGTTCTGGTATGGAAGAAATTACGCGGTCGAATCACGGCGACTAATCTGCGCGGTCGTTGTGAATCGGGCGACGCGCTGTCGAGACTTTTTCTCAACTAGATTGCCGGCAAAAAAATGCGTGACGTGGGGAAAAGCTCGGCGTCGTGATTGCCTGGAGCTATTCTTCATTTTTTTGCCAGAGATCTTTTTGTCGACCAAGTCGATCGGCGCGGTCGGATTAAACAGGAGGGCACAGAGGACACGGAGGCAATGGTCAGTTCTGCTCTGTTCTCTCCGTTCCCTCCTGTCGGATTATTTCTTCTTGCGGCGAGCAGTCCATGCTGGAGCGTGCGCGGACAAAACTTGCGCCGTTGAGACTTTTTCTCCACTACATTGCCGGCAAAAACATGTGGGGCAAAAAGACGTGTAACGTGGGGAAAGAGTTCGGCGTCGTGATTTCCCCGGATCTAATCTTCATTTTTTTGCCAGAGATCTTTTTGTCGACCAAGTCGATCGGCGCGGTCGGATTAAACAGGAGGTCGCAGAGTAAACGGAGACGCTGGTCAGTCTTTTCTCTGTTCTCTCCGTTCCCTCCTGTTCGTTCATTTCTGCTTGCGGCGAACATCGCATGCTTGAACGTGCGCGGACAAATCTTGCGCCGTTGAGACTTTTACTCCACTACATTGCCGACAAAAACATTTGGGGCAAAAAGATGCGTGACGTGGGGAAAGAGTTCGGCGTCGTGATTTCCCCAGATCTAATCTTCATTTTTTTGCCAGACATCTTTTTGTCGACCAAGACGATCGGCGCGGTCGGATTGAACAGGAGGTCGCAGAGTAAACAGAGACACAGGGCCGTTCTCGTCTGTCCTGTTTGATCAAAACGCCGCTAGTTCTTCCGAACGCTCGCCTATTTGTTGGCCGATATCCGTTCCCGACATCTTCTAACCTTCTATTTTCTAACCTGCCTGTCCGGCGACCCGCATTGATGCGGTAAAAACAGATTGGCATCAAGATACTCTGTCCCCGTTGACATCTTTTTGTCGTCCAAGACGATCAACGCGTTCGGATTGAACAGGAGGTCTCAGAGTAAACGGAGACGCTGGTCAGTCTTTTCTCTGTTCTCTCCGTTCCCTCCTGTTCGTTCATTTCTGCTTGCGGCGAACAGCGCATGTTCAGACGGACATAACAAAGGTTCCAGAGTCCAAGAGCCATCATCGACCGCAAGTAAAGGAAAGTTCCACCTCGCCGTGCATGAGCTTGTGCTTGATTGGAAGTATGCTAATTGTCCTTGATTTGCACGGGGCGGCGTTCCTCGCCCGTTGATTCAATCGCAACGTAAGTGACCTCCGCTTCGGTGAGTTTCTCAACTTGCCCATTTCGCTCCGATTCAACGTCAACGTGCATCGTGATTGATGTTTTTCCCACGTGAACCACCGTAGTCCAAAAGCTCAGCACGTCGCCGACAAAAACAGGTCGGTGAAACTCGACACTTTTCATGCCTACCGTGACAATAGGCTTTCTTTCGTAACCAGCCTTTCTGATTTCGTAGTACGCACCCACAGCTCCGGCTTGATCGATGTAGCTGAGAATCACGCCACCGAAAATCGTTCCGTGTGGGTTGGTGTCTCTCGGCATCATCACGACCTTAATCGCCATGTGCGGTTCGTTTGTTGGTTCATCGGTCACGGGTTTGCCTCGGTCGTTGTTGAGATGTGGAAGTGTCGCTTCGGAATTGATGATCTAAACGGGCGCTGGTAGCGGAGTAGCGTGTTCGGTAAGGCTGGACTCAGCGACAATGGCGAAACGTACAACGTTTGCATTGGCGTCGTCGGCCAGCACTGCGGTTTGTTTGCCGACGAAACAAAGGTTCCAGGAACCTTAAGCGTAGTCCCCAGCCCAAAGGTCTGGGGCCAAGCTAAGCAGGTAGGCAGGAGTCTTTCAGTAGATTAGCCGTTTTGGCGTTAGCCACGGTTCAAGCAATTCAACCGAACCGGGGGTAACGCCCAAGCGGCTAAGGGGATTTCACCCAATCATGCCTGCCTCCCTGCTTACCCCCATGAATTGTAGGGCCAACGGCATGGTCGTTTGCTCGTATCCGTCGACGCCTCGTCGACAATCCGAGTCGCATGGAAGCGGTCTTGAAAAAATGCGCCCGTTCTTCGTCTTCGTGATCGGTTCGCTCGATTGTCTGTGCACCTTTGTTTTGTCCAAGTCCTGACTAACTGCCTAATCTGCCTTTACGGCTCCTGACGCTTTGATTCATCTACGAGCGGGACGCCTGCGCAACGATCATTTTGGCAAAAAGCTTATGCAGCGGTGGTTTGTGTCATTTCTAGCACAAGAATCGGTGAACGGTTACCAATACAATCTGTCCATTGGTATTCTGGGAGACATGATATCCGTTTCAACGTGTTTGGATGGGCGGATGAAATTGGATAGATGCTCGCGATATAGAATCAGGAAATAAGATGCGACTGATGATTGCCTTGGTGTTGATTGGGGCTCTGGGGGGCGGCGTTTCCGCGGCCTCGTTGGCGGTTCAGGATGATTTTCCCGTCAACCGCAAACGCGATGTGCCGTTGTCCTATGGTGCCACATTCCAGGTCGGGGCGAAGACGCCGCTGGCGATTACGATACTGGCTGGAGATGAATCAAGCCATACGATCCAGATCGAGACGGTCAGTCAGCGAGGCTCCAATCCCAATAAAGAATATGGAAGCGAGTACAGCATTGAGAACAGCGTCTTGAGGTTTCGGGGCGCGGTCAACTTGCTGTATCACGTCCATCCGCGGATCATTCGCTACACCGACGAGCAGATCGCTAGTCGGCTCAAGGCTTGGGAGAAAGTGGCGGTTGCATCCGAGCGTGAGGTACACATCGAAATCCGGCCTGTAAGTGATGGTCTTGCGGTCTGGTTGGATGGAAAATACGCGGGCAGCATCGCATGTTCTGGCGGGCTCAAACGGGTGAGCTTCGCCGGTGGCGATGACGCCCTCGTGAAAGACCGGGAGTTCTTTTCCACGCTGGAGAACGATCGTTTTTTACCGTTAGAGTATGGACGTGTCGCGAACTCCGATGCCATGCAAAATGCGACGGGCTCGTTACGGCCTGGCGGGCAACTCGTTGCCGGCATCCCGATGATCGTCTCCGATGGTGCCCACAGTGGCGACATCGCGGAAGCCAAACAAATGCGTGGAAGCTGGGCGCTTGAGTGCGATGATTACTATTCTCGCACGAGTTTTGACGGGATGCCTGAATCGCAGATCGTGAGTGTTCCCCAACGGTTCTATCACCGTGCGTGGGTGTTGTTTGCCGTTGATCCTGATCCTAAGAAAGATCCCATGCTGACGGTGCGTCTGACTCGTTTTGCGGGAAAAAGTCGCGTGGGACGCGGAGAGGCGATTGCGGATATGGATCTGAATTTGCCCCGCAACGGGCAGCGGCCTGACGACGGTATCCGGCAGGTGGGGACGGTGATGTTGAACGAGAAGGATGGATCCCCTGAGGTGCCATTGTACTTGGCCGCCGTGGACATCCCTTTAGGCGAGATTCTTGACCTGCTCTCACAAGAGGGACAGGATTCGGCGACGGAATTGAAAATTGGGCCCTATCTCGACTTCGAAATACTTGGACGTTGCGGTGCGGTCGGCCCTCAGTGGGATGAGCAACACAAGCCGACCGGCGCTCCTAGTGCTGCGAACATTTTTGGGGTGACTCTCGAAAAGGCGCCTGCCGAACTGCGGCTAACCCCGCGTGAGGTTGGTAACATTTTTCACAATGATGAAACTCCTGAAATGGATGTTTCCGTCATGGCATATCGAACAGGTACGTATCAGTTGCAGTGGACGGTGACCGATATCGATGGCACGCAGGTGCAGCGAGGTGACTATCCGTTTAGCCTGAAAGCGGGAGAGACGGCGAAGCATACTATTTCTCTGCAGCAGAACGAGGTTGGGCATTACGACATCGAGATGACGTTAAAGGATGAGCAGCAGCACCCCTTTTTCTCGCACGCAGCAGCCTTTGCGTTGCTTCCTCATGACACGCGTGAGGCCGGTCTCGACTCACCCTATAGCGTCTGGTGGTTTGGTGGTTCTCATTTGACGACCCGTGACATTGCTCAAGCGGGCCCGCTCCATCTGAAGGCGGGGCTCCGGCGAACGGTGTCTCGCAACTATTCGGAGGCCGAGATGGCTGCCTACAAGATGACCGTCACGTCGTTGGGGTGGGCGTTCCGCACCGCTGATCTTGATGACTTCGAGGCCGCAACGAAGCGTGTTTACACGCAGACCACCGATCTGCTTGCTCGTTATCCCTCATGTAATAATGCCCTGATCTTTCATGAGAGCCATGCCAATATCCTTCCCGAGGAACTTATCGGCAATGAGCCGAACTTCACGACGGAGCAGCGTGAGGACGCTGAGAGAAAAGTGAAGCTCGCCAATAGGGTGGGCGCTTTTTATCGAGAGCAATTCCCGGACGTGAAGCTCGTTGTGGGCAACTCGGGTGGCAGCGCTAAGCTGATGGCCGACCTTCTCCGCTTTGGTTTCGATCCTCAATATGCGGATTTCGTCGGTATCGAGAGCCCCGGACAGTCGTTTATGCCGGAGGCGATATCGGAACACAACTTGCAATCCGCTTGGCTGGCGCGGGAAGTTGTTCGCCAGCGGGGGCAAGAAATTCCAATCACGGGTTGCCCTGAGTTTACGTATCGAGCCGACCGGCTGATTGGTGCCCGGCGGCAAGCCGAACATTATGTCCGCGACATCCTGATCTCGCACGCCTATGGCTTCAAACATATTGGACCGGGAACGTTGGAGGATGCAGGCGGCAGCTACTACAACAGCCTCTGGGGAGGCGCCGGTATCGTCCGCCGAGCACCGTTGCTCTATCCCAAACCCTCCTACGTGGCCATTGCCACCGCCACACGTGTTTTGGACAAGGCCACCCGCACGCGGATCATCCCGACCGGATCGCTGAGCGTTTACGCCGTTGAGTTTAAGCGTGATCGGCAGCAACCCGATCTGGTCTATGGCACCTGGGCACCCCGCGGCAGTGCCGGGCTCGAGTTTGCCTTTGACGAAGCCACCGAGGCCGAGGTCGTCGATTTGTACGGACGTTCACGCCGCGTCGCCACGGGAGCCGACCACACGCTCACGATCGAGACAGGCCCCGCCGCCACCTACGTCATTGTCGGAAAACCGGTACAGTCAATCTCCATTGCCTCGCGTGATTTCAGTGCCGAGGATCCTCCTGCTACCTTCAAGCCAGCCGAGACGATGGCTGACGTCAACGCGTGGGAACTGATCTCCGACGATCGCTTGGTCAACAACTTCCGTAAACCCGGCAACTTTGAAATGCGCGGAGTCAATGATTCGGAGCGTGGACCTTGTATTGAGCTGGAGCTGAAGCCAAACACTTCGTTATCCCCGCTCGTGTCCGAGTACACCGTCATGCGTCTCCGCGAGCCCGCGCCTCTGATCGGCGAGCCGCATTCCATCGGTGTTTGGGTGAAGGGCAACTCCAACTGGGGCAAGGTCTTCTTCGAGGTTTCGGATGCGGACGATCAACGATGGCACTGCGATGGCGGTTACAATGACTGGCCTGCTGATCTAGCCGTTAACTTCGATGGATGGCGTTTCCTGCAATTCTTTATCGACGAGGATCGCTCGGCGATGTACAGTTCGCCGGGGCGCCAGTGGAAGTCCAGCGGGCACGGCACCCAACCAAAATATCCGTTGCGCGTGACTGCGCTCTACGTCACGATGCACCGTCAAGCACTTGATCCGGTTGAGATGCGTGACGTGGTGCCGGTGCTACGTTTCCAAAATATTGGAGCTTACGAATGAAAATTTACCGACGTTTCAAGCTTTTGCCGCTGCATTAACCGCAATGTACGACGTGCGGAGTTGATATCGAGAGCCGCAGGCTGGCGATGCACGATGAAGTCAGGTTGCCTTCGAATCGAGTTCTAGACTGATGACTTCATTGCCTTCAGCCACATCAATCACTAATGGCGACGAGGTGGTCGACGTGTAAATCGATGGAATGCCTCCTTTTTTGTTCTTCTTGGGCCGAGAGTCTGGAATGAAGATCGCGGCCGCCGGTTCGTTTTCGTCAGCGACCACGCCTCCTGCGGCGCCTTGGGAATCCTGGTCCGTGATTGGTATCAGCGGCTCCGTTATCACCACTCGATAACGTCCCGGTGGACAGCCCTCGAAATCACGAACGGCACCAGGGACCACCGCAAGCAGCTTGATACTGCCTGCACCGTCCGTAAATCCCGCGGCGCCATGCCCTGAAGTTCCTTCGATCGGGAAAAGCGTTAAACTCTTGAAACCGAGCGGCTGGCCATCCAAGGATAAGGTTCCCGTCACCGGAACTAGTTGCGGGCCGGAGTCACCACAGCCGACGACGACCGCTAGCATCAAAAAGATGCACGACTTGCAAAGTTTGATCATCACGCATACCTGCCTAGTTTCATGTTTAAACAGCCAAAGGACTTCAAAGTTGATCCTTGATTCATGAAACGTGTCATTCAAACTGTCACGCTTCGCTCGATACAATCGCAATGTTTCCATTCCCTCCTGGCTGAGCACCCGGAGGGAATGGATTGTGGATTGTGTAGGCGCCGACCCGAGCCATCGACCTGTGTCGCGGTCTCGGTGGGCATGCGGGGTTCGCGAAGATTGACATTGCCAACGTTTACCCGCGATTGGGCTTCGCAGCGATGCTAATTCGGAAACGACACGACTTGTCCGTCGGCCATCATGGTGAGTCGCATCAACGTCGGTGTGTCGATCGATTCACTGATAAACTGGACGGACCCATCCCCCATGGTGAAGTGACATCCGCCCGGGTGTAGACTCGCCGCGGCACACCACCAACTACGCGGGCGTCCTCGGACAGGCACGTAAGGAGGGCTCTGCCAGTCCGGGTGAATCCAAGGCTGATGCCAAACATTGATCCCTCCGTTAGCTGCCGAGTAATAAGGATCGATGCCGTTCATCACCCAACCTCGATACGACCATGCGGAGGCTGCGCCGTTGACCCAAGACTTCGTGGTTTCGCCAATCATAAAGGTATTGGAAAGGCCATCGAGGACTTCCGCCATTCGCGTATTGACATCGCCACCAAACATTCGCTTGGTTGTCGAAGAGGTCGAAGCGTAACTGTTGCAGGTGCTGAATTCACTTCCCACGCCGGCGATGAAATCGTAATTCGTTGCGGCCCCGACAAATCCAGTTCCAGGTCCATAGGCTCCGCCACTGAGACGACCAATCGCGGGATTATTGTCGGAGGGGCAATTGAACGCTTGCATTATCAGGCTGGCTAGGGCTGCATTGCCGTTCGTCACTGGGTTACCCACGAGCGTGCCGGTGGCACGCTGATAAGCTCCCGGGTTAACCGAGAACGCTTCGTCAAGGTTGAACTGCTCATACACGCTCTGCTGTTCAATGAACGGAAGCAGTGCAACCAACCCGTTCATGTTCTTGATTTCGCCGTTGACGGCATTACCAACACAGCCACCGTAGCCCCGAGTCGAAGCAGGGAATTTCTTATGGGCGTCAGCATAGTTGTGCAGCGCTAACCCGATCTGTTTCAAGTTATTGCTGCACTGCATCCGGCGGGCCGCTTCGCGGGCGGACTGGACTGCCGGAAGCAGCAGACCAACAAGAACACCAATAATCGCGATCACAACGAGCAGTTCCACCAAAGTGAAACCTCGGCGAACTTTCCTGCACTCAAACATCGCAATCCCCCTGTTCATGGCTGGTTTTGACGGTGAGTCGCCAGCCTCGGCGTTCTGCGGAGGTGTGACGGACTAGCTCCGGATTGTATCTGTTGCCAGCACCGTGTCAAGAAAATTGCAAGATTGCACCTGAGATGCGGGTGCATTGGGATGTTTCGTCGCCGGAGAGAAGGAAAAGGCGACGCGGCAATCGTGTTCGTTAGGGAGTGAACGTGGCGTTGAAGCGGAGGTGTCCGGCAGATGAACTGGGTTTATGCAGGTGGTTGCAGCCGAGAGCGTGGCGTTATCATCTTTGGCCGTCGCAATTCAGTCGCGGGCCGATCAAGAGCGGGCTTGGTTGATGGTCGAGGCGAAGAGGGACTCCATCACGAGATTGGCCGTTTCGGATCCTTTGGATGTGCTGGCTTGTTGCTTGCCTCGGCCGTGCCGACTCCATCCCTGCGAAGCGTTCTTCATGCGTTTGCACGCGATGAAGTGGGAGTTTGCCACACGTTTAGTCGCGTCATCCGGTGAAGTGCTAGCTGCGGATTACATTTTTCACAGGCCTGATAGCTCCTCTTGTTTAGCCAGCGTGGTTTCGGTGATGGTGGGAACGCGGCGGCGCACTTCGGCCGCGTATTCTGCTTCGCCCCAGATGACGTGCTTCGGCGTGAGGACCTTGCGCATTTGCAGTAGCTCCGCTGAGCGCGTTTCATATTCCTCTTGTTGTTCGGGCGTACGCTGCTTGAGGTATCCCAATTGCAATACGTCGCGGGTCAGTTCGAGATGAATTAATCCATCTCGCAAAAACTGGATGCGCTGTTTCACGAAGGAGTCATCACTTCCCACGGATGTATCTGCTTGATCCAGAATCGCATGCCCTTTCTTCAGGACTTCATCGGTATAGAGGTAGGGAATGACTTGCCAGCCATGCGCCAAGGGAGAGGCGGACAGCTTGTGTTGGGTGATCAATTGGTTCACAAGTCCCGGTTGCACTGGCTCAGCGGCTCCGCCAGCGGGCGCAGGGTAAGCCGCCTCGGTGGTGAAGTTTTCCCAGTAGCTCAAGTAGCTTTTGATTTCCGGCGCCGCTTTTCCAAAAGCGGAACTGTATTCATTAATGATCTCATCCACGCTCATTTCGGGACGCACCATCAGCCGTGCGATCACATAGTACATCGGTCCTTGGGTCGCCCAATATCCCATCAGCGAGTCGGAGTCGAACCCGACCATATTGTGGCTTTGCGCAAATTTGAAGAACTCGCCTTGTTGGTGCAACGGCAGCACGGGCGCTACCCCACCGGTGTGCCACCAATTGGGACGCAGGAATAACATCGCGCCAGCTCGTTGCCATTCTTGCCAGTGATCCTGTGCCCAATACGAGGGCACCAATCCCAATACAATTCCTGGCAGCAGTTCTGATCCGTGCATCGGAGGATCGCGATAGGCGCTGTAGGCATAACTGGAGATTTGGACATTCGGATTGATCTTTTTCATCTTCACGATCAGTCGATTCCAAAACTTGATGTAACGCGTGGTCAGTTTGGCCTTGGCGGTTCGCCAGATAAGATTGGGATCTTGATTGGGGGGATCGTCCAATGCACGGGTGACATCGCTTGTGTCGAATCCGCTGCCGTCATTGGGACACACGTTCCAGTTGTCCGGCGCGCCCGCGGTTTTCCATTCGGCGATGATGGCGTCATCGATGGCTTCATTGCCAAGTCTTAACTTCACACGTCCCGGCTGCGGCCACGGTTGTTGGTATTTACTGCCGGCGGGCGGCACCGCAAAGTAATCGGGATGCGTTTCGCTATACTTCCCCCACCAATGCGAGAAAGCGTGCCCGAATCGATAACGCGATCGGTTGCCCACCTGGAACCGACGCAACCACGCCTGAGTCTCCTGCACTCCCTGCTCGTGTTCCGATTGAGTGAGGAAAATGGGACTGTTTTTGAAGGAGCGTTTTGCCAACGAGGTGCGTAAGCTACGCTGCTCTAAAGTGGGGCGGCCGGTGTAGTCGAGCTGGGGCAAGGCAACCGTGGCGTGCTTGGGGACATGCGTCCCCACCTCGCCTGGCCAAAGCCAACGCACGCCCAGTTGCGTATCGAGATAATGGTCGACGGCCCACTGCAGGGTGGAATTGTCACGGCCATCACCGGTGAAGATAAGGGTGTCGTCCTGAGTTTTGACTTGAAACGTTTCCGCAGGCAGTTTCTTATTTTCTTTGAAAATAATCCGCAGCGTGCCGGTGGCGGGTGCGAGGGATTGTGTTTGATCGACGATTGGAAGCGTCACGCCGCTGGCGCGGTGGAGATGGTACTGTAGTTCATCGATGGCGTCCTGGATCTGAGGTGAGGGTTGGGCCGGTGCCACAATCACGCTCCGCGGCTTGCCATCTTTCACTAGAAATAAGTCGCCCGTGCCCGCCGTTGCGGCTTGCGTCGGATCACTGCAAGCCGTAGTCACAGCCAGACACGCTATGGCGATGGAAACGATTAACGGTCTCATAAAGTTCTTTCGACAATAGCTTGTTTTGTAAAGTGAAATGCTTCCTGCTCCAGACGAGGGATTCACGGAAACGGCTTCGCCGGGTTATCAGGGTGGGTAAGGCCGAATCATGTGGAGTGGTTCGCCAGCGTCTCGCCTCTGCACAAGTCACGACATGGTAAGATCGTACCTGGGCACGGCCGCGGAAGTCGCCAAGTCATTAAAGGCCGCGAATCGACGGAGAGCAAACCCAACCGCACTCAGCTTACCCGATTCAAAAACCGAAAACCTAGCCTGCACCCGGTGCAGCGTTTACCTTTTGATGTATCCAATCGTTCGCGTTGGTACCGTCAGCGTTCGAAATCATTGGACATTGGACGGGATCCTGTCGAGACTCTTTCTCCACTGCATGACTGGCAAAAACATGTGGGGCATAAAGATGCTCTGTCTCCGTTGGCTGTCTATTTTTTTGCCAGGCGTCTTTTAGTCGTCCAAACGCGATCAGCGCGGTCGGATTGAACAGGAGGTCGCAGAGAACACGGAGATACAGGGCCGTTCACGTCAGTCTTGTTTGATCTATTGTCTGCCCTAAAAGGCCGCTAGTTCTTCGGAACGCTTGCCTATTTTCTGGCTGACATCCGTTCCCGGCATCTTCTAACCTTCTATTTTCTAACCTGCCTTGTCCGGCGACCCGCATTGATGCTGTAAAAACAAATTGGCATCAAGATGCTCTGTCCCCGTTGGCTGTCAAGATGCTCTGTCCCCGTTGGCTGTCTATTTTTTTGCCAGGCATCTTTTTGTCGTCCAAGATGATCATCGCGGTCGGATTGAACAGGAGGTCGCAGAGAGCACGGAGACACAGGGCCGTTCATGTCAGTCTTGTTTGATCTATTGTCTGCCCTAAAAGGCCGCTAGTTCTTCGGGACGCTTGCCTATTTGTTGGCCTACATCCGTTCCCGACATCTTCTAACCTGCCTGTCCAGCGACCCGCATTGATTCTGCAAAAACAAATTGGCACCAAGATGCTCTGTCCCCGTTGGCGGTCTATTCTTTTGTTTTACTAGGCATCTTTTTGTCGTCCAAGATGATCAGCGCGGTCGGATTGAACAGGAGGTCGCAGAGAGCACGGAGACACAGGGCCGTTCACGTCTGTCTTGTTTGCCCTATTGTCTGCCCAAAAAGGCCGCTAGTTCTTCCGGACGCTTGCCTATTTGTTGGCCGACATCCGTTCCCGACATCTTCTAACCTTCTATTTTCTAACCTGTCTGTCCGGCGACCCGCATTGATGCGGTAAAAATAAATTGGCATGAAGATGCTCTGTTCCCGTTGGCGGTCCCCGTTGGCTGTCTATTTTTTTGCCAGGCATCTTTTTGTCGTCCAAACGCGATCAGCGCGGTCGGATTGAACAGGAGGTCGCAGAGAGCACGGAGACACAGGGCCGTTCATGTCAGTCTTGTTTGATTTATTGTCTGCCCTAAAAGGCCGCTAGTTCTTCGGGACGCTTGCCTATTTGTTGGCCTACATCCGTTCCCGACATCTTCTAACCTGCCTGTCCGGCGACCCGCATTGATGCTGCAAAAACAAATTGGCATCAAGATGCTCTGTCCCCGTTGGCGACTTTCGCTATGCATTGGAAGCCGACATTCATTCGATACAATCGACGGGTCGACTTTAATAAAACGAAACAAGAGAAACACCATGACACACCGAAACATGAACAGGCTACCTCGCTGGATTGCAATGGTTTTCTTGCTGACCGGCGTTGCCCACTTGCCATCGGATGCGACGGCGGCCGAAGCGATCACGATTTTTATGATCGGCGACTCGACGATGGCCGACAAAGCGGTGATCCCTGAAAATCCTGAGCGAGGCTGGGGCCAATTGCTGAGCCTCTATTTCAATTCAAACGTGACCGTCGATAATCACGCCGCGGGTGGACGCAGCTCAAAGAATTTTCGCAGCGAAGGACGGTGGGATGTGGTTCTGCAGCGGATTCGTCCTGGCGACTTTGTGATCATTCAGTTCGGGCACAATGACGAAAAGTCCGACCAGGCCCGCCATACCGATCCGTTTGGTACCTACACCGATAATCTGCGGCGTTATGCGAAGGAAGCGAGCGAACTCGGCGCGATTCCCATCCTGGCGACTCCCGTGGTCCGAAGAAATTTCGATGTCGAAGGTGTTCTGCAACCTACCCACGGCGATTATCCCGATGCGGTTCGCAAGCTCGCCAACGAGATTGAGGTGCCGCTGTTAGAAATGACACATCGATCACGGGAACTGATCGAGCGGTTGGGCCCCGAACGCTCTAAGCAGCTGTTCATCTGGACGGTGCCAGGCGAATACAGTCGCTTTCCCACGGGCAACTCGGACAACACCCATTTCAATGCACTCGGAGCGACCCGAATGTGTGACCTCGTTGTCGCGGAAATCCAAGAGAAGATCCCCGAGCTCGCAGTCCATTTGAAGACCCGTCGCTGATTCCATCGCCCTGCTAACGCATTTTTTCCGCAGGATACTGATTTTATTGCTGAGGGGGAGGGAGCGGAATCTGGTGGTGACGCCGCGTTTCCCACCGGACAACCCCATTGGGACCGTTCCCGATCGGATCGACAAGCTCACGAACGTTCCAGTGATGCAGTTTTGAAAGAATTTGGCCCCGCTCTTCCCAGGCGTCTACATCGCGGACTGCCAATGCTTGATCGCGTCGATCGGAAAGGTCAGCATGATGATGTTAATGAGTAGGCTGTCGCGAATCCAAACCAAGCTGATCACTTCCAACGTGATTAAGATCGCCACCGCGGCCTGCCACTTGATCCTCCGCGCCAACCACACGCCGGCCAAGCACATCACATAATCGGATGCGGAGTTGGCGATGCTGTCACCGAAGTAGTCCAGCGAAATGGTGGCTTCGCGATAGCGATTGATCACCATTGGCGTGTTCTCCAGGATCTCCCATCCGGCTTCGATCGCCGCGATCACGAGAATCTTCAGCGATGCTGACATCTGCGCGCGAAACACAACGCACAGCAAGAGCCACAAACCGAGACCATGTTCGAAGTGCGACAATGCGTAGGGATCGAACAGGTGCTGAGAATTGTGACTCGACATGACATCGAAGGACCACGGCAGCCAATCCCCTTGCTCGCACCACCCCACCCGTCCCATTTGCCACAGCGTCAAGCACATCACCACCGCGATCCCGATCAGGGCGCTCACGACGCGAGTGGGGATCGGCTCGGGGATGATTTTAGCTGGCGTGGTTGGTGAGGTTTGCATTGCCTCGTTATCGTCGGATCCGAGCGCCAACGCAAGTCAATCGTTCCTCGGCCGCGTCTTACTCGCCGGGATCGGATTTATACGCCCCAGCGGCGTGAGCATGAAATAGGTTCCGTGCTAAACGTCTACCTGAATCATCGCGCGCGGTCGAATGGTTGCCGGAGGTGAGCATTGTGAGCACCAAGACCGACGGGGCGTGAATGGTTGCCGCGACGGTTACACTCGATGCCGACAAAACGAGTGTAACGCAAGTCAGAATCTGATTCGGTAGGCAAGGTTTCCAGTTCTCGCCCGAAACAACAGGCCCTCGTAAAACGTCGTGTTCTACCGGGTTTCAATGCGTTGGGACGCCAAGATTTGAGCTTGCGTCCCCTGTGTTCCGAACGGCAGCGTTCTACCAGGCTGAGCCGCGCCGTGATTCTTCACTTCTCATTTCGTTGAGACCGCCTCTTTCGGCAACCGCGACAAGCGGCACTGACTCCTTTTCCTATTTGCGGTGCTTGGGCGGGGCAACCATCAACGCCTCGATCTCCGCTGCGAGTGCATCCGCCGTGGTTGCCAGTTGCAGGTAAGTATGTCGATGGTTCGAATTTTCGGACGTCACCCATTCGTTTCGGCCGTCGGCATGCAGGACGTTGTAGCCCCCGGCCACTTCTCGGAAATAGGTTTTGCCTTCATGCCCCACGCCTCGGGCTGCGAACAATACGGCGGTTTGGTCCCAGCTGGGGCGGCCCTTGTTAATCGAATTGTACGCCAGTTCGTAGCAACGTTTCATCGGGCTTGGCGGCGCAGCTTGGTATCCTTTTCCCGTCTTGACAATTTCGCCTAGCTCATAGCCCGTGAACACGATCGGCACGTCGTTAGGCCAGTTTTCCAACACGTAGCCCGTCGCGTTGGCTGCATTGGCGAAGCGAAAGTTGTATTCCTTTCCGGAGGGGTAAGCACCGCCCATCACCACCAGCCTTTTCACCTTGGATTGAATCAATGCGATGCCCTGTTCGTCGCGAAGTAGATCGTCCAAGTTGGTCAGGAAGCCAATGCTGATGATCGTGACGCTGTGTTCGGGAGCGGCAGAGAGCAACTCTCGATAGACCTCCAAGGCGGCGGGGCGATCGGCGTCCCTTTTGCCATCGTGGGGAAACTCGTCCCAGATCGCAGGAGCATAGGAGCTGCTTTTTTTGGGGCTGGTATCGGCGGCACGTTGGGTGACTCCGATGGGAAGATCGTCGCGGCCGAAATGAGTATTGATCGCGCTGACGACGGCGCTGTGCTTGCCGGTGCTGTCCACTCCGTTGAGTAGGACCCCCAGCAAACTGATTTCGCCGCGGTCCTCTAAAGCATGAAGCATCGCCATGGCTCCCGCGTCGTCGCAATCGGTGAGCATGTCGGTGTCCAGGATCACGCGTCGCGGCGACGTCGTTGGTTTATCGGCCGCCTCGGCAACCGAGGGAATCAGAATGCTCAGCAGAAGACAAAAAACGCAGCTTAATTTCATGTGGAAATCCAGATCGAACATTTGAGACGAAGGAGAGCGCATTGCAGGCCGTCATTGCATCTTGCCGCGGGACAGGATTGCGAGAATGAGTCCCGTTACTCTATCGAATCGGGAGTCCATCGCTTGAGCACTGCGCCCCGCTACGATTCCTTGTTACACACTCGACGGCTACAACCACTGGGAAGCTGATGGATGGCTTGGCGGTTTCGATGAGCCCCTCTCCGTTTAAGCCCATCTCCATTCGAGCCCATCTCCGTTCGGGCCGCACGAGCGTATTGTCTACGCGTGTTGTATCACGATCGTCGTGCGAATTCCAAGCTCAACCCATACTTCATCAGTGTTTTGGTGAAGTATACACCAACCTTGATTGGATCGTGGAAAGCCACACGGCTCTCGATTTGTCGAAAGTCTTGGCGAGGTTCACTACGCATCGAACCTGAGTTTCGTGACGATGCGAACCCGAAAAACCGATGCCGTTAATTGGCGAACGGGTTGGCTTGGATTCCGCTGGAGATGGGATTGACCTTTTTCGGCGGCGAAGGTCGGTTCTGAGGGCAACCGCTTTGGCATTGCCTTGGTACCGGCGTCGGATAGGGACTCGTCTTTTCGTCCGTGAAAAACTGGTTGAACAGCCCGCCAGGTTCCGCAGACATCAGGCTCGGTAATTGCTTGGGGATACTCGATGCGGTGTTGGCATCGGCATCACCGGAGTCTCCACCAGCGTGTTTGACCGAAGTGATATCGAACCCATCGGCAGCGTCCGCGAAATTCTCGAATTTGCCATCGTTGGGGCCGTCGTCGAAAGAACCGTCTGCCACCGAGCCTTGAGAGTTCGCTAAATAGGATTTGACTTTTTCGAAATTGGGCCCGTTCAAATTGCAGGTCGCACTGATAATCATCACGCCCGCAATCAAGATCGCCATCAACGGAATCGTTCCCAGGAAGCTAAAAATTCCATTGAGAAAATACGTTTTGACACCGCTGCCGATACTGCAGCGGCCGAACGCCGAAATGATCAACACGTACGTGCCCAGCGACGCGACGCAGGCAATCAAACCAGCGACGGGCTCGCCCGGCATCGCGAAGAGGATCGACATCGATACAAACGTGCTCGACAACGTGGTGGCGATCACGATTCCGATCGACTTCCAAAATCCAAATCTTCCCACTCCAGCGACGGCGAGGGCAAACTTCATCGAATAGCCCGTCACCAGCACGAAGCCCACAAACAAAACCACCGCCAGCAGCGAGATTGGAATCAGGGCCGCCGCGAATGCTTCCTGTGCCGCCTGTAAATTGGAGTCGTTCATGGTGTGTGTTTTGTTGAGTACTGAAAGCGTCATTGCGCAGCGGTCACCGCTGGATCGCCGGGGGGGCTCCTCTTGAAACATAGGTCACGATGGGATCGGAATCCGAAAAAACTCGCTCCTCTTTTCGGCTACGTCGATTCTGGCCGTATGAAATCGATCCCGTCCATCACAGCGGTGATGTACGTCGGCCTTCCAAGGCGGTCGGCTTATGCATTGATTGTTCAAATCGTGGTTGGCGACTGTTAAGCAGACACCGACGGAGATTCAAAATCGACGGTGCGACAGCAACGGCACAGGCGATCACCACCGCAGGGTTGCGGCTCACTCGCTACTTAGGCAAGCCCCAAACCCAGAGGGTTAGGCGTATTGACCGCCTTTGGCGTCAATGGAAGCGACCCCAATGCAAACAAGCCCAATGAAAAGGAACTCGAGGTGCGAAAGCCCGAGGTACAAAAGCCGTGCAAGTGAATCTGGCGTCAAAACCCACTTTTTTACAGCCCAGCATGAGCGACGGACGCGAGTCAGCGGGCGAATTGAGCATGCGACGCCAAGTCGCGAAGCGATGACCGAAGGCGATTGCTGATCGGCTCTTCCGGAGAAAACGTGGCTGTCCCATCGTCGCTACGCCAGGAAATCCATTCGACACGATTCCTTTGGGCTTCTTCAAAACGCGGCATCTCCAATCTGGATCGTGTTTGGTTATCATGGTAGGCCACATTGATTCTCAAGCTGAACTCCTTTTTTCCTATCACGGCCGACAATATGTTTCGATCACGAATATTCCTTTGGTTCCTCGCATGCACCGTGCTGGGGGCGTGCGAGTCGTCTGGTGCGGATCCCAAGGTGGACTCGCCGAAGCATGTTCGCATTCTCACGATCGGGAACAGTTTTACTCGAAATGCGACGCGGTATTTGGGCGAGATTACGGAGGCGGCAGGTCACAAGTTGACTCACAAAATGTTGTCGATTGGTGGATCGCCGCTCGAACTGCATGCGGCCAAAGCGCTCGCCTTTGAGCAGGATCGTAGTGATCGCTCGGCAAAGTACTCGAGTGGCGAGAGTCTGCAAGAAGCGTTGCAGAGCGAGCCTTGGGACTTCGTCACGATCCAGCAGGTCAGCATCAAGAGCCATGACATCGAGACGTACCGCCCGTATGCGGAGCAGTTAGCCGACATCATCCATCGCTACGCTCCCCAAGCAAGGTTGTTGGTCCATCAGACTTGGGCTTATCGCAACGATGACCCGCGATTCCATCGCTCGAGCACTCCCGAAGGCGAACCCGCGACGCAACAGGCGATGTACGAAGGACTGAGTGAGGCTTATCGCACGATTGTGGCGGAGTTGTCGGCGCGCCGAATTCCGGTGGGCGACGCGTTTTGGATTGCGGACAACGATCCGAACTATGGGTATCGCGCTCCGGCGGAGTTTGACGCGACGCAATTTAAATTTCCCGATCGTCCCGAATCACTGCATTCGCTGCACGTCGGATACCGCTGGCTCAAGCGTGATGGCAAGCAACAACTGCGGATGGACGGCCATCATGCGAACTTGGCCGGTGAATATTTGGGAGCGTGTGTCTGGTTCGAGGGCTTGTTCGCAGAAAGTGTGGTTGGCAATCGCTTTGTTCCAGACAAGCTCGACCCCAAGTACGCGGCGTTTTTGCAAACGGTCGCCCACCAGGCGGCTCAGCAAGGGGGTGATGTGGTTCGCGGCATTCCCAACGAACCAACGACCGCGTGGGACGACCCGTCGCCACAGCGGTATCAGTTTCGTGTTCGCGCCAGTGAAATCGATTCACGTACCGGCGAGTACCCCAAGATTGGTTTTGTCTCGGGAAGTCGTGAGAAGCCTGCGGATATGGAGTTTGCGTCGGTCGATACACGAGTGGCGCCGCAGGGAAAGTTAGCCATTTGGTTGATGGGCCATAACAGCGGGTTGTTCGAGCGTTTGAACGAGTATGGCATTCACGCGATCGGGGTCAGTTACGCACGAGGCTGGTTCGGCAAACTGGCTCAGCCGCGGCCCGCCGACGCGTACGCGCGAGGACGTATTCGGTTGGAGGCCGCAACCGGCTTGGATTTCAGCGATGAATTGGATCTATTGCCCCCGGACGGAGCTGCCGAGCGTGCCCGTCAAATGGTGCTGTGGCTTTCCAAAGAGAATCCGCAAGGCAATTGGGAACAGTTCTTGGCCGACGATGGATCGCGGTTACGTTGGGACAAGATCATTGTGACGGGGGCTTCGCACGGTAGTACGACGGCGGCGCGATTCGCCCAACACCAACGCGTCGATCGAGTCGTGATGTTGTGCGGCCCGAGAGACCAAGACCAAGATTGGCAGAGCTTGCCCTCGGCGACTCCCGCGAACCGATTTTTTGGATTCACTCATGTGCTCGATGGCGGCTGGACCGGCGACCACTATTGCCGTTCATGGGAAATGTTGGGATTGCATGCGTTTGGCCCGATCGTCAACGTCGACTCGACACCGCCGCCGTACGAAAACTCGCGCCGCTTGATCACCGCAGCCGATGTGGGGGGCGACGCCCGACGTGCGCATGGCTCGGTCACTCCCGGTGGCTCTTCTCCGAAAGACGCAAACGGGGAATTGCGGTTCGATCCCGTTTGGCGTTACTTATACAACCACCCGGTTGATGCCGTCGGCGAGGCGAGCGAGGAAGATCCCGATTGCCAACGCATTCACGTTAGCTACGACTGAGTGTCAATGTAACCGAGTCTCTTTCGCTTTCGGATCCATTCCGAAACGCGGGGGGGGAATCGGGATTTTCAGCCATGCTTGTAACGGGATCGATGACCGGTCCCGCTACAGGATTTCAACACCGCGGTGGCGGGCGATGATTCGGTCAATGAGTTCCACGCGACCGCGGCTACGAACTGACTTGCGTCAATCGCTTGACCAAGATTGCCACCACCACGGTCAATGCAATCGCGATGCCGCCGCACAGCAACGCGGATTGGTAGTGCCCGAAGATCAGGTTTCCAATGCCGGGTAACACCGTGTAAACGATTCCGGTTGCGCAAAGGGCGGCAAAGATCGAGAGTCCGACGTCGGTATCAACCTGTACCTCGGGATTGCGTTTGGAGACGGGTTTCCAAAATGGGCCACCCGGTCGGACCTTTTGATAGAACCGATCGAGCGTGTCGGAATCGACTGGCGGAGTGAGCCAAGTCACCAGCACCCACAGCACGATGGTCATCATGGCAACAGCGAACATTTTGACCTCCGGGCCTAGGACCGGACCGACGCCATCGGAATTCGCCAGCCCTGTGGCGACGGCAAGCGGTTCGACGGTCAAGAAAAACACGAGCGATCCAAACATCGAAACGATTTCGCTCCAAGCGTTGATGCGCCACCAAAACCAGCGCAACATGAACACCGCGCCGGTGCCTGCGCCGAGGGCCAATAACAATCGCCAAGCGGCGTCGACCGATTGGCCAAACATCAGCACCGATGCCACACCCCCGGCCAACAATACGATCAGCGACGCATAGCGAGAGGCCCGGTTCAATTGCTTTTCGGTGGCATCGGGCCGCAGGAATCGCTGGTAGACATCGCGCACCAAGTAGGATGCACCCCAGTTCATTTGCGTGCTGAGGGTTGACATGAACGCGGCAAAGAAGGTGACGGTTAACAGACCGCGGAGTCCCGGTGGGCTGAGGTCGCGCATCACTCGGGGGAACCCAACGCCGGAGTTGAACGCCGGGTCGGCAAGCTCGCTTTGGCGCAGTTCGGGGTACATCGCCAGTGCCGCTAATGCCACGATCAACCAAGGCCAGGGGCGTACGCAATAGTGAGCGATCTGAAACCATAGCGTTGCCAGTAGCGAATGGCGTTCGTCCTTACACGCCGCCATCCGTTGGACGATAAAGCCGCCGCCACCGGGTTCGGCGCCGGGATACCACGTTGCCCACCACTGCACCAATAACAACAGTAAAAACACATGCAGCGGCAACCAAGCGTTGTCGCCCGAGAAATCGGGAATCAAGTCGAAGGCGGCGGTTCCCCCTTCGCCAAAGTTTTCGATCACCTTGGCTTCCAATTGCGAAGGGCCGCCGAAGTGCGCGATCGCAAGCCACGCCAAGGCAATGCAGCCGAACATCGCCAGGCAGAATTGCAATGCATCGGCGACCGCGACGCCCCACATGCCCGAGAGCGTCCCATAGACACCGACCATTGCCAGCGTGCCAAAAATGATCAACCAAGGCCGAACCGACAACGCGCCTTCGCCGAATATCGTTTGTTCAAACGTCGATGCGGGTAATTCGAACAAGATCGTCTCGTCGAGCACCATGAACATCGCCGAGGTCACCCAACCGATGATGATCGGATTGACGATCAGTGCAACGTAGATCGCGCGCGAACCACGCAGCAGTGCCGCGGGTTTGCCCGAATAGCGTAATTCCACTAACTCGACATCGGTCATCACGCCGGATCGTCGCCACAGTTTGGCATAGACGAACACGGTAATCATGCCACCGAGCGCGAACGACCACCAAACCCAATTGCCCGCCAAGCCATGTTGAATGGTTAGTCCGGTAACAGCCAGCGGCGTGTCGGCAGCAAAGGTCGTGGCCACCATCGATGTGCCGGCAATCCACCATGGTAACGACCGTCCCGAGACAAAATACTCCGCAATGTCCTTGCTGGCTCGATTGCGGAACCAAAAGCCAATCCCAATCGTGGTGGCGAAGTAGATCCCGATAATCACGTAGTCGATGGCGGTGAGGATCATACGGAGTACTTATCTGAGGGGGGGCAATCGAAGCGACGAACGAGGCATGAAGGGATTGGGCTGTAGCGGAACGCGTCAACGTGATTCGGCCAGTCTACTAGCTCGAATGTCTTGCCATGTTCCACTGCGGGAGATCAGAACGCGTCGTCGTCGGACAGTTTTTCGATCGACTCGATCTCGAGTTTACGGAATTCAACTTCAGCGCCTTCGGCTTGGATCGCGATCTGGCCTTTCGAAGCCGTGCAATGAGTACCGTGATTGACGAAGTCGCCATTGACCCAGACTTTAACCTCGTCGCCTAGGCACTCGATGACCATTTCATTCCATTGGCCGAGTGGTTTTTCGCTGCCGTCCGTCAGATTGAGAATCCGGCGGCCTTTGCCTTCGGTGATGCCCCAGTTCTCTTTGGGGCCACGCCGTTTGACCATGTCGGGAACGGTGATGTCTTGGACGATGCACCAAAAATCACCTGCATGTTCGTGGTTCATTTGTACTTCGATCGACTTCGGGAACATCTTGTAGAGCGATCGTGGCGTGGATGCGTGGACCAACACGCCGCAATTACCCGGTTTGCCCGCAAAGCGATATTGAACGACCAAGCGATAGTTCTGGTGGGATGCGTCGGTGATCAGATGACCTCGCGGCGTCCCCAAACTGACCAGCATCTCGTTGCGAACGATAAACGAAGGGGGGACGTCGGGTGCATTGTCTTGCTCTGGAACGTCGACATGCCATCCCGACAAGTCGGTTCCGTTGAACAGCGTTTCCGCTCTCGCCGCTTGTTTCGATGTTCCCAGGCCGAAACTGCAAAGCAACGCAAAGAGAATGAAAAACGCTCGAGAGCAACGATGCATCGTGATATCCAGTCAATGGCAATGGGAACCGCAAATCCAACGCTGATAATCCGTGCCTGTTGAGGGCCGGGCATCCAGAGATGGGTGGAAGGTGAGCGGACCATTATACGGGGTGAAGCGGGGTAGCGGGCGTAGCGAGACGCGTGGAAATTTTCGGTGTGGTCGCCATGGGGGTGGCTCGGGTTTGAGCTCAATGGCCAAGGCAGGCGGCAGGTTGGACAAGCCATTCGATGCAAACGCAAATCCTACCCTCGAACTCGACTGCTTGATGGGGACGAGCCCAAGATGACACCCACCCGCGTTGGACGCTTGCTCGCGAAATCGGTTGGAGGAATTAGGGATCCCACCTACAATCGTGTTTGGATCCGGTTCCCCCAAACAACGTTGATCGAACATGCTCCAGCCTCCGCTTCCCGTTTACGGTTGCTTTCCACGTTGGCCTGAAGATGGGCAAGATTTCATTCATCCCGAAGATCGGGTGATTGTTTCACGTCGCATCCCTAGCGAGCGTGTGTTCCGTCGCGACGCATTTGATGGCACGTACTACCACTATCGCTACGGAGCGGTCCGTTTTCGGCTTCGTCCCTGTTTGTGGTTGGCGGTTGAATCCGATGGAATCGACATTGGCGACTCGGTCGAGACCGTGGGGGTGGGGATGGAGCGAGAATTGTTTGTGGCGGAGGTGTATGGAATGTATTTCGTCCGCCGCAAGGGTTGCATTTTGTATCGATTGCGTCGTGGCGAAACCACGATCCCGAACCTTTATCACCGCGATAGCATGCGGTTATTGACCGAGAAAACTCACTTGCGTCCAGGTGAAATCGACCACCCCATGCCAAAATCTGAAGGGCGTGGCGAGCGGATCCCCGGCGATATTTTCTAAGCGGGATGGAGGTGTTGGCATGTTCGCAGCGATTTTTCGAACTCTCGGTCCGTTCTGATCTTGCGTTTGCTTCCGCTACTGGGCTACAAGCCATGGGATTGTTTCGCCCCCTCTCTCCTTTTCAGCGTAGAGCAAGGAATGCAACCGCTTTACCACTACCGGCTCGTTGGTGTGTTCGTCGTGCTGATCGCAATTCAGTGCGGTGGGGTCGACGCTCGCGCCCAGATCCCGACGCGAGCGGAAGTCGACGCGGTCCAAAGCGTCAGCCTTCCCGAGGACCCTGCGGCAATCATTGCCGTGGTGGGACAGACGCCGATTTTTCTGGGTGAAATCAGCCCCAAGGTCGAAGCCCGTATCAACGAAGTGCTCGCCAAGGCAAATCAAAGCGTTCCCGAAGACCAACTCAAATTTGCACGGATCAATTTGACCCGCGGAATGCTGACTCAGGCCATCCAAAACAAGATGATGCGAGAGAGTTTCTTGTTGGACCAAGTGGGGACCCAAAGTGCAGAGAAACGCGCCGAGGCCGATGAAACGCTGGCGGCACGCGCACGGCAAATGTTCCACGAGTCGGAATTGCCGCAGCTGAAGAAGCAATACAAAGCCAATGACATGAGCGAACTCGATGCCTTGTTGCGTCAAAAGGGAAGTTCATTAGCGGCACGACAACGTGACTTTACCGACGCGATGTTGGGGCACCTCTACATCCGTAGCAAAGTCAATAAAGACCCCACCGTTTCGTTGGCCGACATCACTCAGTACTACAACGAGCACCAGGCAGAATACCGACGCACGGCGATGGCGAACTGGGAACAGTTGACGGTGTTGCATAGCAACTTCTCTTCTCGTGACGAGGCGATCAAGGCGATCTCGGACATGGGACGCGAAGCCTACTTTGGCGGTAATGTGCAAGCGGTCGCTCGTGCCAAGAGCCAAGAACCCTTTGCCAGCTCCGGCGGCCTTCATGATTGGACCGCCAAGGGATCGCTCGCATCGGAGGTGCTCGATGCACAAATCTTTTCGCTGCCGCTCAATGCACTCAGCGAGATCATCGAGGACGAGACCGGGTTTCACATCATTCGCGTCCTCGGTCGCAAGGAGGCGGGTTTCACTCCGCTCAGTGAGGTCCAGGACGAGATTCGGGCGAAAATTCGTGAGCAGAAAATTGCGGAATCCCAGAAGAATGTGATGAAAGAGATGCAGTTGCGAGTTCAAGTTTGGTCATTGTTCCCCGACGACATCGAAGGGGCCAAGCCATTGCCGTCGAGCATCGCATCGCGTCCAAGTGCGACCCCCGCCGCAGCGAATCGTTTCTAAACCTAAACAGGACGAATGAAGGTGACGCTTGCGGAAGGCCGTCACCGGAGATCCTTCGTTTCGGGAGCTTGGTTCGGCCACGTGAGACGCTCGCCGAACTCCGCCACTCCCTTTCCTAGGCGTTCCCCCAACGCCAATCGCCTACGCCGTTGAGACCGTGATCATGAACAAGCGAGTTGCCCAATACGGAAGGTGCATTTCGCTTGTCATCGTCCTGTTTGCCGGCTGTGGCCAAATTGCCAATCGCTTGATCACGAATGTTCCCGAGCCCTTCGTTCCTAACCCATTGGAACTACCACCGGCTCCGGACACCTTCGTTTGGTCCCAAGTCATTGACGCCGTCGACGACTACTTTCGTATCGCTCGCGAACAACCGGTGCAAAATGCAGACGGCATCATTCTCGATGGCCGTTTAGAAACCACCTATCAAGTGGGTGGGACGCTGAGTGAACCGTGGAAAAAGGACAGCACGCCTGGCTTTGAGCGTTTGCAATCGACGTTGCAATCAATTCGCCGTCGGGCGATCGTGACGGTGCGTCCCCAGGGCGCAGGCTACGTGATCGAAGTGATTGTTCAAAAAGACCTCGAGGATACCGATCGCACGCAATTTGCGACCGAATCGACCGCGTCCAAACGGCATGACGGAACGCTGATTCGAGAAGAAAATCGGATCGACGATATACCGCAAACGCTCGGTTGGATTCCCTTAGGTCGAGATGCTTCGTTAGAACAGGTAATCTTGCGAGACATTTTCGGTCGTATCACTCAGGCAGACCGCAGCCAATCCCTTTTGCATCACTAATTTTTTCGAAATGTGTCATTCGGAACGGAATCGGCACAATCGACATGGCTTATCAGTGATTGCGGGACTTGACGTCCATCTTTGTCTTGGAGCGTTAATCTCCAGGCACCTCGGCGCCGATATCGAACCCTGCCATGCGGTGCTGACCCCCGATTGCATGGTCGTGTGAAACATTGGGCGTCGCCCCTCGAGTCATTACATCCATGATCTGCATCACGCCTCCTCGCGTCGACTATCAAACACTTTGTGCGAACATCGAACGCCGGCTTTGCGAACTAGGGATGCTTGAATCGAAGCAATTTCCAATGACTCAACGCGAAGTCGTTCGGGGTGGGAAAACGTGTGGCATTTACTTTTGCTTGCATGGACCACGTAGTGTCAAATTGACGGCGATTTGCGACTTCAACAAAAACACCATCATCTATTACGGTAGCGATGGCATTCGCCGCGAAAACGCCACGCTGCCCGCACGCATGGTCAGCCAGATTCAAAGCGAATTGAAGGCAGCTTAAGCCGAAGCGTACGCGACGCAATAACGTTCTTGGCTCGGTCCCTCGCTGACGCGTCGGGTTGGGATTGCCGTTCCTCGCTGACGCGTCGGGTTGCGATTGCCGACGTCTCCGGCTTAGAGATCGTCGTCGTCAAGAAAATCTTCATCGAGTTCGTCTTCGTCGAACTCGTCCACGGCCTCGCCGCGATCTAGAAATTCCTCAGGGGGATCGACGCCGTCTTGCGGGATCCAGCGGATCGTGGGACGCGGCGGATCTGAGAGTGCTTCTTCACACTCGAGCGCTTGCCAGGTCAAATCGCCAGGCCCATCGGCGGTGTCACCATCTTCGACCTCTTCGTCGGAGGTCAGCATGTAGAGCGATGCGTTCCGCAGAAAACGCTCGATATCGGCCGGTTCAAACTTTTCGGCCGGGTAGACCGCTTCGAGATCGGGCAAATCAAGTTGGCCGTTGCCGACCGTGTCCATCAACGTCCAGGCTTCGTCTGCCTTGAAAATGCGGACGTTCGTCCACATATCCAACGGTGGCAACTCGTGGCTCCAGGCGTAGTTGAGTCCTTGCCGGAGTCCCGTTTCCTCACGCAGCACCTCGCCGCCAGGATTGAAATAGCAGATCGCTTGGGGCAATTGCAAAAGTTCGGTGACCGCCCGCGTAATGAACTGCATCTCGTTGACGGCGTCGTAGTCCTCGGGAACGAGGGGGATATCTGCGTCATCTTCGTCGCTGCCAGCCTCTTCGACGCCGAGCACGTAGGAGATCAAGACGCGAATATGGGCTTGATGCTGCTTGATCGCGCTGGAGCCGTCTTCCCAGCCCCAAGTTTGTTCGCTGGCGCGTTGTAAACAACCGGGAAAGGCGAGCGGACCGAATTGGCCGAGCGACCAGGCGACAAAGCGTTCGGGAGACTCATCGGGATCCCCCATGTCATCGGGCCAGGGGGAGCGGGACGGGGTTACGAGCAAATGACCCCCCACTTCTTCGCGATACTTGAGCACCAAGGTTTCGGGAGCATCATCGTCTTCGATCGATTGATGGCGTCCAACCAGCTCGAAACATTTGAGGCGTTCTTCTAAATCCGCGATCGAAACCGGCTCACGGAGCAGGACGCACATCCCCTGAGTGAACAATCCTTTAGCCATTTCGATCTCTATTCCCGTCGCTCGCGATTTAGTGATCTACCGTTTTAACCCAGCATCGAAGCATTCACGAGGGTACACACCGCCTGGGGGCGGGCTCAACGCCGCATCGCGAAGCCAAAAGCCGCTAGAGACAGCGAAACGGAAAAACCGATACACTCCCCCTTTCCATTGCCTAAGAATGCTCATAGCGTTGATGATTCACACGGCAATTCTTTGTTCTAAGAGGCACCTGAACGAGCATGACGACGAAGGAAATCACAGTCAAAGGTGCTCGAGAGCATAATCTTCGCGATGTGAACCTCAGTTTGCCCCGAGGCCAATTGATCTGTTTTTCAGGTGTTTCGGGGAGCGGAAAGTCCTCGCTAGCATTTGACACGCTGTATGCCGAAGGTCAGCGGCGGTATGTCGAAAGTTTGAGCAATTACGCGCGGCAATTCATGGGGCAAATGCCCAAGCCCGATGTCGATTTTGTTGGCGGGTTGAGCCCCTCGATCTCGATCAGCCAAAAATCGACGGGAAATAATCCGCGCAGTACGGTCGGCACGATCACGGAAATTTACGACTTTTTGCGGGTGTTGTACGCGCGGGTCGGCACGGGACATTGCCCTCAATGTGAAGTCGAGATCACGGCGCAATCGCGTGACGCCATCGTGACGCGAATTTTGTCACTGCCCGGCGAGGCGACCTTGTGGGTGATGGCGCCGCTGATCCGCGGCCAAAAGGGCGAATTTCGCGATCTGTTCGAAGACCTTCGCAAACAAGGCTTCTCGCGCGCCCGCGTCGATGGCGAGACGATCCGGTTAAGTGATCCGCCCCATTTGGACCGCCAACATCGCCACGATGTCGAAGTCATCGTCGATCGTATTGATCCCGACTCACGCGATCGCGGCCGGGTCACCGAAGCGATCGAAACCGGCTTGAAACTAGGGGAGTCGACCGTCATGGTTTCGCTCTCCGAAGCCAATGACCGCGACGCCGGTAAACCGGCCGCCGACCTGCTCTACTCGTCACGTTATTCCTGCGGTTCGTGTGGCCAGAGTTTTAAACCGCCCACGCCCCAATTGTTTAGTTTCAACAGCCCGCAAGGGATGTGCGAAGCCTGTGACGGACTGGGACGGCTGTATACGTTTGTTCCCGAGTTGCTGATCCCCGACGAAACAAAGTCGGTTCGCAAAGGAGCGATCGATCTGCTCGGCGCCTGGAGCGAGATGGGACGCTATCGCCAACACATCTACAAGGGTGTCGCCGAGGCGATGGACGAAGCGTTGGAGCTCAAAAGCGGCACGATGCTCGAGGGACCCTGGCAAGACCTGCCCGAGCAAGCCAAACGCGTCTGGCTGTGGGGCACCGGCAACACGGTTGAGTTCACCTGGCGAGCGGCTGGGAAAACGAAAAAGTACTCGGATTCCTTCGAGGGCTTCATCCCAGAGTTGTTGGATCGCTATCGCACTAACAAGAACAAGATGCAACAGCGTCAGTTCGAAAAGTACATGAGTACGATCGAGTGCGTCGATTGCCATGGCAAACGGCTCAATCCTCAAGCCAGTGCCGTCACCCTGGCCACGATGAGTCAAACGTATCAGGCCGCTTTGGGAACGGACAAAGCGTCGCTGCCGGCATTGTGTGAATTGCCCATCGATGAATTGGTTGAGTTCTTTCGTGACGTACGGCTAGGCGAAACCGATGCCAAGATTGCTGCCGAAGCGCTGAAGGAAATTCGCACACGACTGGGCTTTTTGCTTGGTGTCGGACTCGATTATTTGACCCTTGGTCGCACCGCGCCGACGCTCTCGGGAGGCGAATCGCAACGCATCCGTTTGGCGGGCCAGATCGGCAGCGGGCTGGTCGGCGTGTTGTACATCTTGGATGAGCCTTCGATCGGATTGCATCCACGCGATAATGATCGTTTGATCGAAACGCTCGTTCGGCTTCGCGATCGCGGCAACACGTTGGTCGTGGTGGAACACGACGAAGATACGATGCGGGCCTCGGACATGATCGTCGACTTCGGCCCCGGGCCTGGCATCAAGGGAGGTCGGGTGGTTGCCATCGGTGACGCCGAGACCGTTTCCAACACGGCGAAGAGCGTGACCGGCCAATTTTTGTCGGGCAAACGCACCATCACGCCACCCGAAACGCTGCGTCCGATCGATCCCGAGCTGCAGATCACGATCAAAGGGGCGCGCTTTCATAACCTGCGAAACATTGATGTTTCGATTCCGTTGGCGACCGTGACCTGTGTCACCGGGGTTTCCGGTAGCGGCAAGAGCTCGTTGATCGGTGGCATCCTCGAACCGGCGCTGCGCGTCGCGCTCAACGGAGCGGAATGCGAAAGTGGCGAGCACGACTCGATCAGCGGACTCGAGCATCTCGACAAAACGATCGCGATCGATCAGTCGCCGATTGGGCGTACCCCGCGCAGCAACCCCGCGACCTATGTCAAAGTGTTTGACGAGATTCGCAATCTGTACGCCAAGTTGCCCGAAGCCAAAACTCGCGGCTACACGGCGAGCCGGTTTAGCTTCAACGTCGACGGCGGCCGCTGTGCCGGATGCGATGGAAACGGGGCTTCAAAATTAGAAATGGACTTCCTGGCGGATATTTGGGTGACGTGCCCGGTTTGCCAAGGACGACGTTACAACCGCGAAACCTTGTCGGTTCAGTTCAAGGGGCAATCGGTCGCCGACGTGTTGGAAATGGACATCTCGCAATCGCTTGAGCTGTTCAAGGACATCCCCAAGATCGCCGAAAAGCTACAAACGCTTGTCGATGTCGGCCTCGAATACCTCAAACTTGGCCAACCTTCCCCGACCCTTTCCGGCGGTGAAGCACAACGCATCAAGCTTTCGCGTGAGTTGAGCAAGCGTGAAACCGGACGTACGCTTTACGTGCTCGACGAGCCGACCACGGGATTGCACTTTGCCGACATCGAATTGCTGTTGAAAGTGATCCACGGGTTAGCCGATCGCGGCAACACGATTGTGATCGTCGAACACAACACCGATGTGATTAAGACCGCGGATTGGGTCATCGATTTGGGCCCCGAAGGGGGTGCCGGTGGCGGGTTGGTGATTGCCGAAGGTCGTCCTGCGGAGGTTGCGAAAGTACCGGGCAGTTACACCGGCGCGGCGATTGCCAAATCGCTGGGCTTGGCGCCGCGCCCGACCGCGAGCAAGCCGATCGACACGGTCCTTTCAAGCATCCTCGACAGCACGGTGAACACGAACACTCACGTGTTAGTGGAAGGGGCGACCGAACATAACTTGAAATCGGTCGATGTCGAAATTCCGCGAGACGCGATGACGGTGTTTTGCGGTCCTAGCGGCAGCGGCAAAAGCTCGTTGGCGATGGACACGATCTATGCCGAGGGCCAGCGTCGCTATGTTGAGTCGTTGTCGTCGTACGCGCGTCAATTCATTGGGCAAGTGCAAAAGCCCAAGGTGGAACGCATTGAAGGGCTATCGCCGGCGGTGGCATTGGAGCAGAAGAATCTCGGTCACTCGCCGCGAAGCACGGTGGGGACGGTCACGGAGATCTACGATTACTTGCGCATTTTGATGGCGCGGTTGGGAACGATGTATTGTCCCGATTGTCAAATTCCGGTGGGCACGCAAACCCCGGACCAGATCGTTGACAAAATCATGGCCCTTCCCGAGGGGACTCGCGCCATGTTGATGGCGCCCATCGAAGTCCAAGCGGGGCCGGCGTCCGAAGACACATGGCAATCGCTGCGCAGCACGGGCTACCAACGGGTGCGGATCGATGGGGTGACGACGTCGTTGGATGGCGCGCCGATGCTCGACGCTCGACAACGCCACGAAGTCCAAGTCGTGGTGGACCGTATCGTAGTCCAAGAATCGGATCGCTCACGAATCAGCGATAGTATTGAACAAGCGTTGTCGTTGGGCATCGGAGTGCTCGAAGTGGCGTTTGCCGTCCCCGATGTCGACGAAAAATTATGGGAAGTGGTCACGCATAGCCAGCACTTGGTTTGCGGCGATTGTGGCCGTTCGTTTTCCAATTTGACGCCGCACCATTTCTCGTTCAACACCGCCGTGGGATGGTGTCCGCAATGTGAGGGTTTGGGGACGCAGACAGGGACAAACCCGGCTGCCTTGATTTCATCGCCGACGGCCACCTTGGCTGAGGGTGCCGCGCTGTTATGGCCCTCGGTGGACAAAGCGGTGTCGCAGTGGATGTTGCATGCACTGTCACGCCAGACGGGCATTCCGATCGATGTCCCCTTTGACAATTTAACCACCGCTCAGCGGCGTACTTTGTTTCACGGCATGGGAGAACGTTGGATCGACGTGTGCGAAAGCGATCGCGATGTCGCCAAGAAGCATCGCAAAACGGACGTCCCGCTGTTCCGCTACCAATTCAAAGGGTTTTACCCGGCGCTTGCCGAAGCCGCTCGTTTGACGCCGGGACTACGTGGCAAACTAGAGCAATTTGTTGACGAGATTGATTGTAGCGCGTGTGATGGTTCGCGTTTACAAGAGGATGCCGCTGCGGTGCGTTGGCGCGAATTAACGATGGCCGATATCGTCCACATGCCGCTGACCCGACTCGCCGATCAAGTCGACCGCTGGAAACTCGACAAGCGAGAACGCAAGATCGCGGGCGAATTGGTGCGTGAAATCAGCTCGCGAGCTCGCTTCCTGTTGGACGTGGGACTCGATTATTTATCCTTACACCGTGGTGCGGCGACGTTGTCCGGCGGCGAAGCGCAACGGATTCGCTTGGCCGCTCAATTGGGAAGTGGGCTTTGTGGTGTGCTGTATGTCTTGGACGAGCCGACGATCGGCTTGCACCCGCGAGACAATTTGCGATTGATCGGAGCCCTGCATCGACTGCGAGATTTAGGCAATACCTTGCTGGTCGTCGAACATGACCATGACGTCATCGCCAGCAGCGATTATTTGGTGGACTTTGGACCGCGTGCGGGACGCTACGGCGGTCGCATCGTCGCGCGGGGTGAACCAACCCGAGTCGAGCCAATCGAGCAATCCGTGACCGCAGGCTATATCAACGGCAGCAAATCGATTCCGATCCCCTCCCATCGACGTCCCACCTTTGCCGCAAACGGATCACCCTATGTCCAGCTATTGAAGCTTAGCGGCGTTCGCGTGAATAATCTCCGCGGCGTTGATTTAAACCTTCCGCTCGGCGTGTTGACGGCCGTTACCGGTCCCAGCGGCAGCGGTAAAAGTTCGCTGATCGAAGGCGTCTTGTATCCTGCACTGGCGAGGCGACTGCATCGCGCTCGACTCCGTCCCGGTCGCTACGAAAAACTCGAAGGAGTTCGCTTCATCGACAAGGTGATTCAAGTCGATCAAACCCCGCTGGGCAACAGCCCGACGAGCAATCCGGCAACCTACACGGGAGTGTTCGATTTGATCCGTCAATTGTTCGCCGAACTGCCCGAAGCCGCGGAGCGACGGTTCACTTCACGAACCTTTAGTTTTAATGTGGCCGGCGGTCGCTGTGACACCTGCGAAGGCAGCGGGCAACTCAAGATCGAGATGCATTTTCTGCCCGATGTCTGGGTGCCCTGCGAAGAGTGCCAATCGCGTCGTTACCATCCCGATGTTTTGGAGGTCAAGTTGCATGGCGCGTCGATCGCCGATGTGTTGGAAATGCAATGCGGCGAAGCGCTTGAGTTGTTTGCCGATTACCCCAAGATTTCGCGGATCTTGCAAACGATCTGCGATGTCGGGCTCGAGTATGTGACGCTCGGACAATCGGCACCAACGCTGTCGGGCGGCGAAGCCCAACGCGTCAAACTTGCTGCGGAACTGGCTCGGCCAATGACGGGGCGAACACTCTATGTGCTCGACGAGCCGACTACCGGATTGCACTTTGACGATATCGACAAACTACTTGGCGTGATGCAACGCTTGGTGGAAATGGGCAACACCGTCGTCGTGATCGAACACAACCTGGATGTGATCAAGTGTGCCGATTGGGTCATCGACATGGGGCCAGGGGCAGGCGCTCAAGGGGGCCAAATCGTCTTCGAAGGGACCCCTGAAGCCTTGGCGGAAACATGCATGGGGAAAAAACAAAAAGGGATCGTCTCTTCGACCGCACCGTTCCTGGCCGAAGCGCTGGGGCATCACGTTTCCGCGACGGTAAAACGAAAGGCCTTGCCGAAGCTGGGCAAAACAGTAGCCGCTCGCAAATCCACGCCAAAGAAAGCGGCGGTGACGGCGAAAGCAACCGCGAAGGTAGCCGCGAAGGCAACCACGAAGGCAACGCAGCCATCCGATGCCAAGCCGAATCCCGACCAGGACGCTGCAACGCATCCCTGGCAAGTGCTCGGGCGACGCTGGCATTCACTCGGCAAAGGATTCCCAGCGGATTCACAGCCGGAGTGGCCGCTGGAACTTGCCGACATGACGCTGAAATTGCTCGAGCAAGTCGCGGGGGTCGATTCGCTGCGATTTGCTGCCCCCGACCGCGTCGAAGTGCGCCCCAATGGACACGAACAAGCGTGGGCAGAAGTCGAGACAAAGACTCCGGACGCAATCAAGGTCACGTTGGCGGGACCGCAGGAAGCATTCGATCTTGATCAACTCAGCTCGCTCGGGTTGAATGGCCCGTTGCGACCCGCTGACGCCCATCACGCCGAAATGACGTTGCAGTTGACGGAATTGAAGCATGCCCGAAGCCGCAAACTGAAAACGTTTTTGAAGAAACATCTTGAACGAACGATGCAAGACTAGGTATTTTTAATTTTGCTGTCGCTACCCTCGCTAGGCCGTGGACCATGTTCTGGCGTACGCAGTTACAGCTTGATTCCCTCTTCCTTTGTCAAATTGCTCTAGAGTGTCGTTGCTCGGAGGTGGCGGGCACGTGCTCAGGGGGCATGTCATACGGCGGAAGCAATGATCGTTATCAGACCCGTTGCTGAAGATGACATTGCCAACGTAGCCTTGATCTATCGGGACATATTGCAAACCGCGTCGTGGTACGTGGCACATCAGCCTGTGGCACATCAGTCGGCTGCCGATGCGTTTGCCGCCGCAACCGCGGGAGAGCGGATCTGGGTTGCGGTGGTCCAGGACAAGGCAATCGCTGGATTCATCTCGGTTTGGGAAGCGGACTCGTTTATTCATCATCTTTACGTCGATCCGCGGTTTCAACGCCGTGGGGTTGGATCGGCATTGTTGGAATCGTTGACTCTCCCACGCCCGTGGTCACTCAAATGTGCGGCAAGCAATTCCGCAGCGCTCGCTTTCTACCGTTCACGAGGTTGGCAGCAGGTCGGCCGGGGTGACAGCGAGACGGGGCCGTATTTGTTGATGCGATTCTAAGTTCGCCAAGCTGCGGATGGTCGCCGGCTTTTCGTCGCCCGCTTTTCTTCGCACGAGCCGTCACTCCGCAGCGGATTCCGACCGCAGTCGTTCGGACGGTGGACTGCTCGGTCGAGCGTGGGGTTTCCACGGGGTTTGTCGGCACATCTCACGCAAGTATACTCGACAGGTGTTCGCGATCGCCCCGCATGCAGCCAACGGTTGGGGGGAGTGAGCGTTTGGCGTCTCCTCCATCTGTTCTCGCTTGAGCCCGACTTACCTTGGACCTTTCAACGCCAACGCGCACGACGGATCAATCGGGCCATCACGTCTTGACCGTGCTGATCCCGAGTTACAACGAAGAGGCGACGCTAGAGAAATGTGTCGAGCGGGTCCACCAGATCGCGTCGGAGCGGTTGTCGTTGGAAATCATCATCATTGATGATTGCTCGACCAATCGGGGCGGCGAGATTGCCGTGGCGTTGGCTCAGAAGTATGACGACGTCTCGGTTTTGATGCATCGCGTGAACATGGGAAAGGGAGCCGCGTTGCACACCGGGATCGCCGCTGCGACCGGTGACTTTATCGCGATCCAAGACGCCGATCTCGAATACAATCCGCAAGATTTGCTCCGCTTGCTCGAGCCACTCCTGCAGGATCAAGCCGATGTCAGCATCGGGTCTCGTTTTCTCTCGCACGGCGTCCACCGCGTGCTGTACTTTTGGCATTCGATGGGAAACAAGTTTTTGACGTTCCTGTCGAACATGTGTACCGACTTGAATTTGACCGACATGGAAACCTGCTACAAGGTTTTCAAGCGTGAGTTGCTGCAATCGATCCCCCTGCACGAGAAACGGTTCGGATTTGAGCCCGAGGTGATTGCCGCGGTCGCTCAGCGCCGCGTGCGAATTGTCGAGATGGGCATCTCCTACATGGGACGGACGTACGAGGAAGGCAAGAAGATTGGGGTGCGAGACGGATTTCGGGCGTTGTACTGCATCCTCCGCTACAACGCGGCCACGTTGCCGGCGCCGGTCCAGTTTCTGTTTTATTTGTTTGTCGGTGGCGTTTGCGCGGTGTTGAACCTCGCGATCTTTTTGCTGATGTTGCAGTTGGATTTCACGGTGGGAATCGCGGCCCCGGTCGCCTTTGTCGTCGCAGCGATACTGAACTACGCGATGTGCATCCAGCTTCTTTTTCGTCACCAATCTCGTTGGGGACGTTTGGGCGAGATCGGGATGTACTCTCTAGCGGTGCTTCCGGTCGGTGTGGTGGATTGGTACGTGACCGCTTCGTTGATGGCGGTGATCGGACCGGCGAGTGCCAAGTTGATCGCGACGTTGGTTGGATTGATCTTGAATTTCTCGCTCCGTCGTTTGGTTGTGTTCCGCGGGGAACCCTCCGCCCCCTGGCGTCCGCAGGAGGGGGGGCGAGGGTAACGTCGGCGTCTTACGTTTTGTTCTCACTCGATACCCACCCCTGGTTTTGTCGCGGTGTGCACTGAGCGGGGGACGGAGGCTCGCTTGCCGTGGCCCCACTTACCGTCGCGGCGATTACCCTCGCGACGCGTTACCGGGGGCCAAACTCGCTTACGTTACCCGGCAATCATGGCTGACGTTGCCGGTCGGCTCAGGAAGCGTTGGCTCAGGAAGCGAAGGGGGGCTGTGGAACGCGGCGGCCACGATCCGCAAAGTCAATGCGTCGCGAATAACCTACGAAACGCAGCCAATGCCCCCTGTCCTAGGAAACGCTACATCACGCGTTGCTTGGGGCACTGGAACGATGAATTTGCCTAGCCTAAGCTGCCACTTCGGGTAAAATACCAGCGACGATCACTCGCGATTGAAAGTCGACGCGTTGTGCGTATTCATGTCGCGTTGCGCGTATTCATGGCGCATTGCGAGTATTCATGAAGCCCCGTCTCATTTTAATGCCTCCCCCGTCTCACTTTTCGAGCCCTCTCTCAACGTCCGCCCTAGATCTATGGCATTGAAACCCGCTACCGATGAATCCGACGCGAGTCGAAGCGACCATAACCTGATCACGGCGGTGCTGAACGATTCTCAATGGAGAGCGCGGCTCGCGTCGATGCCTTCGGATGAGAAGACCATCGTGCTCTCGAGTACCTCGCAATTAGCTCACCCGGCGTGGCAGGCAATCGAGCAAGACGGGTTCCACAGCGAGCGTGAAACGCCGCCCAGCGCCGATCTCGAAACGATCGCGTTGCCGAACCTGAAGTCGGTTCCGCTTGAATGTGAGGATTTGGGTTTCCTTCCTATGCGAAGGGTAGCCATGATTGGCGGCGGCAAGCCGTGTGATGCCGACTATCGTTTGGTGGGGGAACTCGGCGCGGGCGGGACAGGGATCGTTTACCAAGCGCATCAACGCGCCGTCGACCGCGAAGTGGCGATCAAGTCTTTGCGGGACCATCTTTCCCAAGACGCTTCGGCCCGCCATCGATTTTTGACCGAAGCACGGGTGATTGGCGGCTTGGACCACCCCAACGTCATCGCGTTGCATGAAGTCTGTACCGATCAAGATGGCGGTTTGTTCTATTCGATGAAACGAGTCGATGGAACGAGTTGGGACCAACAAATCAAGGACAAGTCGCTCGGCGAAAATGTGCAAACGTTGATGCGAGTCGCCGATGCGATTCGTTACGCACATTCGCGCGGCTTGATTCATCGTGACATCAAGCCGGAAAACGTCATGCTCGGCCGTTTCGGCGAAGTCTTGTTGGCCGATTGGGGACTCGCGATCAGCCATGCTCCGAATGAATCGAGCGATATGATCGGTCATTCGATTGGGGGCACGCCCGCCTACATGGCCCCCGAGCTGGCCACCGGAGACCACCGGCATGTTTCGTTTGCGACCGACGTTTATTTGTTGGGCGCGATCCTGTTTCAAATCTTGACAGGATATCCGCCTCATCACGGCGAGACCCTGTTGGAGTGCATCCAAGCGGCAGCGGAGAACGAGATTCGCCCCACCAACATCCAGGGCGAATTGATGGACATCGCGCGAAGGGCGATGGCGACCGAGCCAAGTGAGCGTTACGCCAATGTCGATCAATTTCACTTGGCGCTGCATATGCAACGCGAGCACGAGGAGAGTGCCCGGTTGGTCAAACGCGCCCAAGGGCATTTGAAAACGGCTAGTGCGGCGAACCATTACGAAGGGTTTCGCTTGGCCGAAGCGCTGGTCACCGAAGCGTTGGAAGTATGGTCTGAAAACCGGCGGGCGCGTGATCTGCGCGTCGAACTCAATCTCGAGTTCGCTCGGGCCGCGACGGAACAGGGAGATTTAGACCTCGCCATTTCACTGTACGAGTCCGCGGGGCATGGGAACAGCGAAATCGCAGCGCGCACGCGTTTACGCCGTGATCAACGCAACCTCAATCACGAGCGAGAATCCCGCTATTCGGTCCTTTTTACCCATTCTCCGGACGCGGGGCTTTTAATCCGATCGTCGTCGACACGAGTGGTCGAGGCAAACCAAGCGTTCCGCCATTTAATGGGTTACAGCGAAGCGGAAATTGTCGGCAAGTTGATGACCGAATTGAATCTTTGGATGTGTGAGAAGCGGCGCGATGAATTGATGGCCGAACTTGACCGCAAGGATTGGATCGATAACTTCGAAGCTCAATTGCGGCACCGAGACGGTCATCCTATCGATGTCTTGATTAGCAATCGAGTCACCGAGCTCAATGGGGAAACGATGCTGATTTCGTCCATTCGAGATATCTCGCTGCGTAAACAGACCGAGAACGAATTACGCCGCAGTCGGCGCCGGCTCAAGGATTTGCAATCGCTCGCCGGATTGGCAACGTGGTCTTACGATGCGATCACCGAGGAAGTCACTTGGAGTGATGAAGTGTTCGAGTTGGCGGGCCGCGATCGAGAGCAGGGCGTGCCATCGGCGATCGAATATGTCGCGATGGTCCATCCCGATGATCGCGAAATGATGCGAGACGCGATCAATGCCGCGAAGGAGTCCGGTGACGCCTACGAGCTTCAGATACGTCAGCGTGACGCGAGCGGGGATTACCAAACGTTGCTCATTCGCGGTCAACCGATTTTGGATGATGAAGGCAACACGATCGAAATTTATGGCGTCTTGATTCCACAGCCGGTGTAGGGAGAGGACGCGGCACCGGTTCTCTGAGTGTTCCCCTCCTACACCGCCCCTCGTTGTGCGGGCTTGTCCATGAGCTTGTCGTCCTGGCCGTGAACACATGCTGTCGGTGCCCATGTCCTGGCCGTGAACATCGGCAGCGAAGACCGCCACCGCACACGCAACCGCCGAGTCGCGTCCTACGATAGGGCCAACATTTAGCTAGCATTCGCTTAAGCTTTCATTTAGCGGGTTGTTCCTGCGTTGTCGTGCACCCCCATTTGCTTCGTTACCGGGCTCATGCTCGTTTCCGCACACCGGGGGGGGCTCTCTCAGCACGACGCATTCAAGCGGAGGTCTTTTCGCAAAATGAGCCGCAGGGCGTTAGCTGCGGTGCTCGCACCACCGCGATCAAACCCCGCTATTTCCTAACCTGGCGCCTCAGCGAGGGGAGATCACGTTTGACTCGTTCCCTCGCTGATGCCCCTCGCTGACGCGTCGGGTAACGATGCTGATCGCCTCCATCATGCCTGTCTCGCAGCCTCGTCATGGGAATGTTGTCCAGAGGGTTTCTCCATTTTCGTCGATGGCCTCTAACGATTTATCGGGTAAAGTGGATAAAGCGGGGCGGTTGGATGAACCAATCTTAAACTCAGCTTCGTAATGAACGGAATGCGCAATCGTGCGACCTATCCTAGAGCACCAGCGTTCTTTCTCTGCAGCGAGAATCGAGTGGGCTACATCGTCAGCAGAACACTCGGTTTCCTGCCGTCCGAGCTCCCATTTTCTGGCAATACACAACGTTCTGGCAATATAAAAAGAGAGCCGAAGTGATCCGAATAAAACCGATTCAATGTCTTGCCGCCGCACTCTTTGCGGTCGCGGTTGTCCCGTTTAGCTATGCCGACCTAGCACCGTTTGACAAAGTCAGTGAGGGCTATACTGCCGTGCCGGTATCGGATCAACAGAATCCGAAAGGATTGTTCAATCTATGGCAACGTGAAAAAGACGCCCAGCTTTTGGGAGAGCTTCCTAAAGCGTTTGCAGGCAAGAGCTACTTCATTGCCTTGACTGTTGGCAGTGGTGACAAATTTGCAGGATTGCAATCGGGTGACTGGGTGGTCCAGTGGCGTCGTTATGGCGATCGCTTGGCATTGATTTCACCGAACCTTGAGATTCGAGCCACGGGCGATGCGGAATCCAAAGCATCCGTCAAACGCTTGTTCACCGATGAAGTCCTGTTGGATGTTCCCATTCTCGCAACCGGACCCAACGGGGGGCCGGTTGTCGACCTGGATGCATTGTTGGTCGGTAACGCGAGTCGTTTCTTCGGCGCTTCGGTTCGTGTAAGTAACACCCGGTTGCAAAAGATTGAATCGGCCAAGGTTTTTCCCGAAAACGTTGAGATCGCATTCGAGATTGTGGGCGGCGCGGGGAAATTGCAAACCATCCACTATTCGTTTAGCGAAGTTCCCAGTTCGAAGAACGGTTTTAAGCCTCGCAAAGCGGACGAGCGAATCGGCTACTTTACGACTTCGTTCTCGGACCTAAGCCTCTACGAGGACGATGACACCCGGGTACGTTATATCAATCGTTGGAACCTGGAAAAACGCGACAGCAAACTAAAACTCAGCCCTCCCAAGGAACCGATTCGGTTTTATGTCGAGCATACCGCTCCGGTACGCTATCGCCGCTGGATCAAGAACGGTGTCGACTATTGGAACAAGGCCTTTGAAAAGGTGGGGCTCGTCGACGCGATTGTGATCGAGTACCAAGACGCCGTCAGTGGCGCTCATATGGAGAAAAACCCCGAGGATGTTCGTTACAACTTCATTCGTTGGTTGAACAATGACGTCGGCACCGCGATTGGTCCAAGTCGCGTGCATCCCGAAACGGGCCAAATCCTCGATGCCGATATTATCTTGACGGATGGTTGGATTCGCCATTTCAATTTCAATTATCACGATTTGATGCCTCAATTGGCAATGGAAGGGACGAGTCCTGAAACGCTCGCCTGGCTTGCGCAGCATCCCAACTGGGATCCACGCATTCGCTTCGCGCGTCCTGAAGACACCGCCAATCTGAAGATTCAGCATGCTCGTCAATCGCACGCTCCCATGGCGGGTTACGCGATGGCTCAGGCTGACTCGTCATTGTTAGGTGACGATGAGTATGACGGATTGTTCGGTCAAATCAGTCAAAAGAACGGCCTCTGCATGGCCGCCAGTGGCAAGAATCTTGATCTCGCGATCGCTCGCATGAACTGGAGCCTCGCTCTACTGGCTGACGAAGAGATCGCGAAGAAAAAGAAAAAGAAGAAGAAAGAAGCGGCCGAGAAGGCTGCCAAGGTTGAGGAGGGCAAGCAAGAGACTGCTCCGGATGCCGGCAAGCCATCCGAAGCGGCAAAAGCCGAAGAGGAAAAGGTAGCCGAAGACACCCCAGAGCCGAAATCCGATGCCGAGGAATCCAAATCGGAAGCGGATGAGCTTCTTGATGGCATGCCGGAATGGTTTGTCGGTCCATTGCTTGCGGATCTGGTGGCCCACGAAGTCGGCCACACGCTCGGATTGCGTCATAACTTCAAAGCCTCTGCGATGATGAAGTTGGCGGATATCAACAGCAACGATGTCAAAGGCAAGAAAACCTTTGCCGCATCGGTGATGGATTACTCGCCGATCAACTACCGCTTCGAAGCGGGGGAGACCCAGGGTGATTATGCGATGATCGACATCGGACCCTATGATCACTGGGCCATTGAGTATGGCTACACGGCCGACGAGAAGAAGTTGCCGGAAATCCTCAAACGATGCAGCGAACCTGAACTGCAATACGCCACCGACGAAGACACTAGCGGTCCTGATCCGTTGGCTCGACGTTATGACTTTGCAGCGGATCCGCTTGAGTATTGCAAAGAACAAACCAAGCTTGTCGGACTGTATCGAGATCGTTTGCTCGATCGCTTCGTTAAAGATGGTGACAGTTGGGCCAAGGCTCGTCGTGGTTATGAGTTGACGCTGGGGTTGCAAACTCGCAGCGTTAGCATGATGGCGAACTGGGTTGGCGGTGCATTTATCTACCGCGACAAGAAGGGCGACCCAGGCAACCGTCCGCCCGTGGAAGTGGTTCCCGCAGAGCAGCAACGCGATGCATTGAAGTTTGTCATCGACACTTCCTTCACCGATGAAGCATACGGTTTAACCCCGGAATTGCTTGAGCGTATGAGTGTCGACAAGTGGCTCGACGGCGGTGGACATGGATCGATGAATAGCGAATCGACTTGGCCGATCCATGATCGAATCTTGGCTGCCCAAGCGAGTTCATTAACGATGTTGATGAACCCGACGACGCTGCGTCGTGTTTACGACAATGAAATGCGATTGCCAGCGGATCAGGATGCGTTGACGCTTCCCGAACTGTTGGAAACGCTTAGTAAAGCCGTGTGGACGGAACTCGATCTCGAGTGCCCCGAAGCCCGCAACGATCGCAAGCCCATGATCAGCTCGCTTCGTCGCAACTTGCAACGTGAACACATGCAACGTCTTGTGGACCTTGTCTTGGAACAAAAGAATTCCAATGCGGCTCATAATCCCATCAGCAATCTTGCCCGCATGGAATTAAAAGAGCTACGTACGCGAATTGATGCTTCGATGAAAAAGTGTGGCAAGAAGATGGATGCCTATTCCTATGCTCATCTGTCCGAAGCGTCCGAGCGGATCGCACGAGCGCTCGAAGCCGGCTATACCTACAACAGCAAGTCGCAAGGTGGCGGAGGCATGATGCTGTTGTTCGGTGAAGAGCCACAGCACGGCTATACGCCATAGTCGCGTTGAGAGAAGCAACGACCGTCTTTCGCAAGACAGACGCCCCCCCTCTGTGAAGCCCCGTTTGGAAGCCCTGTTTGGTTTTCAAGCGGGGTTTTTTGTTGGACAATTAGGATCGCACGGCGAATATGTCCCCCCGTTCCGCTGAGGCTTTTTAAGCGACAGCCAACAAAGGAAGTCGATTCCCCTGATGACTGCCTTCGGCTGAACTATAACGGGGGTAGTTATGTGCGATGAAACCCGTCCCCTCCTCTGCTGACTCTTCCCCATGAACGATTGTTTTCGACCCGTTATTGCTCCGCTCACACTTTGCCTGTGTTTTTCAGTAAGTTCGATCACCAGGGGCCAAGATACCGCGTCCCCGGACGAGAACGTCACGGTGCCATCCCCGGTGGAGGTCCCCATTTCCGATGCCGATCGCGAGGCGGCTCTGGAACGCTGGGAAACCAGTATTGTCGCCCTCGAGGAAAAAAACGAATCGGTTCGAAGCAACGAAGAATCGATTCTGTTCATCGGTAGCAGCAGCATTCGCCTTTGGGATTCAATCGCCCAGGACATGGCTCCCTACCGCTGTATCGAGCGCGGGTATGGTGGGGCTAAGTTCAGCGATTTGGCGGTCTTTGCCAAACGTGTGATTGAGCCCCATCAATACCGCGGCCTCGTGGTCTTCGTCGCCAATGATGTTGCCGGGCGGACCGGTGACCACTCGCTAGAGCAGATCGAAGCGTGGGTGCGGTACATCATTGGGGTGTCGCAAGCTCATCAGCCCAATGCGGCGATCGGGTTGGTCGAGGTTACACCTACTGAGAGTCGGTTCGCCGCTTGGGACAAGATTCGAGCGGTCAATGCCTTGTTGAAGGAGATTGCGTTGACGACGCCGGACACCTATTTGATCCCGACCGCCGAGCATTATTTGACGGCGGATGATCAACCACGACCGGAGTTGTTTGTTGCCGATAAATTGCACATGAATGAGCACGGTTACGAATTGTGGGGGTCGTTGATTCGTCGTCGACTGGATGACATTTTCCGCCTGCGTGCCGAACAAGCTTCGATGAAGCCGTAGCGTTCACCGTGAGCGCAATCTCGCCTAAATCGACGATCGAGTTTTTCCATCAAATCACAACCCGACGCGTTAGCAAGGGACCGAGTCATGAGTGATTTACCCTTGCTTATGCTCTTTGACGTTGCGTTATCGTTCGGTTCTCGGCTGAGAACCGCGGGCTAGCGATTAATCGCACTTTCTTTGACGCTCTATCGGGTGGTTTTGTAGCGGTGCGACGGAAAAGTCGTGGGCGATCGCATCTCAGGGGTGGAGCTTACTTGCGATGCTCGCAAGACCCTTACCCGCGGTTAAGTTGTTAACGCCGTTGGTGTAAATGGAAGCGGAGCCAGGGGGATGAAAGCCGTGCAAGCAAATGTGGCGTCAACTCGGAAGTTTTAGCAACTCATGCTTGCGCCCTGCGGTTGATCGTGAATCCGATATAACGCACTGAATCAATAAGCCGCCACGCGTCGAGGGATGAAACACATCGCCGCAAGGAATCCGTGATCCAATGAATCAAACCGGGGTCGCGGTAATTGAGGGCGCGGTAATGAGCGCACGTTCGATTGCTCCAAAGGGAGGCCCGTATCGCATCGTCCCCCCCATATTTGCGGGGCGTGGTCGTGTTTCACTGTGTTCCACGCAAATAATTTTGCGACAAGGGTGATTTTCCCGCGTTAGCACGTGATTTTCACGGTTGTGACCGGAGGAAAAGCATTCGTATACTCCGCGAAACGACTTTTACTCTGGGGATACCACGCTCTTGGTCGGCAAGGACGCCACCACCGATAATCGATTAGCCAGGTTTCGACGCTTCACGCGTGAGCTGGCACCGGGGTTCGCGCGTCCATTGAGAATTCCGCTGAGCGCGGCGATGGCGTTTGTTTTGTTAGCGTTTGCAGTGCAAACGACCGCTATGGCGAGCGAACGCGATGTCAGTGCGGATCCGGTTCAAGTCAGTGGTAATGTGATCTATCGCTGGGCGATTGGCACCTCGCAAGCCTCGCTGCTCGAAGGGGATTGTCTGCTGCGGCATGGCGAAACCCAAGTTTCCGCTGCCTCGATCCTGGTGGTCGTCAGTGGTGACGTGGGGCAAGTTCGCACCGAAGTCGTCGCCGACGGGATACCCTTGGCCGATGGCACGCGCTCTGGGCCTCGCGTGATGAATTTCTTGACGCTGGTGGATCCTGAAGTCCAAGCGCCGCTGTATCGCGGCAGCCCCGACCAAGTCCCTCGTTTGGTTCGTTTTCTGAAGTCGCCTAAACCGACTCGATTGGGGCTCGCGTCCCATTCCGAATCGCTTGCGCTAGAGCAGGATGCGAGCCAGCAGAATTCGGGCCAGCAGAATTCGGGCAACGTCGTGCAAACCCAGTATCAGACGGGGCAATTGCAACAACCCGATTTTGCGAATCCGAGTGTTCCCGCATGGGACATGTCCGAACGGGGCATGTCGGCTGATGCGTTCCAACCGGCACAGGGGCCCACGCAACAAATTTTGTCGGGGGACTCTCCCTATGCATCCCAACTGCGACCGCAAGTCAGCGAAAGCGTCGCTCCGAACTTGTTGCTACCGGCTGATGGCACACCGATTCCACCGCCCCCGATCACGTTATCCGATGGCGCCACGAGTGGCGGATTCCAGTTCTTTGTTGGCGGCGGAACACGCAGTATCGAGTTTCTGGCACGTGGTACCACGATGCCACCTCAAATTGAAACCATCAACCGTCCTGAGTTAGGCGAAACCGTCGTCATCGCCCGCGGCGGGGTCACCGTGCTGGTGCGCGACGTGACGGCACAAATGCCAGGCGGCGATCTGATGGAATTGGGCACGATCTCGTTGTCGGCCGATCGGATTGTCGGTTGGCTTCCCTTGGTGACCAATCTGTTCAATGGATCGGCGGATTTATCGCAGGCCCAAGGCGAGCTCTATTTGGAAGGGGACATTGTTGTCCGCCAAGGCGAGCGAGTGATCTACGCCGAATCGATGTACTACAACGTCAACAGCGAAAAAGGGATCGTGCTCGATGCCGAAACGATCACGACGATTCCCAATTACCAAGGGATCGTCCGTTTAAAAGCGGACGTGTTGCAACAAGTCGCCCGCGGTAACTTTGTCGCGTTCGATGCTGCGGTGACGAGCAGCCGCATGGGCGTGCCTCGCTATTGGCTGCAAAGCGAACAATTGCAATTAACCGATCGAAACACGATGGTCGCCGATCCGATCACCGGAGTTGCATCGGTACGCCGTGATCCGTTTGTCAGCAGTCGCGATAACTTTACGTACTTTGGGGGTGTCCCCATCTTGTATTGGCCGAGATTTGCAACCTCCCTGCGTGAACCCACATTTTTCGTCAGTGGGGTGAACGTTCGAAACGACAGCATCTTTGGCAACCAAGTGCTGCTGGACTTTAACCTGCTGCAGTTGTTCGGGATCGAGAATGCCCCCGAAGGCTTGAAATGGGAGTTGTCGACCGACTATTTGAGCGACCGTGGTCCGGCGCTCGGCACGATGATGAGCTACCAATTTCCGGCCCTGTTGGGCGTTCCAGGTCCTGTCAACGGAGTCTTGGATGTTTGGGGGATCGACGACAAGGGGACCGACACGCTCGGCGGTGGACGCAAAAATTTGACGCCCGAAGAAACGCTGCGTGGCAAAGCAATCTTCCAGCACCGACACGTCCTGCCGAATGATTACGAGTTCATTGCCGAAGTTGGCGCGATCAGTGATCGCAACTTCCTCGAGCAATATTACGAACAGGAATGGGATCAGAGTAAGAACCGCGATACCTCGATACGACTACGCAAATACTACAACAGCAATCTGTTGGAGCTATCGGCTCAGGCTCAGGTCAACGACTTCTTTCAAGAGACCGAGCAGCTACCGGCGCTGGATCATTACTTGATCGGAGGGTCATTGCTGGCGGACCTGTTTACATGGTCGGCGCACAATCACATCGGTTATTCACGACTGAATGTCGCGGACACCGCGGACGATCCTGTCGAAGCGGCCGGCATGTCGACGCTTCCCGGAGAAATCCAAAGCGAAGGCGTGGTGGCGCGAACGCGCCAAGAATTGTCACTGCCCCTTCAAACCGGACCGATCAAAGTCGTCCCCTACATTTCCGGAGAAGCGGCCCACTATGGCGAGGCCAGCGACGGTGATTCGTTAACACGATTGTTAGGCCAAGGGGGGATTCGAGCGAGTTTGCCGATGTCACGCGTCGACCCCACCATCCAAAGCAGTTTGCTAAATATCCGTGGTTTGGCTCACAAGTTGGATTGGAATGTGGACTACTTCTACGCCGACAGCGATACCGATCTCGATGAATTGCCGATGTACGATGCCTTGGACGACCACGCACAACAACAATTTCGTCGTCGATTCATTACCAGTGACTACGCTGGGGTTTTGCCAGGCACCTTCGATCCTCGCACTTACGCCCTTCGCCATGGCACGCAAAAGTATGTCGTCAGTGGCAGCGATGTGATTGCGGACGATTTGCAACAAGTGAGACTCGGACTCGATCAACGTTTTCAAACCAAACGTGGGTTGCCAGGACGTGAACGCATTGTGGATCTGTTCCATTTCAATACCGATGTGTTGATCTTTCCCGAAGCGGATCGAGACAATTTCGGCGAGACGGTGGGGCCGGCAACCTATGATTCCGCCTACCACATTGGGGACCGTGTCAGTTTGCTAAGCGATGGCTATTTCGATCTGTTTGATTCGGGGCTGCGTTCGATCAGCGCAGGGGTGCGCACCAGTCGTCCCGGCGTAGGCGAAGTCTACCTTGGCTTGTTATCGCTCGAAGGGCCAATCAGCAGCACGGTATTCCGCAGCACGATGGATTATCGACTCAATGAAAAATGGATTGCCTCGTCCGGAATGACCTACGACTTTGGTGCGACCGGAAACATTGGTCAATCCTATGGATTGACTCGGATCGGCGAATCGTTCTTGGTTCGTGTGGGCATCAATGTCGATAGTGGACGCGATAATGTTGGTTTCGGCTTCATGGTCGAGCCTCGTTTTTGGCCGTCCCCACGACTTGGGAGTGTTGGGGGACAATTGATTCCACCGCCTGGGGTTGAGGGACTCGAGTGATGCAAGCGATGCGAATCTTTGGGCTCAAATTTGCGGTTGCTTTTCGTGGACTGGGGATCTCGTTGCGGGATCAATCCAGTTTGCAAATCCACGTCTTGGCTTCAATCGTGGTGTTGGGGATTGCCACGTATCTCGAATTTGAGTGGTGGAGATGGGCGGTGTTGATCCTCGCGATCACGGTCGTCATCGCTGCGGAGTTGATGAACACTGCGATCGAACGACTCGTTCGAGTGTTACACGCACAACGTCATCCGGAGATCGGTGACGCATTGGATACCGCCGCTGCGGCGGTGCTTGTGACCGCAATCGGAGCTGCCGCGATCGGGGTGTTGGTGTTGCTGTAGCAAGTGAGGCCTACGATTCGGTGAGCCACGGCGCGGGCTGCCGTCAAGGTTTTCGGACAGAGCTTTTGCACAACGCTAGGGCTTTTGCACAACGCTAGGTCGTCTGGTCCACGACCCATGCACCGTAGCCTTCACTCGCATCCGCAATCGGAACCATGATGATCTCCGGTTCATCGTAGGGATGCAGTTTCAATAGACGTTCCTTTAACGTCGGCCAAACCGTTAATGTCGTTTTGATCATCAAGCGATATTCAGTCGCATGTTCCACTTGGTCATTCCATCGATAGCAACTTTGGATCGGGCCATCGATTTGCACACAAGCGGCGAGTGACTCGGACACCAATTCCCTCGCCAACCGATTGGCGTCCACTTCCAATTCAACCGTAGAGATGACGAGAGCTAGAGTGGGCGATTCTTTCATTTTTCCGTTCCGTTAAGTCGAGAAATCTCTTAGATTACTAAGCAATGGTTGGCAGAAAACTGCGTCATTTGATTGTGTTGTCACTTGATTGAGTTGGCTCGCCACGCTGGGGATTGTGAGCCAGAAGTGCGAACTCGGGGCAAGCGAATACAGCGAAATGATTTCCCTAGCGATTTGTAAACATGGATTGTAGTGGAAGCACCCTACTTCGTGGGCTTTCTCTCGCATCCAACGTCCCCCACACCGACTTGCCGAGCCCTGTGATGATTGCACGCTACCGCTACGATGAAACCCTGGTTGGATTCTCGCTACTCACGTGGGTCGCCCTGTTCACGTGGGTGACGTGCACGCCCAGCATGGCACAACAGCCGAGCGCGCCGCAGACGATTGAGATCCCCGAAGCTCAAGTTTCCCTCATTCAAAATACGTTTATCGCCTCGCCGATCGCCGGAGTGGTTAAGAGGGTGGAGGTTAGCGAAGGAGCGACCGTTGACCAGGATGCGTTGCTAATCCAACTCGACGACGAGCGACTTCGCATGGAATTGAAGGCGGCGGTTGCCGCACATAAGGCAGCGACATTGAAAAGCAACAGCGATGTGGATGCACGCTACTCTCGTCGTGCGATGGAGTTTCATCTTCGCGAGTTGGAGCAAAGCGAGCAGGCCAATTCCAAGTTTGCCGGTGCGGTTAGCAATTCAGAGGTCGAGAAATTGCGGCTCGTCGTCGACCAAGCAGAACTCTCGATTGAACAGGCCCAACACGAACAACAGATTGCGATTGCTCAAACCAGCGAAACTCAGGCAGCCGTCCAAATCGCGGAGCAACGGGTGCAAGACCACGCGATTCAAGCGAGCGTCGGGGGCCAAGTCGTTGAAATCACGGTGCAACCGGGTGAGCCCGTGGAAGCTGGCGAGCCGTTAGTCCGAATCATCTCGCTTGATCCGATTCGCGCCGAATGCTTTATTGACGGACGCCGATTCGGCTCCGAACTGGTCGGACGCAAGGTTCAATTCATCTGTGACGAATTGCCTGGCGTTGGTATGGAATCGACTCGCTCGGTAAAGTTCACCGGCAAGGTCACGTTTGTCTCACCCGAATTGCAACCGGTGACGGGGCAAGTTCGCTTGTGGGCGACGATCGACAATCCCACACTGCGGCTGCGGAGCGGAATGCGAGGCAAGGTGATCGTCCAGCCGTAGAGAAGACCGCCCCAACCCGCTCGCACGCGCGAGGGGGGGGGATTACAACCGCGAGGCTGTTGGGTCGTGGTTTAGTGATGGTGATGGATTTCAGAGTGAGGAATCCCAGAGTGCGGGTTTCGAGAGTGCGGGTTTCGAGAGTGAGGATACCAAGGCGAAGGAACGGGATGACGAAAGCTACGATGCACGTCCTGTGGTTGGGTGTATCCATAGAGGGCAACCTCAAGCTGGCGAATGAGCGGGTTCGCTTCGGAAACCACCACTTGACGCATATGTGCCATCGCATGAAAGTCATTGGTTCGCGCCCCATCAAACCCTTGATGTTGAAGTTCGCGATAAAGTTGATTCAAAAGAGACTTGACTTGGCGAACGTCGCTCTTGATGTGTTGGATCAACCCGGTGGAGGTGCGATTCGCCTCCGCCGCTTCATGAAGGATTTGGTGCATGTGTTGTTGCAGCCGATCGATTTGGTCCACATACCGTTCGATCGACTCCGAGTGCTCGTAGTCTTGTGACAATCGATGAGCGTCCTCGTGCAGATGCCGAGCCACTTTGGCAAGTTGATCGGCGTAGGTGTCCAATTGAGTCACGCTGGGGGTGTGTGGCGGATGATGCCAATAGTCATGGTAAATGTGTCCGTCGTACCCGTCGTTGTACCCCGAATCGTGAAGGGGGGCTGAGTGCAATGCCTGCGGCGGAGCTCCATCAACCTGCGTGATTTGGGCGCGGGCTTGTGGCGACGTGATGGCCATCATGATGATCGTGGCGATTGGGAGAAGGCGTGACATTGTGATCGCTCCAAAAAAGAGGGGTGGCTTTCAGAAGTTTCACAACGCATTGTTCGTGCCAAACGATAAAATGGGCGTTCTTGTTGTGTTTCACGCCACCGCAATCGCTTGCGTTGAATCGGTTTGATGGCGCGTTGCAGGTCCGCGTGACGACAGTTGTGCGTGATCTGTCAATCGCGGGATTCGCGCGCGGGATTCGGTGACGCCCGGCGAGCTACGATTGGAGCCATGATTTGACGTCTCCGGCGCTTGGTCGATGACATTGTCGGAACTTACTGATTCGGCCATCCGAATCGTCATAGATTAGCATCGTTGCGGCCGACAGCTCTGCGGCCATCGGGGTATCGATCAAGAGCGAGGAATCCGATGGGTTCATTCGTCCGAGAACCCGCAACTCCAAATCGTGCTGTGACGCACGCGGCAACCATCGTGAGAGGGTTTCCGCCGAGCCGCTGACCACAATCGAAAACACATTCACCGCTGGCCCGTCGCGCAAGCATTCTTGAAATGCCGTCGCCCCGCTGAGCGAACTTGGAGCGGCGTCGAGCGAAAATTGGAAGGACTCGTCTTGTCGCAGGTCTCGAAAGCGTTCGAGTGGATCGATCACCAAGACGATCGCTGGAAAGTCACCCTCTTGTTTCATCCGTTCTTGGACGATTCCATGCACGCGGACCATTTCGCTTTCGACATCGCGCAGTTTGATGATCGTTGCCGAGACCGAGGATTCACCCAACCATGGAGCAATCGATTCGGCATCGTCGACTCTTGTCCCCTCGAAATAAATGATTTGGGTGCGTGGATCGGATTTGCAGAAGCTGGCCACACAGGTAGCTATGACCGCGCCCCGCGATTCAGCCGGCGCGATTAGCAGCACATTGCGTCCGGTATCACGCGTCAACTTAACCGAGACCGGTGGACCAATTTCGACGGCTTCGCCAAGCAAGCCGTAAAGCGACTTGTCCTCAGCGGCAGCGAGAACTTGATTGGCCAGACTCGGTGTCCAGCGGCAGGGGCGATTTCCTTCGAAGACGACGGCGGGTGGTAGCGATGCGACAGCGCGTTCATCGCGTTTTGCAATCGCGGTTAACATTTCACGATGGGCTGTATTGGAGAGCCAAGCGACTTGGAAGGGTTGATTGCCTTCGATCAAACCGCCGGCATCGTTGTAGATCGCCTCTCCGGGCCGAGCGATCAGCCTAGCCGCGGTGTTATCGTCGGCCAGGATCAATGCGGCATCGGCATCGCTACACTGCATCGCGATACGGACCGCCATTTGACCCAGCGTGGCGCGTGGCAGCGAGTACGCACCGGCCAGCGATTGGCTACTGAGGATCACGTGCATTCCGAACGAACGCCCTTGCCGCACCAATCGATCGAGTAACATGGCGCAATCGCCAGCCAAGCGGTCATCTCGCACGAACAGCTCTTGAAACTCGTCGATCACCAACATGATACGAGGCATCGATTGGCCGCTTGCTTCGCGGTATTCGCTAAGTTCTTGAACGCCGACGCTCCGGAATTTCTCGCCCCGTTGCTGCAATTCCTGATCGAGGCGTTGCAGTACGCTCAGGCCAAATTCTCGCTCGCTTTCGATCCCGATCACTCGGGCGTGTGGAAAGTGGGCGTCGGCGTACGGTTTGAACTCGACTCCCTTTTTGAAGTCGAGTAGGTAGTACTGCAATTCGTCGGGCGTGTAGTGGTAGGCACCGGACGTGATGATGGCGTGCAACAGCGTGCTTTTGCCGGACCCCGTTTTCCCCGCGATCAAAACATGCTGGCGAACGCCTTCGCCCAAGTCGAGCGCGAGATGCCGGTTTGCCCCTTGGCTGCCGATAGGAATTTCAATTCGATCCGAGGTCGAGCCGGCGGCGGCGTGATCCTGTTTTAAGATATCGGCCAGCGGAATCTCGACTCGCGCCGCGGCGATCGCCGCCAATCCGACCTGCTCCACCAAGGCGCTGCGCAATCCAGTGGGAGGGGAAGTCTTCGGTTCAAATGGCAATTCCTGTAACCCGTCTTCGAGCAGATGCCACTGGCCCTCGTCGCTGACATCAAGGTGTAACAACTTGTTTGTTTTCGGCAGCGGGGTTTCTGCTGGCCATGGTTTCGACTTATCACAGACAAGGATCGTGAAAACGCCGCAACGCAGCCCACTTTCGATCAGTGCCTGTAAATGGCGATAGCCGTCACGGGTCAAGCCTTCGGGGAACCCGATCGCAGCGATCACGCGGTACGGCTCCGCCATGGAACCGGCGACTTCATTGTAGTCTTCGATACGCTGAAACCGATCGCGCAAACTCGCTTGCAACACGTCTTCGATGTGCTGAGCAATTTCACCCAACCGCTCGCTCACTTGCGATTCACTGGTCCAGACGCGATGTCCCACCAGCGTCGGATCATGATCGGCGAACGCCATAAAACTTGTGAAGTTTTGGCCGCGTCCGATCGGATCGATAAGCGTCAACTTGGCTCGCCCGGGTGCCGCCCCGGTCAACAATCGCCACAGCACTTGGTGGGCGAGATCGATCGCGTCATCCAGGTAAAACGAGGGCGCTGAAATCACCAAACCGCTATGCAAGCGGCGGTGAAGTACGATCGGCAACCACTCCGGCACCTCGAGTTCCTGGAGGCTGGCAATCTCGTTGGAGATTGGATTCTCCGCTTGCGGAGTTTCGCAGGACGATGCATCGAGGGCTGGCGAATGGTCCAGCATGTTGCGCAAACTGGGGGCGACTCTTAGCCGTCCAACCGGCAAATAATCGGTCGCTGGGGGGGCCGACACGCTGGTGTCGAGCACCGTTTGCCAATCCGGAAAACGCGACTCGACCCGGTTTGCCGCTTGGTCGATCCGGTTTAACCCGCCACTCACACCCCGTTTAAGCCGATCCGCCAATCTTGCGTATTCCTGCAGCCGTTTTTCGCTTGCCAAACGACGTTGTTGGGCCAGCGATTGATCGGTGTCGGCCAAATCGCTGGTGATTCGGTTGGCAAGCTTATCGGCCTTGGACATCATCGCTTCGCTGAGTCGATTCCATGCCGTTTTGTATTCCTTGTTCGCATTGGTGAGTGCTTGAAGCAGTCGTTCTTTGGCTTGTTCACGCTCTGCGTTGATCGTTTCTTCGAGCAGTTGTAGTTGCTCCAATCGCCAACGGGCCGCCGTTTCAAGATGGAGATCGCGTTGGTTGATCAATTCGAGCGACGCATCCTGAGCGACCTTGGCTGCAATTTTGCGACCCGTTGCGGCTGATTCTTCGGCCGCTTGGGCAATCCGTTCGACCACCGGATGCAGTCGCCGCGTCATCCGTTTTAGCGGCATCATTAAGATCAGAAAGATGGTGAACCCGATCACACCCGCGATCGGTACCCCCGCGGCCATGGGCAACCAAGGGGGATCGAACTTCAGCGCCATTACACCGACCGCCCAGATCAAGATAAAGACGCCCACCCCGGCGGGCAGGTAGAACGAATCGACGATTTTGGATGCGGCTCCCGATTGCATCTCGACCACGGTTTGTTTGCATCGGCGTGTCAATAAATCAATCCCGTCAATGGATTCTCGGACATCCTTGGGGGCTGGCAGCCGTTGATTGTCCTCGGCTGATTGCGCTGGCAGCACTTCGGGTAGACGATCGAGCCGCCGTAACGTCAACGCCCGCGCCCACTCGACGTGTTGATAGATGGGGTTGAGCGATTGATTGATTTGCTCGATTTCTTTGTCGCGGAGTTTCCCCGGTCTGTCTTTGCGTTCGTTGTATTGGTGATGGATTGCGGTCGTTCTCGCTTTGACTTTACGCTCGATCGCATCCTTCCACACACTGGCCTTTTTGCGATAAACGGCACCGAGACGATTCAATTCTTGACGGTTCTTGATCGCCAGCGTTTCATATTGACTGGTCAACCGCTCTTCATTTGCATCCCATTCAACCAGCATTTCATGCCGTAGATGTCGGCACGCGTCGGTCTTGATGGCGCGTTGCGAATTCAAGCTCGTCTGCTCATGCTCGCTTTCGGACGCATGTCGCTCCGCTAAGGCTTGCTGTTGGCTCACGCTCGAGCGAAAGCGAGACGCCAATGCCTCTAGCAAACGGCGTTGGCGTGAAGGGGCGAGCAGTCCAGCGGGACCAACGGATGAATCTTTCATTGTCAGCAGCGTTTCAGAAAAGAAAGACAGCGTCGAAGAACGACGAGTAAGAATCTCAGAACAGCAAACGCTTTATTCTAACCTGTCTGAACGCGCGCGATCGTCGTTGAGTGCCTCCTCGGCACGCCGAATCACCTCACAACACTCTTGCAACGCCGAGGAGAACCGGGTCAAACTTGGTCCCAAATTGGATAAATGTTGCTGCTCGAATTGGCGACAACGATCGTCCAACCAAACTTCACGTACCTCGCTCCAGAGCCGGGAAAACTCGCTGAAATCACGCTTGATTCGGTTTTCAGCATCCTGAGCGGGACCAAGTTTGAATGTCATCATTCATCCATACTGGGGTTCGATGAGGGATTAAAGGTGCGTAGCATTTTTCGCCCCTTGTAGAGATTGAATACGTCTCCGGGTGCCAGCGGTCGAATTCGACCTGCGATGGTGTGATCGAGCGTTTCCAAGCCATCGGTGACCACGATGCACTCGATTTCACCGCGCAGGGCGGTGAAGACGCCCGCTTGCTCATCAAGGAAAAAGCCCAATAGAGCGGGTTTGATCTCTTCGTATTCCAACATCTCGAGATGCTTCACGTAGCCCTGCATCGCACGCTGCTGAGCGACATTGAACTGTTCCGCCGGGATCACAAAGATCTCGGGGTGCTCCGCGTGCCAACCTGCATAGATTGCGTAGATATCGTCGATCGGCAGATCGGCCACATCATTGGAAATGGCAAAAGTAACCGGCCCGGTGATCCCGATGTTGCTGTACTGTTGCTCACCAAAACTGTATTCAAAACGGACCAAATGCACGTCGACGCGATCGGTAAAACTAGGCCACAACATGCGACGTGAATCGACCACTTCGATCGATGTCGGCGGCACGCCCATCTGTTGCGGTTGCGTCAACCACAGGGACATTTCCGCTTCGGCAGTGGAGGTTTCCGAACGCAACTCGGGATCCACCAAGTCGCCAAACCCCAGTTCATCGGCATACGCGATCGCGCGCAATCGTGCGGCCGGATCGGTCGTCAATTCCAAGATTCGTTTCTTGCCAAGTTCATCGCCCAAGCGAGCCAAGGCACCGGCCGCTTCACATTGCACACGACGATGTTTTAAGTCGACGGTTTGATTCAACTTTCCAATCGAAGACTCATCCCCGATCAAGCCGACCGCGTCGCATAACGACACCGCCAGTGATACCGCCTCGCCTAAGGTCGATTGCACGGTTTCTACATCGTCACCAAAGGCGCGTGGATTTTCTTCAAAGTTGCCCAGCCGGGCGCTCACTTCGCCAAGCAAACGGTTCAACATCGAAATGTTGTCCGCCGCGGGATGCGGCGAGATGTTGTGTTCGCGGGCCAGAAAGTTGGCCAGATCAAGCGTGGGCGCCGCTAGCGATGGGTACTGTAAACATTGCAGCAAGCGGGGAAACACCGATCCCACTTTCCAGCGAGGATTTTGCATCAGGGGACTGATCGCTTGTGCCGCCTCGATCCACTTCCCAGGCGGAGATTGTTCAAGCCGATCGAGCAAGACCGCGAGCGCATCTTCGGATTGGATCATCGCTAAGAGGTGCAATAACAAATGCCGATTGGGCGTTGCCTCGGGCAGCGTTTGGTCGAGTTGTCGGACCCGTTGCGTTTCGACTTTTGCGAGGGTTTCCCCTTCACTCGCAGCGGCTGAACGCATCACCAAGCTATGGATCACATGCAACAGTCCGCCCAAAATTGCGGGATCCGAGCGACGCACCAAGTCCTCTTGCTCGCTCAGCTCAAGGATCAGATCCGCACCGTCGTACGACTCGTTTTCGGCAAGTTCTCTCAACCGCCATCCCGCAGCGACGGGATCCGCGGACGGGCCTAGCAAGGCAATAAGCGTTTCGTTTTGCAAAGTAGATCGTTTTCTTTAGAGTTCTCGACATAGGGCGAGCCGATCAACTCAAGATCTCACTCACCACTCGGGGTTCTTCCACCCCCGTCAAACGTTGATCCAGACCAAGAAATGGATAGGTAAACCGCTGATCATCAATCCCCATCAGATGTAGGATTGTGGCGTTTAGATCATGAATGTGCACGGGGTCTTTGACCACGTTGTAGCTAAATTCGTCCGTTTCGCCATGCACCACCCCTCCTTGGACTCCACCGCCGGCCAACCAAACGGTAAAGCATTTCGGGTGATGATCGCGTCCATAATTGGTCTGGGTCAGTCCGCCTTGGCAATAAATGGTGCGTCCGAATTCGCCGCCCCATACGACGAGCGTATCGTCAAGCATGCCGCGTTGTCGCAAATCGGTCAGCAATGCGGCCGAAGGCTGGTCGACATCACGACATTGATTGGGAAGATCCTTGGGCAGCGTTCCATGTTGATCCCAACCGCGATGGAAAATCTGAGTAAAACGAACACCTCGTTCGGCCATCCGGCGAGACATCAGACAACAATTGGCAAACGTGCCCGGTGTCGTGACGTCGGGGCCGTACATTTCGAGAATGTATTTCGGTTCGTCGCTGATGTCCGCCAATTCGGGAACGCTGGTTTGCATTCGGAACGCCATCTCGTACTGAGCGATACGGGCGTGCGTTTCTGGGTCCCCAAGTCGCTCGGCGGTCGCTCCGTTGAGCCGCGAAAGCGAATCGAGCATCCGTCGCCGCACCGCAGGATCGACCCCATCGGGATTGGACAAGTACAAAACGGGATCGCCGCTGCTGCGCAGCGCCACGCCTTGGTGTTTGCTTGGCAAATAGCCGCTGCCCCACAATCGGTTGTAGAGCGCTTGAGCTTGCTTGCGTCCCGACCAAGATGCCGTCATCACGATGAAGGCCGGCAAGTTTTCATTCTCGGTGCCCAGACCGTAACTCAACCAAGACCCGAGACTCGCTTTGCCGGGCAATTGATTCCCAGTGCAAATATAGGTGATCGCCGGATCATGATTGATCGCCTCGGTGTGCATGGTTTTAATCAACGCGATCTCGTCGACCTTTTTCGCCATCTGCGGTATCAACTCGCTCGCCATCGTGCCGGCGGCACCATGTGGAGCAAACTTGTAGATGCTCGGTGCGATCGGAAACCGCGATTGACCGCTGGTCATCGTGGTCAAGCGTTGCCCTTGGCGAATCGATTCGGGCAAATCCTTGTCGTACCAATCGGCCATCGCCGGTTTGTGATCCCACATGTCCATTTGGCTGGGGCCGCCCGACATGAACAAGTAGATCGCGCGTCGCGCCTTGGGTTCATGGTGCGGTAAGTTTGGCAGCCCACCAATGCGGGTGCTCGATGCACTCGCCGATTGAGCCGTGGAAGCATCCAACGACGCTAACGCCGCTGCGCCCATACCGGCCGAAGATCGTGAGAAGAACGATCGCCGCGTGAGTTGTTCCAACCGAAGGTTCGTTTGCATTATGGGTCTCGATATTCGAGGTGAATTCTTGGCCGCCGCCACTCAAGGGGAACAACGGATCGCACTACTTGTTGAGCACTTCATCGAGATTCAATAACGTGCTACAGAGCATCGTCCAAGCCGCGGTTTCGGCTGATGACGTTCCCACTAATTTTTCAGCAGCTTGCGGCTGGTCGGCGTAATGCAGCAGCAGATCTTCCACCAATCCTGCTAATTCGTTTGTCTCCTGCGGCGAGGGCGGTCGCAGGGTCACTCGCTGAAACACCCATTGGATTTTCTCGTCGAGGGTTGGCAATTCCGTTTGCTCGGCGACTTGCTTGCCCAACTGCTTGGCCGACTCGAGGAATTGAGTCTCATTCATCAGCAACAGCGCCTGAAGAGGCGTGTTGGTTCGCTCACGGCGGGCAATACACGATTCGCGGCTCGGTGCGTCGAAGGTGGAGAATTGCGGAGGGGCACTCGTCCGCTTCCAAAACGTATAAACGCTGCGGCGATAAATCTTGTTGCCCTCATCGGCCTTGAAGCGAACGGTATTGCTGCCCGAATATCCGACCGCCAACCACAGTCCATCGGGTTGCGGTGGCTTCACGCTGGGGCCTCCCATTTGATCAACCAACAAGCCCGACAAGGCAAGCGATTGATCTCGCAGCATTTCGCCATCGAGCCGGAATCGCGGCCCGCGAGCCAATAAACGATTGCCGGGGTCTAGTTTTTGATGGATCGGCTCGGATCGCGCCGAACGTTGGTAGGCGTCACTCATCACGATCGACTTCATCAATCGTTTGATGTCCCAGCCTTGCTCGCGAAAATCGACCGCCAACCAATCGAGCAAATCGGGATGGCTCGGTTGTTGGCCTTGGCTACCAAAATCTTCGCTCGTTTTGACAATCCCCGTGCCAAACACTTGTTGCCAAAATCGATTCACCGCAACCCGTGACGTCAATGGATGCTCGTCGGCCAACAGCCACTTTGCCAACCCCAGTCGATCCTTGGGATCGGACTCGTCCATCGGCGGCAAAAACGCAGGCGTCGCCCGCGGCACCGCCGCGCCAAGTTGGTCATAGGCGCCGCGCAGCATGATGTGAGCTTGACGCGGTGTTTCAAGTTCTTTCCAAATCAGCGTCGAAGGGAATTCACTGCGTATTTTTTCCGCCGCAGCCATCATCCCTTTTTCTTGATCGACGAGCACCAACCAATCGGGATGCGAGCAATAGACGCTACGATAATATTTCCGCAGCGCGTCGCGATCTGCCGGTAAGCGATCCGCTGGAGGTGTCTTGACCAAGGCGGCGAGCGACGGCGAAACCTCCACCACCGGCGATCGATAGGCAAACGAAATCAGCGACGGTCCGTCGTGATTGACGACCTTGATGTAGAGTTCGTTGTCGCCCGCTTTGAGATCCAATTCCAGCTCTTTCCCCAATGGATCGAGTTCTTGGGCACCTTGCGAAATCCCGATCTGCTTGCCGTTGAGGTAGACGACATGGCCATCGCTCGTCCCCAGCAATAACGTGATCTTTTGAGCCGTGGGTGACGTAACGGTTTGATGCAACAGATTCACACTGCCCTGATCCGCAACCGTGGCGAGTGTGTTGACAACCACTTCGGATAGGTCGTCACGTTGCTGCCACTCGAAGTTGCGATCTTCGTACAGGAATGTTTCCTTGGCATCGAACGCGGCGGCTTGGGATGCGAACGTTTGTTCGTAGCTCAGTTCGGTCGTGGCCACCGGAAAGGGGCCCACACTATGAATCGGGCCGCGCTGAACCCGATGCGACTCGGGCGTGGACGGCATCGTTGTGGACAACGAGAAACGCACGGCGCGAAATTGGTGCTGGGCAAACTGTGATTGATACTTCAACTGTACCCGCAATTTCGCTGCGGCGGTTTCACTGAATAACGTGCCAAGATCAAACCATGCCGTTCGCGATCCGGTTTGCTGATGTCCACCAATGGCCCAGCCTTCGCTCGGCGTGAGTTTGCCATCAATGGCGTATTTCACAGCGAACGATCCACCGGGTTGTTCGATGTCCGCGATCGCAGCACGGATCGGCACTGGGATCCATTGCGTGGGATCATCGCCGTGCTGCATTTCCACTACGATTTCACTGAGCACGGCGTTGCCGTTGGAAGCCAATCCGGCACGTTGCTCTGGAGTATCGGTTAGCACTTCCAAACGCAACGCTTTCCAGGGTTCGTTGGCAGGCAGCGGCATCTCAATTGTCGTGGTGTCTTTCGCGGCGACCTTACCAGCGACTTCAACGGCTTGATCCTCGCGAATCCGCATCTCGACATTCGCTTCGGAGGTTGCCGTCGCAGGCGTCAACTGCGTCCACTCCGATTTCGGAGTTGTGCCCAAACTGCTTTCCCAAATCAGCTGAGCTTGGTCGACCGTTTCCAGCGGCCCTTCCATTTGCTGACGGATCTCTTTGATCGCCTGATCAAACTCAGCGACCTCTTTCAATTGTTCGGGCGTTCCCACTTGGATCGAGGGTGGCGAATCTTTGATGTTTCCATCCATCGCCTTGCCATCGAGGCTGTTGAAAAATGCGGAGAGGGAATAGTAGTCGGCTGCCGTGATTGGATCAAATTTGTGGTCATGGCAAACGCTGCATCCGGTGGTTAGCCCTAAGAAGATTGTTCCAAAGGCATCGGTGCGGTCGATCACGTTGCGAGCAAACACTTCCTCGACGATCGATCCGCCTTCATTGGTGGACACGTTCAAGCGGTTGAAACCACTCGCGATTTTTTGCGAAACGGTCGCCTCGGGAAGCAAGTCACCGGCGAGTTGCTCGGTGATGAATTGGTCCATCGGCATGTTCTCGTTGAACGCATCGATCACCCAATCGCGATACAGCCACATTTCGCGGAAATTATCCAGATGCAAACCATGGGTGTCACCATATCGAACTAGGTCCAACCAGTAGCGTGCCATGTGTTCGCCGTAGTGATGCGATTGCAGCAATCGGTCGACCAAACGCTCGTAGGCCTCCGCAGACGTGTCGTTCAAGAACTGTTCGGCGTCACGCTGCGAAGGAGGCAACCCGGTCAAATCCAAGCTGACGCGTCGCAACAAGGTCCGCCGATCCGCAGCGGCATTGGGTGGCAATCCGATGCGGCGTAGCTCGGCATCGATAAACGCATCGATCGCTTCGGTCGCCGATGGCATGGCGACTGCGGGGACGCTCTTTTTCTGTGGCGTTTCAAAGGCCCAGTGTTCCCCATAGGTCGCGCCCTGGGCGACCCATTGTTTCAAAATTTCGATTTGGGCCTGGCTAAGCGGTTTGCCAAACTTGGGTGGCGGCATCAACGTGTCCGCATCGTCGGACAGAATCCGCGAGATCAATTCGCTCTGGTCGACCTGTTCCGGTTGGACGACGCTCAAAACGCCTACGGAGGCATCCAAACGCAAATCCGCTTCGCGATGCTCTTCATCGGGACCATGACAAGCGAAACAATGGTCCGACAAAATCGGACGCACATCCCGACCAAAGTCAACCGGTTGGGCGGGAACGTTTGCAGCAAACGCGACAACGAACGCCCAACCAACGACGTAGCGAAGGTGGATCATGGTGCTCATGGAAGATTTTCCTGGCGGGGGGCCAAACGATCGTCGCTTAGACTGAATCCGGAATCAGGCGAGAGTTTCATTGTATCGTGAATGTACCCGAATCCAAAGCTGAAAGCACTCTCGAGCTCGGCTCGGCGAGTTCCATCGTGCGGTTTGTAGCGGCTAGCAACCGACCGAGTTGTGCTCGCGTTGGGGTTCTAAGGCGTGGCGTCCTGTGGGGGGTGGATCGGCTCCGCGTCGGGGTCACGCTCGCACCGTCCCCAACCGCCGCCGCCCGGCGTTTCGATTCTTAACCGCTCTCCGGCGTTTACCTCTCTAGTGATCGCCCAGGGCAGCGTTTCGGTCGTTCCAGCGGAAATTAGCGTGTTTTTGCCCACCTCGCCTGACTCACCCCCGGCCACTCCGTACGGGGAACGCGTCCGCCGTCCGGTGATCAGCGACAGCGTTAACGGTTTCAAAAACTCGAATTCGCGGATGATGCCGTCGCCGCCGCAATGCGTTCCCGCACCTCCGCTGCCGCGGCGAATCGCAAAGCATCGCACTCGCAGCGGCAAGCGACTCTCCATCACCTCGGGATCCGTAATCCGTGTGTTGGTCATGTGAGTATGCACCGCATCGGCGCCGCGATGATCCGAGGTCGCTCCGGATCCGCCTCCGATCGTTTCATAAAAACCGAACGTTTCGTCGCCGATCAAGACATTGTTCATCGTCCCTTGTGAAGCGGCGGCAACCCCGAGCGCCCCCAACAACACATCGACCACGCGTTGGCTGGTTTCCACATTCCCGGCGACCACGGCGGCGCATTGGGCTGGGTCGTCATGGGCCGGTGGATTTAGCAGCCCACCGGGGACGACCAAATCAATGTCGCGCAACACGCCATCGCACAGCGGTAAATTCGATCCGGAAACCATCCGCACCACGTACAACACCGCGGCCGTCACAATCGCCTGGGTCGCATTGAACCCAAACGGGTGCACCGCCGCCGTGCCTGTGAAATCGATCCTCAGCCGGTCGCTGGAGCGTTCAAGCACAACCGAAATCAGGGTGCCATCATCAAGCGAATCGGTAAACGACATCGGTTCGCTGGGAAGGGTGTCGATCCACCGCTGCGCGGTATCGCCGGCCACTTCCAATAACCGCTGCATGTAGTGATCGATCTGAGCTACCGAATATGTCCGTGCCATCTCGACGAGTGAGCGAACCCCCTCCTCCCCCGCAGCTCGTTGGGCGGCGAGATCGGCCAAGTTCTCCGCTGCATTGCGTGACGGATAACGTCCACTTTGTAGCAATGTCTGCAATTCATGCTCGTAGTGAACGCCGTGACGCACCATGGCAAAATCTCGAATCAAGACTCCTTCTTCGGCCAACGAGGTCGCATCCGGAGGCATTGAGCCGGGCGTCCGCCCTCCGATCTCGGCATGATGGGCTCGCGAAGCGACAAAGAAATCGGGGCGGCCTCGACTCGCCTCGGGATCACAAAACACAGGGGTCACCGCGGTAATGTCCGGAAGATGGGAGCCTCCGGAAAACGGATCATTGCTCAGATAACAGTCGCCCGGTGACATCCTCGGGAAGACACTCATCAAATGACGCACGGTATGACCCATCGCTCCCAAATGCACGGGCACGTGCGGAGCATTGGCGATCAAAGAGCCGTCGCCACGAAAGATTGCACAGCTGTAATCGCGGCGTTCTTTCACGTTCACGCTAACCGCCGTGCGGCGCAGCACCTCACCCATTGAATCGGCAATCCCTTGCAATCGTCGCGCGACCACCTCGAGTAGTACCGCCTCGTTCTCGTTCTCGTTCTCAGACTCAGACTCAGACTCAGACGTGGTCTCGGAATTGGTTCCTCCCTCGGATTGGCGTTTCAGTTGGATCGTCCCTCCGGCCAATACCGAGCCGGTCCAGCCGGGTTCCACGACTAACGTGGAATCGTCGCTAATCACCATCGTCGGCGCGATGAGGATATCGCCCTCCTTCAGCTCCGAGCGTTCGATCCGACCCCCAGCGTCCCAATGTTTTCCCGACTCGCTCGTTTTCAAACCATGTGGTTTCGTGTGCGAGTCCTTGCTAAGCGACGTCGGGGGGGACAATGTTGCTTCGCAGCGAATCGCGACCAACTCGAGCGGCCGAGATGGTTGGTTGTACCCAAAGGTCTGCAGATGCTTGGCGTGAAAACGTTCGGCAAGCGAGGGGAGCGTTTGATTACCGAGGGAGCTATCGTCGTGCGGTCCGTAGGGGATCGGCAATGACGATTCCGTGCCACGGTATCGCACGTCGCATTCAAACGAATACCCCATCGGCAATCCGTCGATGTTTTCGGCTGCAAGCTGATCACGAGCTTCGCTGCGCAGCGTTTCGACAATCGGAGCGATCCACGCCGATGATGCGGTGTCCAGTTCGGCATAGACTCCGCGAGTCACCACGCGACCGATATCGGCCAGCCCCATTCCAAGTGCACTGAGCATGCTGGCATCGGGATGATCCACGATTCGTTTCATCTGCAACGCATCGGCAACGCGACACAGGTGCTGGCCCGCGGCGCCCCCAAATCCGACCAGTGACATTTGTCGTACATCGTTGCCTTCGGCCGTGCTAACGGTGCGAACCGCTTCGGCCATGTGCGTGACCGCAATCTGAAGAAATCCTTCGGCGATGGATTCCAGGGTCGGGAATTCAACGCTCTTGGGAAGCCGCTCGGCCACCTGCTCGATCCTCCGCTGCGCCGCCGATTCGTCCAACGGGAAAGGGAACCGATCGGCGGGTAAGCGTCCCAGCAACAGATTGACATCCGTGATCGTCAGCGGCCCGCCACGACCATAACACGCGGGCCCGGGATCCGCGCCCGCACTCGCCGGGCCCACCACCATCCGTCCGTCCACAGAATCGCAGATCGAACCTCCACCTGCGGCGACCGTGCGAATGTCCATCATTGGCGTCAGCACGCGGAGTCCCGCGACGCGTGACTCGTAGCATCGTCCGACGCGTCCTGTGAACCGGCTGACATCGGTGCTCGTTCCCCCCATGTCCAATCCGATTGCCGAGGTGGATCCCACCGACTTGGCAACATGCCCGAGGGCGACGACGCCTCCGGCCGGCCCCGATAAAACGCTATCGCGACCGCGAAATTCGTCGGCGGTTACCAGATTGCCGCCACTGGTCATCATCCGTAATCGACATCGATCTTGACCCCCGAATTGTTGCCAAACGCGACCGACGTATGCCGCTAAAATGGGGTTCAAGTAAGCGTCAAGGGTTGTCGTTTCGGCCCGTGAAACCAGTTTGATTAGTGGCGCGACTTCGCTCGATCGACTGATTTGCTCAAACCCCAACTCACGGGCCACACGCTCGATGTGACGCTCATGCGTGTCATCGACATGAGCGTGCATCAAACAAATCGCCAACGAAGAATCACGTGACGCTTTGGTTTGTAACAATCTCGCACGCAATATTGTCTCGTCGAGGGGCAACAGGACGTGGCCGTTGGCGTCGATGCGCTCACGCACTTCGATCACGTGTTCGGTCAGTGGTGTCGGTTTTTCAATCGCCAAGGCAAACAATTCGGGGCGATCCTGCTCTCCGATCCGCAGCACGTCCGCGAAGCCCTCGGTCACCAACAACGTGGTGTTGGCCCCCGTGCGAGTCAGCAGGGCGTTGGTGCCTCGTGTGGTTCCCAAGCGAACCGAAAGGGCCGGCAAGGGGGCGCGCAATTTGCAGCCCAGCAACAAGCGAGTTGCCAAAACCGGGGCTTCCAAATCAGCGTCGAATTCCAGTACCAACGAATCGTCGCCGCTTTCCATCGCCACGTCTCGATCGGGCTGGATCGATTGCTCAGCGAGATTGAGCGTAATGCGATTGCGTTTCGCATCAAATCCGACGACGTTCCCGAGCACGATCGCGGTGGCATCCCTTTGCAATAACGAAACCTGAGCTCCGTTCCAAAAATCATCTGGCAGCGAAAGGGCACCCGCATGACTCTCAAGATGATACTGATTGAGCGTTCCGCTGGATCGACGGGCACTCACCCGGACCTTGCCACTGCTCAGTACTTTCGTTGCTCGACGCACTCCTTGTTGGACGACAAAGCAATCGGTAAACGTGCCGCCAACATCGGCCCAAACTTCGGTGAGGTGCATCAAACTTAATGGGCTGGGGGGGGATTCGTGGGTGGTAGGTAGGGCGTTGTCGCTTTGGGATTGTCGATCGCTTGGCGGGTCAGCAACAAGTATCCCACCGCAAACAACAGCATGGTCAAGGGGGTGGTCACGAGTTGGCCGACGTAACAGGCCGCCGAGCCTGCCATCGACAAGACCGTTGCAATGATGACGACCAACGCCGAGGTCAATTTGTTGCTCAAGGTGATCTTGCAACCGATGCGAAGCGATTCGAGTGCGGAGGCCTTCCCATCGCTGACGACAAAAATCCAAGGCCAAAGCAACCACTGAGCGACCAGGGTCAAGGCAAATCCCGCAATCGATGCGAGGATCATCAAGATGGCGACGAGCGGTTCGGCACCATCGATCAAAGCCACGCCCACAATGACCGCGCCCCCCAGCAAACTAACCAACCCCAACCCCAGTAACAAAACCAGCATGCCCCCAATAAAACGCAGCACTAGATTCATCGGAGGTAAAAGCAGAGACAACGGCGACGGTTCATTACGAGCGACCGCCAGCGAAACCCGTGTAAATCCGACCGTGGTGTAGCAGCTAACCAGAATCAGGACGGGTAGCAACAGCAGAATCGCAAGGCCCGCCATGGCGTCACCGATTGCGTTGACCGCAACCGAGATAAGCAAGAACGGGATCCCGATTAACGCTAATAGGACCCCCAAAATGATCAACGTCGCCAAGATCAACGGCGACCAACGTGCTGTGAAGATGGCGAGCGTGGGAGAGACAATGTCTTCGATCGGACGCTGGACAATTTCAATTTCGCCCATCCGCGTCACTGGGGCCTCGGCAAAGGAAGTCGCCTGGTACGGATTGACCGTTTTGCCACCGGAGTATCCCGTCGTTTCACTCGATTTCGATATCGGAGCCTGAAAGGGATGTTCGTTATCGTCCGATGCGAGCGGGGGATTGGGGCCCGGTGGTACAGGCGGCGCCGCAGCGGGGGTGGTGTCGTTGTGATCACCCGCTGTCTCACCGGTCCGAAAAGTCGCGTTGCAAGCCGGGCATTTCGCCAATCGCCCGATCGCATCAGCGGGCAATTCAAGTTCGCGGCCACACGCGGGGCAGGGTTGACGATGCAGGCTCATAACTCACTCGACGCAATCGGAACAAAGCATAAGACTGGCTCATTACAAGGACTCCCGTGTCGCGATGCAACCGTGCGGGCATGTTTTCCGACGTTTCGTAAAAGTCGGGACCGACTTTGAATTCGCCATCGGCAGCCGAAGACGCTCAAGCAACGGCCAGCTAAACTGGATTGTTGGCGCTCGCCGAAACTTCCCTCGACTGCTATTTTGATACGTTGACGGTTGGAGATCCGGCAGCGGTTGAGACGGCCGTCGCGCGCACAACCGACCGGTAACCACTCCCCCATTCCTCATCCCAAGTGACCTGCTTCGTTGTCAGAGAACCTCCAATCCGATTCGATCCTGGGTGCGGACGGCAGCATTTCTCGGCGTCTCAAGAATTTCACGCCACGACCTGAACAATTGGCGATGGCACGCGACGTCGAAAAGGCCCTTCGCAGCGAGCAACATTTGATCGCTGAAGCGGGGACGGGCACCGGCAAAAGTTTTGCGTATCTTGTGCCCGCGATTTTGTACGCCACCGAAAACCAAGGGGAACCCGAAAAGCCGATACAGGATGTCGAAGACGAAAACGAAACTGGACGTAAACGACGGATCCTGATTTCAACGCACACGATCAGTTTGCAAGAACAACTGATCAACAAAGACATTCCGCTACTCAACAGCGTGATTGCTCGCGAATTTTCCTCGGTGCTGGTCAAAGGCCGCTCGAACTATTTGTCGCTGCGGCGGATGAATCGCGCGGCGGCGAAAATGACGTCGCTGTTAGCCAACGAAATTCAATACGAACAAGTTCGTGGCGTCATGAAATGGGCCGAAGTGACCAACGATGGTTCGCTCTCGACACTACCGAATCGTCCCGACTCTGCGGTTTGGGACGAAATGAAGAGTGATACCGGCAACTGTCTCGGCCGCAAATGTCCCCACTTCAAAGACTGCTTCTACTTCAAAGCACGTCGACGCGCGGCCAATGCGGAATTGATGGTCGTCAATCACGCCATGTTCTTTAGCGACTTGGCACTGCGGCAGCAGGGCGTTTCGATTCTGCCCGACTATGACGCGGTGATCCTCGACGAATGTCACACGATCGAAGCGGTCGCCGGCGACCATCTTGGTATCCGTTTGACCAGCGGCCAATTTGATTACTTGTTCGACAAACTCTACAACGACCGCACGCAAAAAGGGTTGCTGGTCGAAAAGAATTTAATGGGGCTGCAGAAACAACTCGAACGCTGCCGCTTTGCCGCGACGAACCTGTTCGCCGACATTCTCGATTGGTGGGAAAACTCTGGTACCCGTAACGGTCGCGTGATGCATCCCGGTGTGGTTGATAACCGTGCCAGCCAACCGATGGAAGCATTGGCGCAAGCCCTGTTGCAACAAGCGGAGGGCCAGAAGGATGAATCCGAGAAAAAGGATTTTGAATCGGCCCATGATCGCATGATGGCGCTCGCCGGAGGACTACGACAATGGGTCAATCACGACCTGGACGGCGCGGTCTATTGGCTCGAACGTAGCGGTTCACGCCGCGGTCTCGACCGCGTCACCTTGGCCGCTTCGCCCATCGATGTCGGAGCGACACTGCGCGAACACCTCTTTCAAAGCAAAATGATTCGCAGTGTGGTGATGACCAGCGCTACATTGGCCACCGGCAACGACGACAAATTCAACTTCTATCGCTCGCGGATCGGCTTGACGGGCGGATTGTCGTTGCGCGTCGGCAGCCCGTTTGATTATAAAGAACAAGCAAAACTTGTCGTCGTTCGCGGGTTGCCTGACCCGTCCAAAGAACGGGCCGAATTCGAGAAAGCAATTCCGGCGCAAATCAAACGCTTCGTCCGCCACTCCGACGGTCACGCGTTTGTGTTGTTCACCAGCTACGATTTGTTAAAGCGTTGTGCAACGGCGTTGACGCCTTGGTTGGCCGAAAACGACCTGCTGCTCTACAGCCAAGCGGGAACTCAAAACCGAACGCAATTGTTGGACGCCTTTCGCCGAAACCCCAAAGGAGTGCTCTTTGGCACCGATAGTTTTTGGCAGGGAGTCGATGTTCCCGGCGAAGCGCTGACCAATGTGATCATCACCAAATTGCCGTTTTCCGTGCCCGACCATCCGCTGTTGGAAGCCAAATTGGAAGCGATTCGAGCGGGCGGGCGCAATCCGTTTAACGACTACCAATTGCCCGAAGCGATCATCAAGTTCCGGCAAGGCTTCGGACGCTTGATCCGGACCCAGCAAGACAAAGGGATGGTCGTGGTGTTGGATCCACGCTTGGAAAGCAAGCCCTACGGGCGCGCGTTCTTGCAAGCGCTGCCCGAGATGCCGGTCACCATTACGTCCGCGAAAACGCAGTAGGCAACCGCCTATTTCACGTTACCTACTTCACGCCGCATAACGACACTTCCATTCCCAGCGATTGGGCTGCAACCGCCTTGGCTTTCATCGCCGTATCGGCATCGGCTGCGGAATGGGCGTAAGCGACTTGGATATGATTCGCCTTGTGCCTCGCCATCATTTGATCTCGCGATACCCCGTGCAGCACCGCGTGCATGATCGGCCACTGAGGCGTCGTTGCATCCCAACGCCGCTGAGTCTCATCGATCGGCAACGCGATCGATGATGCGCGGCCGAGATCCATTTTCAATCGTCCGTCTGCAACGTACACTCGCGACCAAACCACTTCGCCGGGGCGAGAGATGCCACGAATCGTGCTGCCGCCGGACGGGAAATACATCGGCGGTTGACGGAACCCTTCTGCATCGGCCCAACCGTTCTCGAAATGCGACGCGGGAACCGCGCCGCTGATTTCCAAGACCCAAACCTCGTCATCGACCGTGCCGCTGGCGTCGCGATCGGACCAACGCAAATCGTGCAGCGTGTTCTCAACCGGTTGGCCAAGCGCCCGATGAACTCGATCGGTGAGCAAGCCATCGAGCCCCGCGCACTCATCGACTTCATTGAAATGCGGCAACGGGCGGCCGGCGAACAGTTCACGTGATCCGTCACGCGACATCACTGGCGGACGCACCGAGTCGTTTAGCATCCCTTCGACGAGATCACTCGCGGGCAATAAATCCTTCAATCCTTGTTGGTACTGAATCCCGATCGCATCGCAACCAAAATCGTCTGCGATCCGCATCGCCGCAATGTACATTCGGCACTGGTCCAAAATTTGGGCGTCGGTGAGGTCGGTGTCGTGATTCGACCCCGTGTGGAACTTCATCCCTTTCGCGTCCAACCAATCACGCACTTGTTGTGCCTCGCGGTCAGTCGTTTGTCGAGTTTCGAAATAGAGCGCCGATTGGCTCAGCCGCTCTTTAAAGACGCCCAAGGGATTCAAAAGCGAATCGGGAATGATCGCATTGAACATGCCCATGCACCCTTCATCAAACACGCCGAGGATCGCTTTGTTTTGCCGCAGTTCCGTGGCGATCTGTTCGCCGACGTGCCGGGCTTGTTCGGGGACATCGGCGGCATCAAACGGAGCGGCATGCGAGGTGTCGTGAGACACCCCGGCGCCGTCGAGCCAGCGTTTGAGGTTGGTAAGAAACGCTTCATCGGAAAACGTTTCGCTCCACAGGGAGTCGTATCGGATGCCTGCCTTGGTGAGTGAACCGTTCAAGTTCAACAGTCCCACTAAACCGGGCCATTGGCCCGACCAATTGGCGACCGTCAAAATGGGGCCGCGATGAGACATCAAACCGGCCAGCAGATGATGCGAGTACTGCCAAACGGCCTCGGCAACGATCAGCGGCGTCTCAGGATCGAGAGTCTTGAAAATTTCGATCCCCTCACGCTGCGACGCGATGAAACCATGTCCGCGGTCGGGATCAAATTGGTGTCCACGCACCACCGAATGCCCCAATTGCTCGACCGCAGCGATGAGTCGTGTTTCCATTTCCGCTTGCGCAGCCCAGCAAACTTGATTGGCCGATTGGCGAAGGTCTCCCGAGGCCACCAAGGTGATCGGAGTGCGGGAGGATTGCGATGCGTTCATGGCCGGACCTGATGATTTTAGTTGCGCGTGATGTCTCGAATTTTGGCGATATTCTACCCAACTGCGAATGCGTAACAACGACGACGCGACGCTGATATTTCGCAGCGACGATGATGGATTTCAAGCAAACCAGCAGGGATGGATCCCCAGCACCTCAGGAATCCACTCTCTTGGATAATGGAAGCGCCCCCTCGAGCAAGACGGAGTCGTGCGCCAACACTACGACTACACTCGTGGCGACACGTGGTGTCGATGTGATGGCGCTCGCGTTTCCAGCTTCATTGCAAGCGATGCATGTGAAACACCGTAAAAACACGCGTTTATCGGTGTTTTCTGGATGTGAAACTCGTTTGGCACGATAGCTGCGATAAAGTTTTTTCGAAAGCCGCTCGTCAGTTGGCTGCACCCCCTCCATGAAGGAATTCAAAATGACAACTCTTTTCCAAACTCTTGCGGCATGCGGATTGGTCATCGTGGCGTTTTCTACATCAGCCTCAGCCGATACCTACCATCACGTGGATCAATTGGCGCTGCAAATCGATCGGCAAGCGAAGCAGATCCTCAGCGAGAGTCGCCATTACCGCCATACACCGGAGTACTCGCACTTGGTTGCAGACGCTCGCGAGATGTCGGAATTAGCAGATCACATGCATGAAGTCGCCCACCATCGCGGCAGCCTTGCACATTTGGAGTCCGATTTGGCCAAGCTCGATGCTCAGTTTCATCATTTGGAGTCGCTGATTGATCAGATCGAGCGACGCTCGGCCCGCGGGCGTGGCCATATTCACGGCAACACTGCACACGTGAAGAGGTTGTTGCATTCGATTGAAGACAACATTCATCATTTGCAAGCGGACCTACGGTCGTTGCGAACGCCGCGGTACTCGGTCCAACCCTACACTTCCGCTCGCCCGGTAATCGGGACCCCGTACTGGAGCGGGTACGGCGCGCGTCCTCACAGCAGTGGCTTTGGGCACGCTCGAGGGCATCATGATCAACACGCCGGTGAGCATCATGGACGCAGTCGTGGCATCACAATTGGGGGCGGCAGCTCCCGATTCACGATCCGTTTCTAATGCCCTATTCCGCAAGCCCAATGGCATGACATGTCCATGGCCCGCATCGAAACGGTGCGGGCCATGTTTCGTTGGAACCGACTTGGTTCGGTGCACCCCCTTCATCGCGGCTTACTCGCTATGCTGACGAAGCCCTTGGAATTAAAGTCGTACAAGCAAATCCGGGGGCAATACCCACTTTTTAATCGCCCACGACAACGCGCGGTTGGTGTCAAAGTGAAGCAAGCAACGTTTGCCGTCTTCTGCTGCACTCGTGAAAGTTCCTCGCGCATCCCAACCATGAAACACTGCATTCTTTCGATCATGATGTTTGCGGTGGTACTGGGCGTCCGTGGCACCAATGCAGAGGCACTTGACGCGGCCGTTTGGGCAATTCCGCTGGCCGGAAACGCCTATCGTACTGCTCCGGCCCCCGGCAATGGTGGATTCCAACGCGATGGTTCGGTCGTCTGGAGCGATCCCCAAGAGGTCTATTCCGTTTTCGTTCACATCGATCGTGCGGCCGTGATTGAGCTTTCGTTCACGGCTCGCGTCCCGCAAGGTCGCTCGAGCATTACGACCACCGTCGGTCAAACCGTTCATACGACTACCATCGAGGGCAGCGAGTTGCAGCCCCATCAAGTGGGACGGTTCGAAGTGGTCCAAAGCGGCTACGTCCGCGTCGACATTCAAGGCGTCAAACGAGAAGGCCAAAGCTACGCTCAAATCGATCAGATGCTCGTTTCGTCGCACACCGAGGGGATGACGCTCGATTACGTGAAGAGCAACGATGGCAATCTGTTTTATTGGGGGCGTCGCGGGCCGTCGGTCCATCTTCGCTACGAAGTCCCGCCGCAAACCGATCTACAATACGCGTACAGCGAACTCACCGTGCCGCAGGGGCAAGACCCCATCGGCTCTTACTTTATGGCCAACGGCTTCGCTCAGGGATACTTCGGGATCCAGGTCAACGGTCCCGAGGAGCGACGCGTGCTGTTCTCGGTTTGGAGTCCGTTCAAGACCGACAATCCCCAAGACATTCCCGAAGACCAGCAAATCAAAGCCTTGGCCAAAGGTCCCGGCGTGCACATCGGCGAGTTCGGCAACGAAGGATCGGGCGGCCAAAGTTATTTGGTTTATCCGTGGCAAGCCGGGCGTACGTACCGGTTTCTCACGGAGGTGCGCCCTGATGGAAAAGGAAACACGATCTATACGTCTTGGTTCGGCGAACGAGCAAACGATTCCTGGCGTCTGATTGCCAGCTTCGAGCGACCGAAGACCAACACTCACCTGAGTGGCTTTCATTCCTTTCTGGAAAACTTCAACCCTGTGATGGGACATCTCCAGCAGCGAGTTCTGTATGGCAACGTAAGGGTACGTGGCGTCGACACGCGGTGGTATTCATGCACCACAGCTCGGTTTTCGGTTGATCCGACCGGGGGCGGACGCCATCGACTCGATTTTGCCGGCGGGGTTGAAGGCGAGCATTTCTATCTGCATAACGGTGGGTTCATCCGCCAAACCGGCAAACCCGGCGAAACGTTTACGCGTAAATCATCCGCCGACGAGCGCCCCGCGATTGATTTTGACTCGCTCCCTCGCGGTTGATTGTCGCGAGTGGTTTCCTTAGAGCAATTTTAAAATTGACGTAGGACTTCAGCCGTAGCTGCGTTCGCAAGAGCGCGGTCCACCGCAAGGGCGACACGAGCGATATCGAAATTGAAAATGCTCTAGTGCAACCGGGGGGCGGCGCCGACGATGCGGCTCCGAGTTGCAGTTCAGTTCATCTCGCGTGATTTTCGTTTGGCCCGTTGCTGATCGCGGAATCGCTTCTTGCGTTTGGCATCGTTCGCCTGGGACGCTTCCGCTTTGGCGGCGACGTCGGCAACGGTTCTCGCTTTCTCACGCTCCATCATTTCCGGAGTTTCGAGGGTGAAACGACCGAGTCCCCCCGATCTCAGTTCAAGGACCAGGATCCGCGAGGCGCGATCGATGTCCACAAGATTGCCCTTGCCCAGACAACCTCGCTTGCGGCCGATCGCTTCGATCAGCTCCAGATCGGTTGCTGGAATCGAAGGCAAATCGAAACGCTCGCTCAGACGCTCGGGGTAGTGCGCTGCCATGTAGCGAGCGGCAAAGAAACCAATGTCGGCGTAATCGATTGCGGTCTCTTTGATGGAGCCGATCAGGGCCAAACGGTAGCCGCTATCCACATTGTGAACGTTAGGCCAAAGCACCCCGGGGGTGTCGACCAGCGTGACGCTGTCGCCAATGTGGACCCGTTGTTGTTGCTTGGTGATCGCCGGCGTGTTTCCGGTCTTAGCAATCTTTCGGCCCGCCAAATAATTGATGATGGTCGATTTGCCAACGTTAGGAATGCCCACGATCATGGCGTCGATCGTCTTGCCTTCACGGTGGGGCACCATGCGAGCCGCGATGTGTTTGAGTTTCATGATCGTGGGAACGTCTTCGCTGGTGACCGCCTGGGCACGGACACCGACGGTTTGCTCGAAGTAGGCTTGCCAAGTCGCGGTCATGGCGTCATCGGCAAGGTCGCTCTTCGCCAAAACCTTTAAACAAGGCTTGTCGCCACGCAGTTCGGCCAGCATGGGATTCTCGCTTGAGTACGGAATCCGCGCATCCAAGACTTCGATGACCACGTCCACTTTGGGAAGCCCCGCTTGCATTTCAAGCCGAGCTTTGTGCATGTGTCCTGGGAACCACTGAATTGACATAAGATTGTCGGTGAATCGAGAAAGAGGAGCGAACTTGAATGTTTGGGGGTGGGCATCGGCGGTCAAGCACGGGGCATACCCCTTCGCTGGCGAAGGTGCCGCGGAGCGAGACGGGATGTCTCGCCCTCGTTGCAAGCTGACACGAATTCTCCGCACCACGCTTAGTTTCACCGGTCAACCTCACCCTGCTAACCCCCGTTTGGCTTCATTAGCGACCTTTTCACGAATTTGATCGCGTTTCCCCCCCATCAATTGTGTCCCCAATCGGTCGGGGGCATGCGGCGAATCGGTATCGCTTCGACGTGCCGCGAAGGCAAAATCACGCTCGCAGTTGCGGGACTACGAAGCGGTTTGGATGGGGAATATAGGTTTGGCTTGCGTCTTGCCGCGTACGGAAATCAATTCACCGTCGATCCACGAACCGGGGTTGCCAGGAGTCAATTCGGTTGTAATTGCTCCTGCTGAAACTGACTTGCGCACTCGGGGCACACCGTGTAATGCAATCCCGGAACGGTTTGCGTTTCATACATTTGCAACTTGATCGCAATGTTTTCCATCTCTAACCATCCCGAGGGCTCGATCAGAGTTCGTTTGCAAAAACTGCACATGGTCAGAAAGGCCTTCGTCCGCGGCTGACTAGGCTCAAAGACCGAGAGGTGACGTTGAGGCAGGGCGCGAATCAGAGCGCTTTCATACCGCAATCCGCCGTTGGCCGCTCGGTTGATCGTCAATTGCATGTAACGCTGAAGAACCGGTGAGTCGCAGCGAAAGGGGATCGTGATCGGAGTCCCAGACATACGCACCCAGTTGTGAATCTCCTTGTACAGCGTTCGCGTGGGTTCGTCGACGATGAATTCCCAGAGGGACTTACCCACGACCGTCAGTTCGTTGAGTTCGGCTGAGTGGTTTTCTTTTGCGAACGCGAGCCACCAGTCGTTGATGCAAACGATCACGTCTTTCTGGTCCACACAATAGCGATAAATCGGTTTGGATAGCGGGACCATGGTGTTGCTACCTTTATTTTGTGGGGAGCTGGTAACACGGTGGATACCGTGATCCTAACACGCGGGCACGCCCAATGCTAATTTCCTTTGGCGGCTCGTGGCTCGTTGGTTTGTCACGAGAAGAAACGGTTTTGCTGTGATCCCTCCGCCCGTGAAGCGGTTACAATGTTTCATTCACGCATCACCCTTGCTATCACTCCATGGTGTCACCGGAATCTTAATATGCATTTGTCACGTCGAAGATGGCTCCACGCGGCAACGGGAACGTTGGCCGTCGCCGCGTTCTCTGTCCCCGAAGCGATCGTCCCCGCAGCGGTCGCAGAAGAATCATCCGCCGACGATCTCACCGTGATTGCCTACAATGTCTATCAATGCAGGGGGTGGCCCTCGCAACGCCGCGGGGCGATGGATGCCAAAGCGGCTGGGGAGATGCCCGAGCGATTCGCCGCTGCGTTGTCTCCGCTGAATGCAGATGTCGTTGTCTTTTCCGAATCGCCAAGCGAGTCGATTACGACGGCGATAGCGGAGAAATTAAATAGGCACGTGATCCGTTTTCCAAGTGGCGGCAATTGGCCCGGCACGCTGCTTTCCCGCTGGGAGATCATCGATTCGGCGAACGCGCCGGTCGCGGGCGGCACGCGTCCCCAAGATCTGTTCACGCGGCATTGGGGGCGTGCCACCCTGCGGCGCCCTGATGGCAGCGAGTTGATCGTGCATTCGGCGCACCTGATGCCGGGGGCAGATCCGGGGGTTCGCATTCGCGAAATCAACGCCATGCTAGAGTCGATGAAGCCCGATCTCGATGCGGGGCGAGACCTGTTGTTGATGGGCGACCTGAACCACGCCCCAGACACGGCGGAGTACCAGGCGTGGATCGACGCTGGTTTGGTTGATACGTTTGAGCGAGTTGGCCAGGGGGATGGTTTGACGTTTAAGTCCGACACTCCCATGCGCCGCATCGACTATGTCTTTGCTGCGGGGCCGATCGCTGATCGCATTGCGGAATCCAAACCGTTGTTCACATCCCCGTTCCGGTTGGAGAATGACAACGAGGCATCATTCGCACTCAGCGATCACCTGCCGCAACTTGCTACGTTCCAACTTTCCCACTGAAACCATCGTTCCGGATGTGCAACAAATCATGGATCCAATCGAATCATTTCTTGCCGCAAAAACGTATGCGGTCGCCGGTGCGTCGGCGCGGCAGCATAAGTACGGCAACAAGGTCTTTCGCGCGCTACTGGCTTCGGAGCGTGAAACCTACCCGCTAAACCCGATCAGCGAAGAGATCGAAGGGCATGCGGCCTACCCCACGATCGCGGAGCTACCGATCGTTCCCGAAGCGCTCTCGGTGATCACGCCGCCGCAGGTGACTCGCCGCGTCGTCGCCGATGCGATCGCCGCGGGCGTGAAACATATTTGGATGCAACCGGGGGCGGAGGATGCCCAAGCGAGCCAAGCGGCTCGCGACGCCGGGTTGAATGTCATTGATGACGGCAGCTGCGTGCTGGTGCTGCTCGCTCGAGGCTGATTGAGACCAAATTGTGCTTACTCGGCCAACATCTTGGTCAAGGTGGGCTCGATCGACTCGGCCCAAATCGTGTAGCCCTGTTCGCTCAAATGCAACAAGTCGGGCATGATTTCCTTCGATAGTGTTCCTTGGTCACCAAGGAAGTTATCGCCGATGTCCAGGTATGTGACGTTATCGTCGGAGGCCAACTCCGCCACGATCGCATTGCTCCGCTCGTTCACTTGACGTCGTGCGTCCGAGGGATCCGCGCCGCGTGGGAACGTTCCCAGCAAAAGAATCTTGGTTTGGGGCGTTTTCTGCTGCAGTTGACGAACGATTGCTGTCACTCCTTCGGCAATTTCTTCGGGTGAGTTGCCACCCGAATTATTGGTGCCGATCATGATCACGGCAGCCTTGGGGGCGATTCCTTCGAGATTGCCATTATCCAAACGCCAGATCACGTGCTGAGTCCGGTCACCGCCGATGCCAAGATTCACGGCGTTGCGCTCGCCATAGTATTTGGCCCAGACGTTTTTACCCGCCCCTTCCCAGCCTTGGGTGATTGAATCGCCAATGAAGACCAGGTCCACGTTGCCTTGTTTGACGCGGGTGTTCATCGCCTCGTGACGTTTCATCCAGCCTCCCGCGCGAGGGACCGGTTTGATGGCATCATGAACGGTGGCGGTTTGCTGTGCGGAGGCCGTGGTCGTGAGGACGGCGACGACAACAAGCGAAGCGATCAGGGATCGAAGACGCAAAAGCATGGTGGGGTTCTCTAGCGTTGATGGATTGTAATGGGACACGAAGCCCCCATCTTAATTGCCAAGCAGCGGGTAGGGAATCAGGACGGACCGCCACACCGAGCGAGTATTGCTGATTCGAGGCGGGACGCGTGCCGGGGCGCGGCGAGTCGCCTCCAACAACTTCCCCCTCGCCCTCGCCCTCGCCCTCGCCCTCGCCCGGGTGGCAAGCTTTGACGCTAATCGGGATTAATCCAGCTGTGAGCGACGTGTCTGTTGTGAGGATTGGATTTGTTGCAAGGATCGCAAGGATCGTGGGCCGATGTCATTTTGGTAGGGTTCGTGTGTCCCCCATGGATCGAGGCAAGCCACGCAACATGAAACGAATTTCGATGTCCCTGTTGATGCGATTTTACAAACGCCGCGTCTTGTCAGCTCTGCTCGCTGTATCGATGTTGGCTCACCACGCCTCTGCGACCGATGTCACGGTGACCAACACGGCCGATTCCGGCGCCGGATCACTGCGCGCGGCAATTGGCAATGCCGCCGAGGGAGACCGGATCGTTTTCGATATCCCAGGCGCCTCGCCGTCCACGATTATCTTGCTCAGCAATCTGCCAACGATCGCTAGTGGGGTGACCTTCGACAATCCAGTAGCCTCGCCCATCACCCTTGATCGAAATGGCTTCGGCCCGCTGAGGTATGCCGCTAGCAGCATGATCGACCCGGGCACCTTAGTTCTCGAAACGTCGGGGGCTCCATCGGTGGATACGGATCTCGATGCTCCCACTGGAACCACCGTGTTTGGTGCGAGAGCCGTAACGGGAAACTTGATGGTTGCGGGAACGCTGGCTCCAGGGGCCGCGGCGACGCCCGGCAGCATCGGCACATTCAAGGTCACCGGTGATTTAGATCTGACCGATTCGAATGTCGAGCTGGATATTTCCTCGAGTTCCACTTCCAGCGACTTGATCGACGTGGACGGAACTCTGACGGTGACCGATGCGACATTGACGCCCAATTTTATTGGTGGGCAATTCAAGCTAGGCGATAACTTCAAGGTATTCGAATCGACAACCCCGATTGTGGGAGGGTTCGAAAACCAGAGCGACACGTTTGCGCTGCCTAATCAACCGTTTTTGCAGGCCATCACGGACGCGTCGGTTTCGGGTGAATTCACATTTCTGATCCAAGACAATGGCATGAACTTCACCGACGTGGTGTCGGGCAGCAACCAAACGGCCGCCGCCGCGCTGCTCGATCGAGTGCGTGCGGACACGCCAACGCCTTCGCCGTCGATCGAGGCTAAGAATGCAGCGGATGCCCTGCGAAACGGCACCACGGATCAAGCGGTGATGGCGATTGATCAATTGTCAGGTTCCATTTATCCCTCCTTGATCGGAGCCGAGATCCACCACATTCAAAACAACGTCGAATCGGTCCGCGACCGGATCGCGATGCAGTTTGGTTTCGACTCCGACACGCTGGAGCGGGCACCTTGGGCACGCGTGTATGGAGTCACGGGGGAAGTGGACGCAGATGAATACGAAACCCTCGGTTACCGACATCGGATCGGAGGGATGGAGCTCGGTGCGGGCGTGGCGGGCAACAACGGGCTGAGCGCCCACACCTTTGCCCATTTAGCCACCGCAAATCTCGACATACACGGTGTCGATCAGCATGCCGACATCGATTCGTATCGAATGGGAGGGGCGGTTGAATACGTTGGCCCGCGGTTTTATGTGCTGGGCGCGGCGGGTGCGGGAATTCAAAATTATGAAGTTCGCCGCTCGTTGTCCGCGCTGACGGACTCGCCGTTTGCGGAAAGTTCGTTTGATGGTTCCGCCCAGTATGGGTATGTGGAATTGGGGACCCTCGTGCCCGGACTCGCCATGCTGTGGACGCCGTACGTTGCCCTGCACTCGACCCGAGTGGAGCTCGATTCGATTCGCGAGACGGGTGACACCACGTTTGCCTTGATCAACGAGGGAGGTGCCGGAGATTCGCTTCGCAGCGCTCTGGGGCTTTCTTTAGCCCAATCGGGTCTCACACCCCTGGGCATCGCAACGACTCGCATTCGGTTCGGATGGATGCATGAGTATTTGGACGAATCGGAGGCCTTTGTTTCCGCAATCGCTAACGATGGCACGCCGACCGAATCGCTCACCGACCGCGGTGTTCAAGCGGGTAGCGATTTTGGATTTGCACGGGTCCAAGTCGACATGGGGCATTTGTTCGGCGGCCAGTTCTCGGTCGCCTATGTAGGGCAAGCCAACCGCGATTCCTTCTACAATTCGTTGCTGGCCGGAATCCGCTGGATCCTTTGATCGCCAATCAAACGCACTGCAGAGGCAGGCCATCCGCCGAGTCGTTGGTTTTCAACACGCGAATCCGCCTCGATCGAAGCCAAAAAACTGGCAAATTTCCCAGATTGTTCCAGGATATTTTTTCCAAGCCTGTGCGAGCCGCCGTGGGGTGAGCGTCCCGCTGAATTGCAACGATGTTGCGATCCCGATGGATTCGAGTTTATCACCGAAAATGAGGATGAAAATTTCATCGATTTGGTTTTGAATTGATTCTCGGCCGCAACGATCCAATCGAAAACTTCGAGAGCTTCTTTCAGATAGGTCGCAGGGCCGGTTCCCACCGGCCCATTACAAACTGGCCGGTGGAGACCAGGCCCTACATCGCGACATGCGTCAGTATTGAAGTTGCGCTTTTGTCGGTTTTCCTGGGAAATCATAACTCGACGCGTAAGCGAGGGACCGCGTCAAAAGCGATCTTCACTCGCTTACGCGTCGGGTTACCCAAGAAATCGAAACTTCAAAGCGCGTACGCGACGGACCTATCAAAAAATCCCTCGCTTAGGCGTCGGGTTATGATTTTGACTGTGAACATCATTCAAAATGCGTAACACGCAGTTGAATAAACGGTTAGTGCATTTTTGCTTGATCGGATGCAAAATCCTGCCTAGCAGCGCGCCGCCCACGAATGAAACGCTATGGAACAGCGATGTTATGGAACAGCGATTCGGTGCGCGCACGAAAAAACCCACTCAGGCTGGCGACGGGCCTGAGTGGGTCTTCGTTTGATATTTGGTGATGACACAGATCCGAAGATCTGATTTCTGTTGAGTGGTTGAAAGGGCATTTTCACAAATTAGATGAGATTAGTAAACCAATCCCATCCATTTCTAAATTCCTTAGAAAGGAGGTGATCCAGCCGCAGGTTCCCCTACGGCTACCTTGTTACGACTTAGTCCCAATTGTCGAGCTGACCTTCGGCACCTGCCTCCCTTGCGGGTTAGCTTGGTGACTTCGGGCCCT
>NZ_SJPT01000015.1:26387-112113 GCF_007860095.1 Novipirellula galeiformis | reverse complement strand
TCGACGCTGGCGACAAAGCCTGGCACACCGGACGTAATCACATCAACTCGTTTCGTAAACCGCTGGCCGAGTGCGACCACGATGAACTCTGGAGAGGAGAGCTCGACATCGAACTGACCATCCTCGACTCCCTGACGCAGCAGATTGATGTCGTCGTCAAAAAACTCGAGGCGATCGGCAAGACTGACCCGCGAATCATTCGGTTACAGACGATTCCGGGCGTCGGCCCACGTACCGCCGAGATCCTCGTGTCCTGCATCGACGATCCACATCGCTTTGAAAACGGACGCCAAGTCTCCGCCTACTTCGGTTTGGTTCCGCGGCAATATCAATCAGGCGAAACCGATCGCAACGGCCGCATCACCAAGCGAGGCAATCCACTGGCACGCACGATCCTGGTCGAGTGTGCCTGGGCATCACTGCGTTACAACCCGTGGGCCAAGGGAGTCTACGAGCGAATCTGCGGCAAACAAAAGACACGCAAGAAGAAAGCCGGGATCGCGTTGGCTCGAAAGATCGCTGTGATCGCTTGGGCGATGCTGCGAGACGAGAAAGATTGGGAACCCAAACAAATGATCCAAGTCACCGAGTCGTTCGGCCGCATGTCAACGTCGCTCAAGGACACGCTGCAAAACATGAAGCCCAAAGAAAACAGTGATCAGCGTAAGAGTCGCCTGCGCAAGGAAGCCCGCGCCGCCCAAGCGGCCTCCGAGGGACTTACCTCCAAGACAACTGGTCAGACTCCACGTAAATCAACCCCCGCAACCACTCGATCCGCGAAAGCAGCGACGCCCAAACGCAAATCGACTGCGACACGATCGCCCCGATCTACCTCCCAACCAAACGAGAAACCACGAACCAAAACATCCAAGCCAAGGCGAGCAAGACAGCCAGTACCGCGTGCCTGATGCTCCGACATCGACGTAACGAATCGGCCTTGCTCGCCTCTTTAATCCTTCGGCCACCAAGACAACCAGTATGGCCAACTGATGCTTTGACATCGGCGTAACGAATCGGAACTGATGGCCATCTCAACTCATTTCATCACTCTAACATTTCAACCAACTCAACCCGCAGCGGAGTTTTCAGAAAGCCCCCACGCCACTCACTAAGACAACAGACCAAGGACAAGACCTACCCAAGTGTGTGAAGTACCAAGACAAGTTGACACTGACGCTTTCGCCATAGGACTGATCGCACTTGCGAATCACAGAAGGCTCAGACACGTCGCCCTAAAGAATGTGCCACACCGAAGGACGGTAGCTTGCTGCTCATCGAAGCCGCCAGGCAAGCTGCATCCACCACACAAGATGATCGCACAAAGATCGTTGAACCGTGCATGGATAACTGAGAGGACGCAGTCCGCCAGAGGCGGATCTACGAGAGTTCAAATGCGTCCACACCTCGAATAGTCGTTTAATCAACATCCTTGACTGAAGTTAGCGGTGAGTCGTCACGGCGGATCACTTCCTCGAAGCTCATCAACGAAGACGCCAATCAGGAACCCTCGCGATGTAACCCAACAGAATTCCAAAACAAATGACAACCACCACTTGTCAAACCTAGGACTTCATAGTCGGCACGCGTCACCGGGTACGCGCGTAAAAGTCTCTAACGGCGAAATCGCTCAGCTCGCGTTCTCCGGTTCACGCGATGGTTCGCCGTTAGCGGCTGGCTCCAGAGTGCAGCTGCGAGCTTCCTTCCAGGACCAGTATGCCACAAGAAACAGGATAAGGAAAACCGGACCTAAAAATATTGAGGCGAACACCCGATTCATCGTCGCCTCTGAGTAGTCGATTTCATTCAAGTGACCGTCCACAGGAAGCCCAGCTGAATCAAGCTCCCACGGCTTGGGCATCTCGCTAAACGTTTGAGCGAAAAAAGGGTATACCAGAGCGATCTGAATTGCCGCAACGGCCACGGACCCAATGCAAGTCCAATTGCGAAGCTTCAACCAATGCTCGTGGGAAAGTTTCATGCGTTGGGAGTTGATAATACGATCGTTGCTATGGAACTGCGTAGGACGGTAGCTTGTCCCAGAAGCGCGAAGAAACGAATCGGCGAACGGGAGCGATGTGCGGGCGGCGAAGGGTGATTGAACCACTTTGCAAAAACGATGCCGCCGCTCCGTCACCATCGCATGGTTATCGCAGATCGCAGCAAGCATGAATCGAGTATGGTTGCAGTGGCGTTCCGCCCCGTGGGTGGCCCGTCAAGCAGACAACCGTTGGGATCGACCAGTGAGGCTAGTGTAACGGACTGCGATGACAAGATGTTGCACGATCACAACCGCGGATTTTGCTTGGTACGGCAGCGATGGCATGAATTGCAAAACCAACGCAGGCCACGCCGCTAGTTGCGATAACGACGGCCGTAACGGGGCGGCCGCTAAGAATCTCTGATTTCAAAACCCGCGTTGTCGGCCGCTCCCGTTCACGGCATGGTTATTGCGGAATTCAGCGCTACGGTTCCATCGGCGGATGCTTGCCAAAGTCGCCCTTGAGCCATCAATGATATCCCATACACATGCCATCGCCATCCGCAAGATCAAATTCGGCAATTGTTTCGTCCGTCTCGAGATCGGTCAGTTGGACGGCCACGGCTAGACTTACGCGATGCTTCTCGTTTTTCAATGCGCCGGACACCCCATCAATGACCATCATCATCCCATACACGGCGTGATCAATCGCCTTCAACGCAGCGGATCGGGCAAATTCGCTCATGTTGGCATCTAGTTGTTCAATGGCGTAATTGCGAACATCTTCAAAGATGAGGAGTCCGGCTGCATGCTGAATCCACAATTCTAAGTCGCGTTCTCCATTCGGAGGGCGCGTCAATGTTCTTTCGTACGTTGCCATGTTTGGATTCTTGATCTCCCAAATGCGTTACGACATCGGCCTGAGTCGGCCGAGATCCCTCCGCAATAACGTTGCCCGTAACCGGGAACGCGCGGGAAAGTCTCTAACGGCCAAATCGCTCAGCTCGCGTTCTCCGGTTCACGCGATGGTTCGTCGCGACTTTTCCACTCGGAGCGGCAAGCTGCAGCAAAGTCAGCTGACGCCCACCACCAGCCATTGTACGCCGTGGGCTTCCCAAATGCTTGGGACAAGAACAAAGATCCAAAAAATGCTGGACCTGGCAGCAGCATCAGCCAGTAGCCTAGAGCCACCAGACGCGAAAGGTCGCTCTTCACGTAGAACCAAAGAGCAACCCAGGGAATAGAGTAGACAACAAGGACAGGAAGGGTGAATTTGAGTTGAGGCCTAAATCCAATTCGGGTGTTGCACCTCGAGCAACGAAATGACGCGGTTAAACGACGTGTCCAAGAAAAATGACGCTCACAGATGGGGCAGCAGTTTCGCGGAGCGCGCGACTCCCGCTCGTTTGAGAGAGGTTTTAATGCCGGCGCTTCGTAGGGGTTCAACAAAACCTCCGTCGACGAACGTCAAAAATCACGGGGTACGGGCGAACGACTTGCAAGCAAATGAGAAAATAGACCACCCGTACTCCCGTGCATTTTATGGTTCGTCGCTCATCGAAGTTGATTTCTCGAGGGCGTCAAATGCTGCCAAGACCGAAACGGGTCGATCGGTTCGCAACTGCGACCGTACGCACTCGAACGGATCAATCCCGTATGAATCGCCGGACACAAACCTCCAATTGTCGTCCACGAAATTCCACTCACCACCGATCGTTTCCTCGAGACAAACGCCGTAGAAGCAACCAAGTGCGAAGATTCTTTGTTCGTTCTCAAGGTCAGTAGCTTTTTCCCGTAGCGAATCAACATACACGCCTAGCCACTCGATGCCGTCACGGTCGTAGGAGATGTCTGCATCGCGGTAGTTTCTGGCAAACCGACGAATCATTTCGGCCTTCTCGTGTGGTAGGCTTTTCATATGCTTCAGTCGACGAACGGCGAGGATCAGCGGGTGGCGGGAATTGACATTGATCTTACCAAAAAACGGACCACCGCCACTCCGTTGCATCCCATGGTTCTGCTCTTTCTACCGTTGGTCTTCGACCAGCCGCACAATTTCGTTGTCCAATCTTAGTTGATAGCGTACACCCTGTTCTAATTTAGCATTGATGGTCACGCGTGATTCGGGATCGTCGCGATCCAATTGCAGTTGCAATCGCCGGTCGCCAGGCGCCACCAATGCAAGAGGAACCATCGTAACAAATCGACCTCGTCGGCGTTGTACGGGACCGTCGTCAACCGAGACCAGGCAATACGCTGGTCCTATGTGTTTCATACGAGTCACGTCGTCGATCACAGCGTAGTGGCTTGTGTCCGGCTCGAAGTACCCGACCGTTGCTGAGTAAATTAAGGTGGCAAGTAAGGCAAACGTTGACACAGCGAATACGAATCTGGGACGCATTTCGTGTTTCCATCGTCGGCAGCCGTATGGTGGATGATCCGGTTTGTTAGCAGAACGTTAACGATCACGTGGTCGCCGCGAACGACTTACCACTTCAATGAACTCAACTCGGCGACTCACGTGCATCGTCTGGTTCGCCGCCATCTTGATCTTGCGATTCCGACTGCGGATCCAGTCGACCCTGGTGCTTCTGAACAAGTTTACGCAAAAACGGGGTCACGCGCCAGGTTTCGTCACCAAGTTCGTATTCCAGATCCGACCAGTACCACACCGAATAAGCGTGCAAATCGATGTTCTCATCGAGAATGCTCAATGTCGCTTGCCAACGTTCATCCGCTTCGAGTGGCCCCGGTAGATCATCGAATGCTTGGATTATCGTTTCCATTAGCGTGAACCGTTCGTCGTCAGAAAGTTCGCCCCCTTGGTAAGCATTCAGATAGTCATCAAGTCGAAAAGGATCGGCAACCTCCCATTCCCAGTCCTGCATGTGCGGTTCGTTGGGAACGTCGAAGCGATTCGCAAGACGTGCTATAGCCTCGCGAGTTGGGAATCGCACAGATGTTCTGGTACGGTCATCAGTTTCTGTCGGCGAACGGCGAGGATCAGCGGGTGGCGGGAATTGACATTGATCTTACCAAAAAACGGACCACCGCCACTCCGTTGCATCCCATGGTTCTGCTCTTTCTACCGTTGGTCTTCGACCAGCCGCACAATTTCGTTGTCCAATCTTAGTTGATAGCGTACACCCTGTTCTAATTTAGCATTGATGGTCACGCGTGATTCGGGATCGTCGCGATCCAATTGCAGTTGCAATCGCCGGTCGCCAGGCGCCACCAATGCAAGAGGAACCATCGTAACAAATCGACCTCGTCGGCGTTGTACGGGACCGTCGTCAACCGAGACCAGGCAATACGCTGGTCCTATGTGTTTCATACGAGTCACGTCGTCGATCACAGCGTAGTGGCTTGTGTCCGGCTCGAAGTACCCGACCGTTGCTGAGTAAATTAAGGTGGCAAGTAAGGCAAACGTTGACACAGCGAATACGAATCTGGGACGCATTTCGTGTTTCCATCGTCGGCAGCCGTATGGTGGATGATCCGGTTTGTTAGCAGAACGGGAGCGATATGCGGGCGGCGGCGAATGGTTTAAGCGATGTCAAAACGGCGACCACCGCCGCTCCGTATCATCGCATGGTTCCCCGCATTCTTTGTGGCGGAGAGATCGCAGGTCGCCATATTCAACATCAGTCACGAAGTATAGCGACTTGGCCGTTGGGCTTGGGCAGTTGGTCACGTTGAAATTCTGTGTCGGCGTCTAGCGCGACGAACTAGGCACGCAATCATCAAGATGTTGGGGGCGAGAAAATAGGTTAGCAGTGGCCAAGTCGAACCAGAGAATCCAACGAACTCAGTTTCGTAGACGATGGGGCCGTCAGTATATGACTCGGCTTCACGTCTCAATTCGATTTGCATAGAGATGTATACGAATCCGACAGTGGACGCTGGAATCGCAAGCAAGATGACATTCAGAATCACGATTGGCCGAATCCATCGCGTGCGAACCGGAGATTCGGCAGGAGTCGTCGCGGTCGGTTCGTACGGATTCTGGTCAGCAGTAGTCAACGTCGTCAATCAGTTCTCGTTACGCACTTAGTCGGGGAACTACAGCGGTAACGGGGCCGCCGCAAAAAAACAATGATCTCAAATCCGACGTTATCGGCGGCTCCCGTTCACCGCATGGTTATCCGACGTCTCCACGCGCAACGCACAAGCGCCGCCATATCTCATCTGACATTTGATTTTGATAGCATCCTCGCAGCATTTTGGCAAACAGTGGATCGTCATCGGCCATCTGTTCGACCAGAGCAATGTATTGGTCGCCGTGTCTACCGAGTAAATGTTCCACCGGCCCAGCGGCAAGGTGCCCATGCGTTTCTTCATTGCCGCGCCAGTATGCGGCAACAATGAATTTCCATTGAGATTCTGGTGACGCCGTAAAGTTCATCGGCACGACGTATTTGCCTGCGGTGTTGGGCGGATCGTCCAGTAACCACGGTAGTTGTGGTAGTTGCGTTTGAGCGTCGTCGCCACGCAGTTCAGCATTCCATGCCGTGGCAAATACGTCCCAATCGGCATCTGTGAGATCGTCCCAGCGTGGATCAGTAAACGTCATGTCGTGTCTGTAGTCGGATAACGGCTGGGATCAGCGGGCGGCGGGAGTTGACATTGATCTCACCAAAAACCGCACCACCGCCGCTCCGTTGCATCCCATGGTTCGCCGTTGTCCCGGGTCATGCACATCGCTTGACCTTCGTTAGCGCGTCTCGAACATCGACATCGTTAAAGCCCTGCGGCTCATTGTGCAATGCAAACTTGAGGAACCGAACGATTGCGGCACGCTGCGAAGCATTGAATATGTCACGGAAGCGGTCGTCTCCGATCATACAATCGCCCTTCATTCGGCTCAAGCGAAACAGAAATGTGTCCATCAACATCGATGAGCGATTTTCGTCATCAATCATCATCGTCATGATAGCGGGCGTGTAGAATCGGAATCCGTCTGTATCTAAATGGTGTAATGCCCAATTGCGTTTCAGAAGATCCGCTTTCGCAACCCTACGCCAGTCGATTCGTTCAGCGGTTTTGTCGAGTTCATCTTCCGCCGGGTTGCCGTAGTCGTCAATCGATTCAGCACGGTAGATGCTTGTTCCGCCATTGAGTGTCACGCCGCGGAAAGCGTGTTCGATGTAATCGGCGAGCCATTTGCGTAACGTCTGCATCTGGAAACGCATCAATGTATTCGATCGGCGAACGGCAGGATTCACGGAGCCGGGCCGTGAAAAGTTTGATCTGCCAAAACGTGTGACCCCCGGCTGCCGTGCAATCCATTGGTTCCCCGTCCTTGGTTCCCCGTCCGTTCAATTCGTTTGGCCTGTGACGGAAGGGATAGCGTTGATGAAGGTATCGTCGCCAGTGATACGAAACGAGTCGCTGATGGGCTGCCGAATCTTCGGAACGCATATAACAGTGCCGTTCACTACGACCGCGATGGATGGGGAAGCAGGATTGGTAGTTGCCGCAAGCAGCTTAGGCGAGCCAGTCGCGTTTAGCCGGACGTCCAAGGCTGGAACCGTCGTTGAGGGTGCGACTCCGCCGACAGTCTCTACTGTCATTTCCGTTTTAGCGACGCCCGAGATATCGGCATTTGTAACAACGGGTGGAGTGACCAGATGGATTGTCGCTCGGGACAAAGGATCGGTAGCCGGCTTGGTGTTTGGGCCAGCCTTTGGTGATGTTGCGAATATTTCGATTGTTGCATGAGGTGGAACAAATGCCGGCGGCGAGGGTTGTGATTGAAAGCAACCCAAGACGAACAGCAACCCCATCAGATAGGCAAGTCGGATTTGCATGCTTCAGGTTCCGGAAATCGGGGAACGCCTGGCATCACCGGGCGGGGAGAGTAAAGTTGTCCATTCAAATTCGGCAGCAAGCCCCGCTCCGTGTGAATGCCATGGTTATCCGCCTCTGTTCGACGCGGGCAAGAGTGCCATCAAGAAAAAGGCAGTTCTATTTATAGAGGATAGCGGCCTCTTTTCGAGCACGGCCATCGTTCAAGGTTTTAAACGCCTCTACCAAGATGGGGTCCTCATCGTCCGTCATGGCGAGAACGCGGTACCAAATTGTACCAAAAGTACCTTCTTCCTTGTGGCGTTTCATTGCAAGGAGCGTTGCTCGCGCACATCCAGTTATGAATTCACCATGCACCTTGTAGAGTTTATTCCCCGAAAGATCTTGAGAAATCTGCTTGAACTGCTCGACCAATGACTCCAGAACACGGTTCGAGTTCTTAAATGCCGGAAGAGTCGGGATCCACTCGATCGGACTGTAGCGTTGATCAAGTGCGTCCATGGTACCGGCGCGAGCTGTCATCTTGGATTCGTTGCCATATGTGTAGTTGAAGCAAGCAGCACCCGCATCTTCAGGGACGAAGATCGCGAACCCAAAAACATCTGGATTGTTTGCGAGCGGTGGTAGAATCGTCGCGAGTTCGTCGTAGAGAGCCTCAGCCAATTCATCAAAGTTCAACGATTGCATGTCACCATTCTTGCGTAGGTTTGCTAGCGAGATTGTTCGATAGTTCCATCGGATAACTTATGTTTCTGCGGTCAGTGAGGGTGAGAATAGGTCGATTTAGGGTATTCTCACCCTGAATTCAAACTTATTCTCACGGTGTGCCCCTCTCCGGAACGGGCGACCGCCACCGCTATTCTCACCCGCTACAGGCCTACCGTCAAGCTTATTCTCACCCTGCCCTGGATCCCTCGTAGCGGGGTGCGACGCAGACAGATCTTGAGCAAATTCTTTTTCCCAAACATCAAGGCGATTCACCGCGGTTGGCTGCAGGATGAAGTAGGGTTCGAGCGGGACGCTTGCAACGGAGGGCCTTGTTTTAAATCGAACTTTCGGATCGTGGACGGAGCCACTGTCTCACAACAGCGGTCAACAACAAGGACGTGCCGACTCACCACCGCCCTCCCCCCCCTTCAACCCTGGCAAAACAGGGGCAGTATTTGAATTGCTCGCCGCAGCAGCGAGCGGACATCGCGTTTGATTCGGTTCCTCTCTGATCGCGTCGGGTTGCGATTTGCTGGGTTTAACTGGATTAGCACAACTTCAGGTTTAGCGCAACTCCAGGACCGATAGGCTGGAATGGGAATCATCGAGGCTTGCTTCGCTAGCAATGCAATCCGTTGAACTTCCAGATTAATTGTCTGCCGCGACTCGGATGAGTGCTAGGATGCAGGGCGCGTGAGTTGGCACGGCGGCCAGCGTGAATTCTTTTACGCAACGAGTCTGGCCTGCGACGAAGCTGCCAGTGTTTGCGTCAGAGCGGACCGCTTGGGAGGGCAGACTCGATGGCATCGGAACTCTTTATCAAACCCGGATCGATGGAGCAGGAACTGCGATGGGCCAAGATTTGGTTCAAACAATTCTCGACGTTCCATGGCCGTAGCGGCCCGTCAAATCAGCAAGCGACGGAGTTTACCGCTGCCGAGGTGATTGAATTTCTAAGAAGCAAGCGGGACGCGGGCTTTCCGGCATGGAAGCGTATGAAGATCATCCGTGGCTTGATGATCTACCGCCGTTTGGTGCTGCAGAAACCGGACGACGACTTGGTTCCCTTACGCAACAAGATGCTTGAGATCATTGTCATCGAGCGCAACCGCGATGAGGGCGATGGCTCGATCGAGGAGTCGGGCGGCAAAATCAATCCGCGTGAGCCCGATGCGATCCAGGAGTTCCGCCGGGCGCTGCGACGCGCGGGACTGAGGATCGCGACCGAGCGAGCGTACGTGAGTAAATTGAAAACGTTTATGTCTGATCGGGCGCTCTCCTGTCTGGCCGATTTTGAGAAGATCAGCGAGCTCGACGTCGAGGCTCATTTGACCGACCTGGCGGTCGATGGGCACGTGGCCCCCGACACACAAAACGTGGCGTTTCATGCGTTACGTAAATTCTTTCAGCTGGTGCTCAAACGGGAACTCGGCAGCATCGAGGCGGTGCGGGCGAGCAAGGGGGGAATGATCCCTACGGTGATGAGCACGCAGGAGGTGAATCGGGTGTTTGACGCACTGCAAGGCATTCACTTGGTGATCGCCCAATTGTTGTACGGCTGTGGGATGCGAATCAGCGAGGCGATTCGATTGCGGGTCAAGGATCTTGATTTTGATAATCGCCGGGTCGAGATTCATCAATCCAAGGGAGGCAAGAGCCGGGTGGTGCCGATGCCCGAGAAGCTTGTCGAGGTGCTGACGCGATACATGGCAACACGTGCGGCGCTCCACGAGCACGACGTTGCCGAAGGCACCGCGTCGGTATGGTTGCCCCATGCGTTGTCGAGAAAGTTCCCTCATGCACACCGTGAACTCCGTTGGCAGTACTTGTTTGCATCGTCGCGTTTCTCTCGCGACCCTCGCACGGGTCAACGACACCGTCACCATTTGCACCGCGACACCTTCCCGCCGCACCTGAGACAAGCGGTAGAGGCTGCGGGATTGCTCAAACATGTGACCAGCCACACTTTCCGGCACTGCTTCGCCACTCATTTGCTGTGGAACGGAACGGACATTCGCCAGATCCAGACTCTGTTGGGGCACGCCGACATCAAGACGACTGAAATCTATACCCATGTGGACAATCGCGTTGGCCCCGTGGTGGTCAGCCCGCTCGATCGGTTAAAGGCCGACGCCGTGGGAAGCTGAGTTGCCGGGAGAGGCTGCGAAGGGGAATGGCGGTTGGCGGTGGAAGAGGGCGTTTGAGGAACACCGGAAAGCCGTTTTTAGATGCACCGCCTGAGGGCGGAGTGGACCTTCGGCCTGTTGGGTGGCGGCGACATTGACCTCCACCGCTTGACCTCCACCGCAAGGATCGGAAACGGATTATTGGCGATCCGCAGCGGAGTTGCAAGGGAATTGTCCGGATTTCTTTTTTGCGGTTGCGGGGGTGCGCCGCGGTGATGGGGGCGAGCAAGATTGAGACGGGCCTCTCCCGGATTTCGCTCAGTGCTCCATCCGACCTCGCCTATAGTAAAGCTTTTGGGGTGGGGTTGCTAAGCAGGTGGCGCTGAGTGCTGTGGGCTGTTGGGCGATGTGGTAAAAATGGGCCTCTGCTTCGTTTCGAGAACCCGCTTCCATCGACGAACCAAAGACATTCAACATGGACAAGAAAAAAGCCACTCCACTGCATCGCCGAGACCTACTGAAGGATGCAGCCGCCGTTTCGTTGGCCGGCGCGGTAGCCTCGCTGGGGATGTTGGCTAACGCACAGGAGAACGTATCGGTAGCGCAGGACGCAGCGAAAATTCAGCAACCCGCTTCTCGCTCGTCGCTGATTCGCGATGAAAACGCCAAGCCCGGCGCTCGCGATTGGCAACTGACTCGCGTGCGGTTGGACAAGGCAGGCGGGGTGCGAAGTTCACCCATCGAAGGCTACTGTAGCAAGCAGAGCGTGATGGCCGCTGAGACCGTCAATTTCAAAGTTTCAACCGCTGCGCCACAGAAATTCAAGATCGAAATCTTCCGGACGGGCTACTACGGTGGCCGTGGCGCTCGCTTGATGACCACGCTGGGGCCGTTTGACGGAACACCTCAAGCGGTGCCGCCGATCGGCGAGAAGCGAATTCGCGAATGCCAGTGGGAATCGTGCACCACGTTGACAATCCCCGAGGATTGGCCGAGCGGGGTTTACTTGGGACGGTTGACGACCGAGAGCGACGCGAGTGGGCATGGATATTGGCAAAACTATCTGATCTTTATCGTCCGCGATGACCGCCCGGCAGACATCTTGTTGCAGTGCTCTGACAACACATGGCAAGCTTATAACCAATGGCCGGATCATGAATCGCTCTACACGCATCCCGATGGAGTCCAGGGACCGTGGGCGGACGTCAGTTTCGATCGCCCCTATGGCAAGTACTCGCAAATCTTTGAGAACCCGCAAACGATCGGCTCGGGGGAGTGGTTGTGTTTTGAATTCCCAATGGCTTATTGGCTAGAGCAGCATGGCTACGACGTGACCTATTGTTCTAACAGCGACATGTTGACGCCCGAGCGTGGATTGAAATGCAAGGCATTTATCAGCAATGGACACGATGAATACTGGGACATCCGCCAGTACGAAAGTGTCGTCAAGATGCGTGACGAGGGAGTCAACTTGCTGTTCCTCTCGGGCAACTCGGTTTGCTGGGTCACGCCGTTTCGCGAAAGTTCCGCAGGGGATCCGAACCGGATCATCTTTCGCGGTGGTCCGTATGGCGGCGATTATCGCTGGGCCCAAGAGCGTGAGAAAAACTTTGGCCCCTACCCTCACCACGGTCCGGACGAGGGCTATTTGATGGGCGTTCGCAACCTGCGACCTGTCAACGGAGGTGGTGATTGGATCTGCACCCGTCCCGATCACTGGATCTTTGCCGACACCGGCATGAAGCAAGGCGAAGCGATTCCCGGCTTGATCGGCTGGGAGTTCCATGGGGACCCGCCCACCGACCTTGCCGGATTGGAGGTGATTGCCGAAGGGACGGCGCTTAACGGTGGCGTCAATCCAGCCCCCTGGGCGTCGACGATCTACCCCGGTCCCAAGGGGAACTTTGTCTTCAATGCGTCGACGATTTGGTGGTGTCAGGGATTAGCCAGCCCGCCGGGACACTGGTTACCGTGGTCGCATTGGTCGCGTCCGCACGGCCCCGATGAGCGCGTCCAGCAGATCACCCACAACTTGCTCCGCCGCGCGCTCGGTTAAGCCCGTCGGCGGCGGCATGCAGCGGAGAACGTCGACGTTCAGCGGCGACGCAGCCCAGCCCCTCGTTTCCACATCGGGCTGGGGTGAGATACGACGCCACTGCAAACGCGGGTTCGGACATCGTTGTCCGGAAACCGCGAGTTCCCAACCGCCACGGTTAGGCATTGTCGATGTGCTTTTGCGGATTAACAAAGATCCAACAGACAGCGCCAACGAGATAGACCGCCGCGAACAATAGTAGCACAAGGTTCCAGTTCGACGTCCATTGAAACAAATAACCGACCAGCACCGGGCATGCCGCTGCGGCAAGGTTGCCGGTCATATTCATCACCCCAAAGACTTGCGGTACACGGGGACCCCCGATATCAATCGTGGCTGCGAATGCACAGGGACCGGCCAATGCGGCCAGAAACGAGCCCAACGATAACAGCGCGACCGCTAACACTGCGTTTTGGACGAACCAAGCCGCCAGGATCAACAGCGCACAAGCCGCCAAGAACGTCGCCCCCACACCGCTGCGGCTCAACCGCAGTGAGCCAGTCCGACGCCAAATCCAATCGACCAACGTCCCTCCGAAGATACTGCCCGCCAGCGTTCCGGCGAGCACTAGGCCTTGCAAATAGCCTGACTCGGCGACCGACACGCCACGCGTCTCTTGCAAGAAGGTCGGAAACCAGCTGGCAAAGAACATGTACCCCGAACCGCGGCAAATCTGTTGCCCACACAGCCACCACATCACGGGCGATCGAACAATCGCCAGCAACTCACCCCACTCGCTGACCGAGGCTGCGTCGTCCGCGGCGGGAGCTGTCGCAGCGGCACGCCCAGAACGAATCTTCTCTAACTCCGCTGCATTGACTCGCGAGTCCTGTTCGGGGTGATTGCGAAATCGCAGATAGAACCCCAGCGTCCACAAGATTCCAGGCATGGCAAAGCCGATAAAAACCCAGCGCCAACCAAACGGAGCGAGCAGCAGCCCCGTCAAACCACTGGCCAAAATCGCACCGATTTGCATCCCTGCAGCCAAGATGCCACAGCTCAGCGAACGTTGCCCCAGCGGTAACCAGTGTCCGACGGAATTACACGAGGCCGGGAAAATGCCGGCTTGGGCAACCCCCATCACCAACTGGGCCACAATCAGCAGCCAAAATCCCGGAGCCACGCCGATCCCGAACGTTGCGACCGACCATGCAAACGCAAACACGCTCAACGTGATCCGCGTGCCCCATCGCTCGGCCAACCAACCGCTCGGCACTTGGAATAACGAATAAGTCCAGAAGAAGGCCCCCATGAACCAACCGGATTGCTCCAGGCTGAATCCGATGTCTTCGCGAATCGTGCTTTCAGCCACACCGACGGCGTTTCGGCTCAGGTACGCCAATGCGGCGGCAAGCGTCAACCAAGCCAGGGCGCGGTAGCGAATGCGAGTCGAGCTTGGCCTCATCTAGATCGCCGCCTGTAAACGAGCGAACAAGCGGTCCACTTCGGCTTGAGTTTCTTCGTCAATTTGCCATGCGGTAGGTTGAACTTGATGCGTGTTCGGAAACAAGCCGCGTTGCTTGAGCAAGTATTTTTCGATCGCCAAGAATCCGTCGAGCCCGCCCTGGAGCTGCAACGCCACGATCCCGCAAAGCGGCAGCGAGAGTTGATAAATGCGATCATCCTCCCCCGCTTGGAGCGCTTGCCAAAGCGCAACGATCGCGTCGAGCAGATCGGTGCCGGGCATCGTCCCGGCGATCCCTCGGCGATAACAATCGACCAGATTGATTCCCCCGGAACCTTCAAAAATCCGAGCTTCGCCCGCCGTGGCATCGCGCAGCTTGGAAAGATTCGGTCCGAGTGGACTGGCTTCGGGTTTGAACAAAATGCGGTCGCTGCCGAATTGTTCTAACAAATCCAAATAGACGCCCAAGTCGATCGCAGCGCCGACGTAACCCGATGCATCTTGAACGACCAACGGAATCGAGATGCTACTAGCGATCGCGGCGAAGTAGTCACGCGTGGCCGCGCCGCCCAATTGGGTGGCAACCGGAGGGATCGCCATCACCGCCGAGGCGCCGATGCGCTCGGCATGCTGGGCAAAGTCGATCGCCTCGTTTGTGCTTTCGGCGCCCACGCTAATCACGGTAAACCCGCGTTGGCCCGTGGCTTCGCAGACTTGCTCGGCCAACTGTTTGCGACCGTGATACCCCAGTCGCAAGACCTCGCTGACCATCGCGGTCACGACCCCTTGGGCTCCGGTTTGAAAGGCCCAGTCGATCTCGCGTTCCAACGTCACACAATCGATCTCACCCGCGTCGGTAAACGGCGTGTGCAGAACGGGAAGAACTCCGCTAAGAGGTTCACGGACGGTTGAGGGCATCTTCAATTACTCCAGTCATGGCGTCGAGGGTCGTCTCCAAACATCCGCGATCAAACGGCGTCTGCCAGACGGGATAGACATCGGTGTCGTAAAGCGGGGCCGGTGGCAGGTAGCCGACCGAACCATTGATCAAATTCATACACAGGATCGTATGGTCGGGGAACCGTCGGCGCAATTCCTGTTGTAAAAAGGAATAGGGTTCACAACAGGAACCGACCAACACGGCGTCGCCGATTCGCCAGGCATAGATTGGCAGCGCAAACGTCGAGCCGTCGCCAATCCCGCGGCGGATGTCTCGGCGACGACGCAGACGTTCTTCGAGCGCCCGATCGGTACAAGCGAGACGTTGCCGCTCCAGTTCATCGGCCGAGGGCCAATCCTTTAACGGGATTTCGACGGTCTTCTCAATCCCAGCCAACACACGTGATGATTCACGGGGTTGATGTTTCCAAATCGCCAACGGGGCACCCGATTCGAGCGCGCCGTCATAGGACAACTGCGTTCCCGCAGGTTCCATGTCCTTCAACGTCGCCAGCGCCGCAAACCCCAACTGTTGTCCATGTTGATCGGCGATCTTGGGGTCACCCACGTATTGGTACCGCGGCGCTAAATCACCGCAGGCGCCGAGCAGAAACAAGGCCGGCGCCTCGGTCACATTTTGAATCGTTTCACGCATCGCGCCGATGTAATCGGGTGAGATCGCCGTGTTCTCGGCGGCCAGCGTCGTTGGGTGACAGGCATAGTTGACCAACGTGCCGCGGATCGCTCCCTCGGTATCGGTGATGCGGCCGACCCACAACGTGTCGTCCGGATTGCCACTGGGGTCGTAACCGCACAACACTCGCGATTTCTCGGGATTGGGATCCGGCAGGTCGCGGGTGGTAGCAAGATTACAACGACCGGCGTGCCAATCGAGCGTTGCTTCGAACGGAGCCTCCATCGCTTGCCGGGCGACGTCGATGGCGGACTCGATCAACGAGTCCATCCACTGGCGAAGCAGGTCGCTGCCGGGCAACGAGTCGTCGGCCTGCATCAGCGGAGGTCCCGCGTGCGTGTGCGTCAATGCAAAAATCAGCTGGGCTGAATCAAGCGACAGCGTTTCGAGTAAACGGCGGCGGAATTGAATCGAGGTTTCCGGCGTCTTCCACCAACCCAAATCGGCGTCGATCAACACCAGCGGTGGATCGCCCTCATTCACAGCCAACGAGATCGCGGTCAGCGACAAGGGGCGGTGAATGGATTCGGCGACATCATGTTTAGCCGCGCCCCAGTTGCGGGAATAGATCCCGATCGGCGGCGTAATATCGACGCGTGCGAGTCCGATGCGGCCGTGAAAAGACGCGTGTTTGAAATCGGCGGGCGAATTCATGGGCATGTTTACCAATCTCCTACAGCGCCGTCGCGATAAAAGACGCGTTGAGGAAGTTCTTGCTGGAACGGATGCTTGCGAACCTCGTCTTCGTTGATCGAGATCCCAAGCCCCGGCTTGGTGTTGGGGGTGACGGTGCGGGTCGCAGGGTCAACGACAAAGCCTTCCTCGACGATATCGTCTCGCCACGGAACGTCGTTGTGGACCGATTCACAGATGATGTAAGAGGGCTGGGAAAAACCGAATTCGATCGAGGCGGCCGTGCTGACCGGGCCTTGAGGATTGTGCGGCGCCAAGGCGATGCGATGGGCATCGGCGAGCGCGGCGATGCGACGCGCCTCGGTGAATCCGCCGCAATGGGTCAAGTCGAGTTGACAGATCTCGCAGCCGCGGATTGCGAACAGGTCACGAAAGGCAGCCAAATGCGTCAATCGTTCACCGGTCGCAATCGGGGTCGTGACGGCCGCATTGATCGCCGCCAAACTGCTCAGATTTTCCGGCCAACAAGGCTCTTCGAAAAAGTACAGCCCGTGGGGATCGAGCGCCTTGGCGAACTGCATTCCCATCGCAGGTGAAGGGCGTGCATGACAATCGACCATGATGTCGATCTCATCACCCACCGCGTCACGCATCGCGGCGACACAGGCTTCGGCGGCATTGACCGCCTTGAGTCCTTCGACGGGCATGGTGGGAGGAACCGCCATCGATTTGAACGCGGTGAATCCGTCCTCCACCGCCGCCTTGGCCAGCTCCGCAAACTGTTTGGCGTTATCGACCGGCGTTTGGTAGAAACTCTCCATGTCCCCGCCGCCAAGGTGGCAATATAGACGGATCGAATCGCGAACGGCCCCGCCCCACAGCTTGTGGCAGGGAACCCCATGAACCTTGCCGACAATATCCCACAACGCCAAGTCGATCCCAGCGATCGCGGTGGAACGCACGATCCCCGTGCCATGCCAAAAGTGTTGCCGAAACATCATTTGCCATAGATGCTCAACGCGAGTGGGGTCCTCGCCGATCAGCAATTCGGAGAGGTCTTCGATCGCGCCGACGATGCTACGCGTGTGCCACTCGAGTGTCGCCTCGCCCCAACCGAAGAGCCCAGGTTGGTCGGTGTGAACTTTGACAAAAACCCAGTTTCGCATGCGTGCGTGGCAGACGATGGCTTCGATAGCGGTGATTTTCATGCGTTTTTCGCGGTCCGGAGCAGTAGAGTTTCTAAGCCAAGCGGAATGTCGTGGCGGAACACCGGCCACACCTCCCCCGTCTTTGCTTTTGGTGCCAATAATACTTGCTGCTGGCAACAAAGACAACTATGCTTGCGTTCATGAGCACACTTGCCACCTATATCAAAGATGACTTGGCGGCGCGGCTTCGGTCGGGACGTAAGTTACCGATGCCTTTGACGCTCGACGCGTTGGCGGAACATTACGACGTCAGCTTCACACCGGTGCGTGCGGCCATTGCCGAACTGCTTAACGAAGGCTTGCTCGAGAAAGGCAGCAATCGTCGACTCGCCCCCACCGCTCAGCTCAAAGCGGATTCCGAAAGGGGCCAGGCAGCGTTAGAAACGGCATTGCCGGAGCCTCCTCAAGATCCACACGACCGGATTGTGGACGATTTGGTGCAACTGAGTTTGCGGGGCGAAGCGATTCATTTGCGTGAGGAAGCAACGGCCGAAAAATACGGCCTCAGTCGCTCGGCAATCCGTCACATCTTGCACCGGTTGGCCGGCGAAGGCATCCTCGACCACATCCCGCGTCACGGTTGGCAACTGCGTCCGTTTCGACAAAGCGACCTTGATGCGTTTATTGATGTACGTGAGGTGCTGGAATTGAAGGCACTGGAATTGGCACGCAAAAAGTTGTCGGCGGACGAATTGCAGCGGATGCTCGAGGCCAACGCGGCACCATCATCGCCACAAGCCCCGGCTCGCATTGACGAGTCGCTACATGGGTATTTGATCTCGGTCGCCGACAACATCTACATCAAAGAGTTTTTTGAACGTCAGGGTCGTTACTATCGCTTGCTATTCGAGTGGGAAGACCGTGACCGGGCGATCGCCTTGGAAACCGCTCGTCAACATCGAGAGATTTTGAAGGCGCTGTTGGATAAAAATTGGAGCAAGGCGAGCAAGGCGTTGTCGCATCATATCCGCGACCATCATCCGGTGTTCAGTCCGTTGGGTCAGGCGATCACGGCCAACCAGGAACGCAGCAAATCAGGAGACCGTTCGTCATGAGCGGCCTCGTCCATGGGGCAACCGATGATTCATGGGGCAACCGATGAGATCGGATTTCACGCGATGGAAAACTGCGATTACGAGACCGAGATCCACGCCACAAACATGCACCAATTAGGGTTGGACACCCGTCGACTGGAGATTCCAGGCCGAAAACGGCTGGAGATCGACCACGGCCCGCCAATTTTCGATATCATTGCGTGATAAACTTAAACGAATGACAGACGCAAACCGGTTGCGTCCCTTCCCTCCACACTCCCTCCCCACCACCTGCCTGCGTCGATTGCCGCCCGCAAAGGGCCGCCTTGCTACCGCGACGGGCCGTCCTGCTTACGCCAGAGGCCGTTTGCTACCGCCAGAGGCCGTCTGCGAACGCCAGAGGTTACGTAGGCCAGTATTCCTGACCCGAATCCAACAAAGTTGATAGGAAACCAAGCGTGAGTCATTTGAAAAAGCGCTCCAACAGGACAACGCTGATCACCCCTGTTTTTAGCGTCCTACGTGCGACGTTTTCCCAGCCATGTGTCACACGGATTCCAGTTGGATGCACGTGCGTGGCACTGCTGAGCCTGGTGGCCGCCTCGGTTCTGGCGGAAGCAGCGGAGCCGAAAAACAAGCCGGTCTTGCGTGCCGGAGCCGCGTCGGTGGACGTCACGTCACAGAACTCTCCGGTGATTGTCAACGGTTACTTCAACGAGCGAATCGTCGACCGCGTCACCGACCGGGTGATGTCTCGCGCATTGGTGCTGGACGACGGCCAGACTCGGTTAGCGATCGTGGTCGTTGACAATTTGATGATCCCGCGTGATTTGCTCGATCTCGCGAAGGAAATGGCACACGAGGCGACCGGTATCCCCACCGAGCGGATGCTGATCTCCTCCACCCACACTCATTCCGCCCCCGCTGCGATGGCGTGTTTAGGCAGCAGGGCGGACGACGAGTATCGAAAATTCTTGCCGGGCCAAATCGCCAAGAGCATTCACCAAGCGGCAAAGCAGTTGACGCCGGCCAAGGTGGGATGGACCGCGATCCAGGATCCGCTTCACAACCATTGTCGCCGCTGGATTTTTCGCGGTGACCGCATCGGGACCGATCCGTTTGGCACACGCAATGTTCGCGCGAACATGCATCCCGGTTACCAGAGCCCGAATCACATTGGCCCCTCCGGCCCTGCCGATCATGGGTTGTCGCTGTTGTCGGTTCAGTCGCTTGACGGTAAGCCATTGGCCGTGCTCGGCAACTACGCGATGCACTATTACGGTTCGACGCCCGTGTCGGGCGATTTCTGTGGCCGCTTTGGCGACCAATTCGCCAAGTTGATTGGGGTTGCCGAGGCGGAGGTGCCGTTTGTCGGCATCATGTCGCAAGGCACGAGTGGCGACACGATGTGGATGGACTACGGAGGCCCCGCGACACCACTGGATCTCGACCAATACACGTTGGAGGTCGCTCAGGTCGCACACGATGCCTATCAATCGATCGAGTATCAAGATTGGGTATCGTTGGCGATGGCCGAGTCAACGCTCCGCCTCGACCGTCGCGCCGCGGACGAGGATCGTTTGGCGTGGGCCAACGCAACGATGGAGGCTTTGGGCACGAAGTTGCCGCACTCGAGGCCAGAGATTTATGCCCGCGAGGTGCTATTGATCGATGCGGAGCCACAAGTCGAACTGAAATTACAAGCGATTCGGATTGGCGATTTGGGCATCACTGCGCTTCCCAACGAAGTTTACGGCATCACCGGACTGAAGTTGAAAGCTCAGAGTCCGCTCTCGACGACCTTCAACATCGAACTCGCCAACGGCGCCGAAGGCTACATTCCGCCTCCGGAACAACATGCCTTGGGAGGCTACACGACGTGGCCTGCGCGGACGGCTAGTTTGGAGGTCGAAGCGGAACCCAAGATCGTCGCAACCTTGTTGGAATTGCTTGAGAAAGTTGCTGAAAAGCCTCGACGCGAAGCACTCACGCCGGCAAATGCCTACTCCGAGGCGGTCGTCGCTTCGGCTCCAGTGGCGCAATGGCGTCTGGGCGAACTCGCTGGCAACATCGCATCGGATGCCACCGGAAAGTATCACGGACAATATGAACCGGGGGTGGCGTTCTACTTGCCCGGCTTTATCGAACCCGAGCATCACGCCGCTCATTTTGCGGGCGGTCGAGTGAAGTCCACCCTCAAGGATCTTGGCGACACCTACACCGTCGAACTGTGGTTTTGGAATGGGCTTCCGCACGATGCACGCGCGGTGACGGGATACCTTTTCTCGCGAGGTTTGTCGGACGACGCGACTGCCGCGGGTGACCATCTTGGGATCGGAGGGACCTACCGGGATTCGGAGAACGCCGGCCGCTTGTTCTTTTATAACGGCAACAAAAGTAATCAAATGGTTGCCGGTTCAACGGACCTCGAACTCAAGACATGGAACCATGTTGCATTGATCCGAGACGGTAGTAAGGTCACCGTCCATCTCAATGGAAACCCGACTCCGGAAATCAGTGGCGAATTCGCCATCTCGCGGCCCGCCGAGGCAACCGAAATCTTCCTTGGTGGACGAAACGATGGTTTCGCTCCCCTCGAAGGCAAGCTGACCGAAGTGGCATTGTACGATCGCGTGATTTCGGCCGACGAAGTGAGTGCCCATTACCAATCGGCGCGCAGCCAAAGTTCCAAGGTTTCGGACGCGGGCACCTCCGCCAAGCCAGCGGAAGTCGCAGCGACGCATGACGATTTAAAACCGATGTCTCCTGCTGATTCGTTGGCGGCAACGCATGTTCGTGAGGGCTACGAGATCCAATTGGTCGCTGCGGAGCCATTGGTCAAAGATCCCGTCGCGATCGAATGGGGAGCGGACGGGCGTTTATGGGTCGCCGAGATGGCCGATTATCCCTTGGGGATGGACGGCAATGGCAAACCCGGCGGCCGAATTCGCTTTCTCGAAGACACCAATGGCGATGGACAATACGACCGATCGACTTTGTTTATGGAAGGCATTCGCTTTCCCAACGGAGTGATGCCATGGCGCAACGGTGTGATCGTCACCGCGGCTCCCGAGATCTTTTACGCCGAAGACACCGATAACGACGGTCGCGCCGATAAACGTGAAGTCTTGTTCTCGGGATTCCAAGAAGGCAACCAACAATTGCGCGTCAACGGTCTACGTTGGGGCTTAGATAACTGGATCCACTGTGCCAGTGGCGCTCATCATGGCGGCTACGGTGCCGACCGTCGCATCGACGCGGTGAAGGCCAACAACAAAATCGTTCTCGGCAGTCGCGACTTCCGCTTTCGGGCCGACACCGGCGAATTGGATCCGCAAAGTGGTCCCTCGCAGTTTGGACGCGATCGCGACGATTGGGGGAACTGGTTTGGCGAACAAAACAGCTTTCCGATCTGGCACTATGTACTGCAAGATCACTACCTCCGTCGCAACACTCACTTTGCTCCACCGGATGCACGCAAACAGTTGGTCCTACCGGGCAACCCCAAAGTCTATCCCGCCAAGAGCCCGCAGAAGCGATTCCATAACTTCCAACAATCGGGACGATTCACTTCCGCCTGTTCGGCAATGGTCTATCGCGACCAGCTTTTGTTCCCGACCTCGTACGATACTCAGCACGCATTCACCTGCGAACCGTTTCACAACCTGGTTCAACATAACGTGCTCCAACAGGATGGCGTCAGTTTCGTCTCACACCGAGATGAGGCTGAATCCGAGATTGATTTCTTTGCCTCCAAGGATCGTTGGTGTCGTCCTGTGATGACACGTACCGGACCCGATGGCGCGTTGTGGGTCGTCGACATGTATCGCTATATGATCGAACATCCCCAATGGCTAACACCGGAAGGGCGAGAAGAGTTGAAACCGCACTATCGCTTGGGTGAGGAGTATGGGCGAATCTATCGCATCGTGCCAAAATCCGAGGCCGCGAGAAAAACGCCTAAACTGCAACAGCAGAGCACGGCCGAGTTGGTTGCGACGTTGGCCAGCCCCAACGGTCCGCAGCGAGATCTCGCCAGCCAAGTGCTACTATTGCGTGGCGACCAAGCGGCTTTGGCACCGCTGCAGACCATGGTCGCATCGAATGCGAATCCTCTCGCCCGCCTGCACGCGTTGTGCACTTTGGACGGGATGGAAGGGCTTTCGGCCTCGCTACTGCAAACGGCCTTGGCTGATGCTCATCCCGGTGTCCGTCGTCACGCGATCCGGCTTGCCGAACCGATGGCGAGCGAGCATCCCGAGTTGATGGCCGCATTGGTGAAACTCGCCGGCGATACGGACGCCAAAGTGCGTTTGCAACTGGCATGCACATTGGGGCAATATTCGGATCGACAATCCGCCGAGGCGCTATCCCAATTGGCCCTGCGTGATGGGAACGATCCGTACTTGATGGCTGCGGTCACGAGTTCCATTCATGCCGACAACCTTAACCCGTTAATCGTGGCCGCATTGGCAGCAGGAGAAGATCCCGCAGCCGGCAAATGGGTGTCTCAGTTGTTGACGTTGAGTGTTGCGTTGGACAATCCACGAGCGACACTGAGCGGGTTACAAGCCATTCTTGACGGCGATCAGGTAGAAGACCTGCTGTCGAGTGATCCGGCATGGCGATTCCGCACCGTGTCTGAATTACAGGATGCACTGAAACGTCACCAGAAGTCATTGGAGGAGCTTTGCAAACCGTTTGGAGAGCAGGGCCAACAGGTGCGAGAGCAAGTGGCCAAGCTCACCGAACTCGCTCGTGACATCGTCGAGGACGCCGACCAAGACGAGGTCATTCGCATCGCCGCGATCGGATTGTTGGCTCGAGATTCGCAAGACCAAGCCGCGGATCAAGAGCGTTTGGGCGAGCTTCTGAGTGCACAAACGCCGCCAAACGTACAAGTCGCTTCCGTCCGCCACTTGGGAACGCTTGCGGATCCGCAAGTCGGAGAGCAATTGATCGCACAGTGGCAGAGCTACTCGCCATCGCTACGCACTGAAATTTTGAGCGTGCTGACGACACGAGTGGAATGGTTGACGCAACTACTCGACGCCATGGAGCAGGGCGAGGTATCGCGAACCGACATCGATGCGGGAATGCGACAATCCTTGGTCAACTACCGAAACAAGGCGATCGCCGCGCGAGCTGCGAAATTGCTGAATGCCTCCGGCAGCAGCGATCGCCGCAAGGTGGTGCTCGATCATCAACCGGTGCTGAAGTTGACCGGTTCGGTTGAAGCCGGACGCGCGGTCTTCGCAAAACGATGTGCCGCATGTCACAAAATGGACGGCGTTGGCCATGAACTCGGCCCCAATCTCCGCTCGATCACCGATCGTAATCCGAGCAGTTTGCTAACGGCAATCTTGGATCCTAGCGATGCCGCAGATGCTAAGTACCTTTCCTACATCGCCCTTACCGATGACGGACGAGCGATTAGCGGACTGATCACTAGCGAGACCGCGGGAAGTATCACGATGGTCGGCCAGGAGAACAAGCAACAAGTGATCCTGCGTAGTGAGCTTGAGGAAATCCGTAGCACTGGCAAGTCGCTGATGCCCGATGGACTCGAGCAAGACATGAGCCATCAGGACATTGCCGACTTGATCGCTTACCTGAGAAGCGAAGCGCCTAAGCCATAGGCAAGACGTCTAGCGTTAAGACGGTTGTCAAGCGGCGAAACGAAGTGACGCTGCATGACAACCGAAATTTACGGTTCCCATCATGATTTTGGGACCATCATCGGTGGCGGGGGCCTGTGCTCCTCCGCCACCTTTTTTTCTGTATAAATTTACGGGTCGCAAGATCAAAGGAACAAAATCGGATGATGCTCGGTAGCAATGCTCAGTGGCGTATTCAAAATGGGCTGGCCCTGACAGCGTTCATTTTCATGCTCGTTGGTTCCGCGACGGCTCAAGACGCGACCAGTAAACCGAACGACATCGATCTTGGTGGCGTTCGAGAGACTCACGTCATGATCCCGATGCGTGACGGCAAACGATTGTCGGCCTATCTGTACACTCCCGCCGGCGAAGGGCCTTGGCCGGCGGTGTTCGAACAACGCTACTCGAATCTGCGTGGCAAGGGATCACGACAAGCGGCTGCGAAACTTTCCAACGCCGGCTTTGTGGTCGCGTTGGTGAACTTTCGTGGCACGCAACTTTCCGAAGGTGCCTATATGGGCTATCGCGGCTTGCAATGGGGAGAGCTGCGGGACGGCTATGACACTTGCGAGTGGCTTGCCAGCCAGGAATGGTGCACCGGCAAAGTGGGTACCTTTGGAGGTTCCCAAGCCGGGTATGCCCAAAACTATCTCGCCGTCACTCGGCCGCCTCATTTGGTTTGTCAGTACATGATCGACACCGGGCTGAGTCTGTTTGAAGAAGGCTATCGCATCGGCGGCATCACGCGTCCCGAACGATTCAAATCGATGGACCGGGTTTGCCGTGACCCTCAGGACAATCGGCGGTTGCTGCGAGAGTGGTTTGAACATCCGACTTACGATGAGTATTGGCAAGCCGAGGACAGTTCTCGTCATTTCGACAAAATGAACGTTCCCTGCTTTACGATCGGCAGCTGGTACGACTTTATGAACCAAGGATCGATTGCCAGTTTTCAGGGGCGGCAACATCATGGCGGCGAGAACTCGCGTGGCCAGCAACAATTAGTGATCGGCCCTTGGTTGCATGGCGGAGCGAACAAGCGTAACCGCGTCGGTGAACTGACCTATCCGGAGAACGCCCGTTGGCTCGGCGACGATCACATGGCTCGCTGGTTTCGTCATTATTTGCTGGGCGAAGACAACGGCGTTACGAATGACCCGCCGGTGCGTTATTACGTGATGGGGGCGGTCGACGAGCCCGAGGCGCCAGGCAACCAATGGCGATCGGCCCAAGATTTTCCTCCCCCGTCGACGTTGACCCCGATATTTTTGCAATCCGAAGGGGGCTTGTCCGCCGCGTTGCCAAAGTCCGAAACGAGTTCGACCGACTACATCAGCGACCCCTGGAACCCGATGAAGATTCCCGGATCCTCGTTCCCTGGGGCACGCGATGCCCGCGGATTCGAACAGCAAGCGGAGGTCCGCACCTTTACGACCGAGCCACTCACCGAGCCCACCGAATGGACCGGCCGGATCCAAGCCGAGCTGTACCTGTCATCGACCGCTCGTGACACCGACGTCATCGTTCGCGTCAGCGACGTGTATCCCGATGGCCGCTCGATTTTAATTGTCGACTATCCCTGGCGCGCCCGCTATCGCGACGGCTTTGAAAAGGAAGTGCTGATGGAGCCTGGGGAAGTACACAAAATCGCGTTCCCAGTAGGTTGGATCAGCCAAATCTTTAACAAGGGCCATCGCATTCGCGTTACGATCGCCAGCACCGGGGCTCCGCTTTATGAGCCGAATCCTCAAACCGGGAAACCGTTAACGATGGAATTCCCTGAAGATGCGGTCAAAGCGGTCAACACGATCCACCACAACCGGCAACATGCATCACGCATCATCGCACCGGTGGCGCCGAATCCTGGTAAATAGGCTGAATCCTGGCGAGTAGCTCGCGGGTCTCCCTCGAGAATCATGGCCCGACACGCCTCGCTCACTTTGTTCCTTCGCAAAATTGGATCCATGATGTTCAAATCCTATGCCGCTTTGTTGCATTGGCATCGCTCGCTTTGGCGGCTAATGCCATTGATGACCGTGTCAATACTCAGCATCGCGGTGGCGAGTGCCGCGGACGCGGATGGCCAGCAAGCCGATCCACCGCTGCCTCAAGTCGACGTTGTCTTTATGGGCGACTCGATTACCAAAGGCGTTCGCGCGGGAGTGTCGCCCGAGCAGACATTTCCGCAGCAGGTCCAAGCGATGCTGTTGGAACAGGGACTGCAGATAACGGTTGCCAACGTTGGGATTGGGGGTGAACGCACCGATCAAGCACTCCGGCGACTGAAGCGAGATGTGATCTCGCGACGTCCACAATTCGCGGTCGTGATGTACGGCACCAACGACAGCTACGTCGACCAGGGCAAACAAACGAGCCGGTTGACGACCGCAGCGTATCGCGAAAATCTGCAAGCGATCATCGAACAGTTATTGATCGAGGGCATTGAACCCATTTTGATGACTCCGCCACGGTGGGCTGATGCCGCCCGCCCCAATGGCATCGGCAACAATCCCAATTCGTCATTGGAGCCATTCATCGAAAGTGGTCGTGCACTGGCACGGCAAAACAATCTCAAATGGGTCGACCACTATGGCCATTGGACCGCCGCCCATCAACGTGGCCAGAATTTAAGCGAGTGGACCGTCGATGGATGCCACCCCAACGCTCGTGGGCACCAAGAGATCGCCACGCAAGTGGTCTCGGTATTGAAACCGCTGTGTACTGCGGCGGACAAGCGAGTCCCGCTTCGCATCGAGCTGACCGAGGCCCTCGGCGAGGGAACGCGTCCGGAGGATGGCTCGTATTGGATCCATCCACGGGCTGCCGCAATTCCCGCTTCGGCGGCCGAGCCGAATCGGGATCCATCGGTTTTGATGATCCTATCGCGTTTGCTGCGACGCTCGGATTATTTTTCTGGCGCCTACACGATGCAATCGAACGATCGGGGAAAAACGTGGCAACCTCCGGTGCTCGCTAGTGCACTCGATTGGGTATCCGACGGTGACGTCAATATTGCCGTGGCAGATGTCACACCGTTGTGGCACGCCCCGACGAACAAGTTAATCGCAATCGGCGCCCAGGTGCGTTACAGCTCCACCGGAGCCCAATTGGAAGACCAACCGCGTGCCCATCAAACCGCGTATGCGGTTTACGATCCCGCGACACAACGATGGACCCCGTGGCGGCGCATTGAGATGCCCAAGATCGACTCGTTCAACTTTGCCCGTTCGGCGTGTGCTCAAGCGGTCGTGGACGACGATGGCACATTGCTATTACCGTTTTATATCGGGGTCGATGCGAAACAGCCGTTTTCGAGCACGATCGTTCGTTGCGATTTTGACGGCGATCAATTGAGCTATCGAGAACACGGCAATGTGCTCTCACTCGATGTGAAGCGAGGTCTCTACGAACCGTCGCTGATCGCGGACCAGGGACGCTACTACTTAACGATGCGCAATGATCTCAAAGCGTATGTCAGCGTCAGCGACGATGGGCTGAAATTCCGGCCGGCCAAAGCTTGGACGTTTGATGATGGCAAAGACCTAGGCAGCTACAACACGCAAGCGCACTGGGTCGCCGCCGGTGGCGGATTGTTTCTCGTCTACACCCGCCGCGGCGCGGACAACGATCATGTTTTCCGACATCGCGCGCCGTTGTTCATCGCCCAAGTGGACCGCGAGCGGTTGGTCGTGACCCGTGCGACCGAACGAGTCCTCGTTCCCGAACGCGGCGCGACACTGGGGAACTCCGGCGTCACGGTGCTCAACGACCACGAATCCTGGGTTACCGTTTCCGAAGCGAATATCGACCGACCCGAAGCGGTCCAACGTGGCGCCACCGGCACCTTGTACGTGGTCAAAGTCAAAGCCGAAACGCCGTAGAAAACGTGACCGTTGGGCTAAACGAGGCCAATTGCTGGGCCATCGGCTCGGCACACATCGGCACACACATCGAAAAACGCAATTGCAAAGCGAATGCGTCGGCTGATGCAAGCCCCCGAACGCGAGCGTCGGTAACTTACGGTTCTTGGAAAGGTGTGTCGTGTCCGCTTCCTCTCTCCTCGAGGCAGCGCCGTGCGGTGCCGTGGGAGAGAGGAGAGATGGACATCGACGTTGAACGTCTTGAGAATCAATCTTTGCCGACGGGCAGCAATTGGACGGCGTCGGCGATGACATGGCCGTCGGTATCGAGGTTGCTAATTTCGATCTCGGCGGTGCCAACGGTGAAGTCAAACTTACCGATCGAACCGAACGCGCCATCACTCGGCCGCTTGCGTTGGTTCAAACTCACCGTGCTCTCGCCGCCGGCGTGCTTCACCTTCACAGGCACGTTGGTCGCCCGGTTAGGATTCGCGGTGTAGGCGATGCGGACTTCGTAGCGACCGGCCTTCTCGATCGTTACTTCAAAACGAGCCGATTGATGCCCTTTGTCGGAGTTGCCGTCATGGGCATAGCCCGCGGCGATATGCGGCCCGACCATATGGCTAGTCCCAACAAAGCCCGTCTTCTTGGCCTCCGAGTCATCAACCACGATGCCCTTTAGCGTGCTCGGGTCGACGGACACCGCTGAACTGCGAACCGGGCCGGTCCACTCCAGCACTTGTTGATCCTTGAGCAAACGTTCTCGCAGCTTTGCGTAGTCGATCTGCTGCACGGCAACGTTCGACTCGATCGCTTGCATCGCCGCGGTAGCGGAGGATTGACCGAGCACCATAAAGACGGGCTCCATCCGGATCGAACCGAATGCCATATGGCTGGCGCTGAGACAAACCGGAACGAGCAAGTTATTACATTGGTCCTGTTTGGGCGTCAGCGAACCGTAATCGATCGGGTAAGGCGAAAAGCCGCCGACTTGGACATCCCCTTCGTTGAGCACGTAGCCATCGTCCGTGAGGTAGCGTTGGACGTGATGAGAATCCATTGTGTAAGCGGCCAACGCGATGGGTTGTTCGGCAACCTCGCGACCTTGGCAATGGTGCTGAGTCATCACCGACTCGCCGATCATCCGCCGAGCTTCACGAATATAGAGTTGTTGTTGCCAACCGTCTTCGCGTTCAAATTCATCACGACACGTTCCCCACCGAGCGACCTCGTTGCGGATGTGATCGGGGACGCGTGAATGATTGGCCAACGTCCACATCAGACCTTGTTGATAGAGTCGGTGTGCGGCAACGATTTGGTCACGTTCCTCGTAACTCGCTTCGGGATAGTCGTAGTTCTGACCGATGAAGTCGGTCGAAAATCCAGTACGGTTGTTGGTGTCGGTTTTACGGTTGGGCATGCCGGAATTGATCCACGGCATCCCCCGCTCTCCCGCCTCGAAATTCCGCAGCATTAATTCGTACTGTGCCGCGTCGTAATGGTCGGGCTTAAAAAACGGGATGCGGTTTTCCGGATCGTCGGTCAAGCACATACGAAAACAATAAGCTTGAACACGGGCATCGCCGCTGCCTTCGGTCCCGGGTCCATCGCGGTCAATGCCGGGCAGTAAACCACTTTTCGCATCCCCCGCGATCACGTAGGGATCGACCCCAGGAAGCAATTGGTGATACTTGGCATAACGAGTCTGGACGCCGCTGAGCGTTTCTTTATAGCGGTCGTTGCTCTCTCGGCCGATGGTGTAGTCGACCCCAGCAGCCGCGAGCAAGTCGCCTTCGTAGGTGGCGTCAAGAAACATTCGGCCGCGATAGACATCGCCGCTTTCCATCGTGATCGCCACGATCCGCGGGCCGTCGAGCTGCACGCCGCGGGACGGTTGGCCCGGTTGGGATTGGCCGCCGCGATCGAGTCGCTGGTGGTAGACCACAGGGATTTCATGCTCACGTACCCAAGCTTGCATGATCGCCAGCGCGACGTGCGGTTCAAAGTTCCACATCGCCGTTTCTTGGGCGGAGCTGCGAGAGTGACCACTGGCAAAAAATTGCTCGCGCTCTTGCTGCCGCCAACTTGCTGGATTGTCATAGTGCTGGCGGATGCGGCGGTAGAATTCGTGAGCGATCCCACCGATCGCGGCTTTGTTTCCAATGTCGGTCGCTCCCAACCCACCGGTGGTTAGTCCGCCGATCCGACGCGACGGTTCAATCACCACCACCGTTCCGCCCATCCGCCGAACCTGGACCGCTGCGGCAATCCCGGCCGAGGTGCCGCCATAAACCACGACATCGTATGTGGAGGCTGCGGCCTTCGCTTGCGGCAACGCCACGGCGATCACCGTGCAACTCAGCAACATCAACGCTCGCATCACAGCACGGGGTAACACCGCGAGTGAAGGGGGAAGCAGGATCGGACGCATCAATCTTTCCTTTTTCATTCAGTTGAAAACTCATTAGGGGTGAATCCAAGCGGGGTAGTGTACCCCATCTTGATTCGGATCGCTCACCATTCTCGGTCTTTGGTAATCCGCCGCCCCCCCCCAACCAGGGATGGCATTTCCCAAAAAACGCTTGGTTGCGAGCGGCACTCCGCAGCGCGAATTCCGTTGTTTGATGGCGGGTGAATCGAGTCAGAAAACCATCCGAGCGGCCCGAGGCATCTTAGAACCGGCAAACTAATGCATGGCGAAAGGCTCGATTCCAACTATACTGGGCGGTTCGAACCGATTGGTCGCTCGCGCACCCCTCTTTGTGCCCGGTCACCACTCCCCGCCTCCTTCCCCATCTTTATTCGAGTCCTGTCGATGTTGACTGGCCGTTTGACCGCGATGCGTTACGCGTGGTTATTGACTTCCATTTTTGCGATTCACGCTGCAGAAAACGTTGCGGCCCAGGACGCTGATCTATCGCGGTTGGCCCATCCCGAGGTGGCTGAACGTCTAAGCTTGGATGATGCCCAGCGCGCTCAGATTCAGAACTTGCTCTTGAAGCGAGCCGAAGGACTTGCGGCCACCCAAGTGGACGCGGAAAAGAAAGCGGTCGAAACTGACTTTCGGCAACAAATCTTGGCGTTGCTTACCGACCAACAACGGGCACAATTCACAGCTTCGGCACCGACCGAAAGGCTGATGTTTCAGTTTCGCGAGATGAAATGGGACGATGTGCTGAATTGGTTCGCCGCGCAGCAGGATCTCACCCTGGTGATGGACCGCACGCCTGCGGGAACATTTACCTACAGCGATTCACGCTCCTATTCGGCGCGCGAAGGAATCGATCTGCTCAACAGCGTACTGATGACGCGTGGGTTCACGTTGGTGCGCCGTGAAAAGATGTTGGTCGTGATGGAGTTGAACGATTCGATCCCGTTGGAATTGCTGCCGCGAGTTTCCCAAGAGCAATTGGACGAACGCGGACGATTTGAAATTGTGAGCGTGCAATTTCCGTTAGCCGGACGTCCGATTGAAGCCGTTTTGCAAGAGGTAAAACCCTACTTGAGCGGTTACGGACGGGCGATTCCCTTGGCCCGGGGCAGCCAATTGTTGGTCGTTGAAACGGCGGGCAAAATGAAGACGATCAACGAATTGATTGCCGCAGTGCCGCTTCCCAAGCCGACACCCAAACCCGAGAAACCGGCTCCGCCCCCGAAGCCCGTCTTTGCCGCTTACCCCTTGGGCGACATGGACAGTGCGGCAGCGTTGGAGACGATCCTGAAGTTAATTCCTAGCGAGCAAATCACCGTCGACGCGAAGACCGGCGTGCTGAGTGCTTACGTGATCCCGGAGCAACAAACGGCGATCAAAACCGCAATCGATCAGATGCACGCCAGCCGATCGGGATTATCGGGCGCCGAGTCGGTCGCCTATCCCCTTTCCGGTATGCAGGGCGAACAAATTCAATCGCAACTGGCCCGCTTGGTGCCACGAGCGACGATCACGGTCACGTCCGACCGCATCCTCGTGACCGGCGCTAGCGAGGACCAGGCATTGATTCGTTCGGCAATGCAGGCGCTCGACATCAAACCGGTCACGGAAGAAAAATCGTTGCGGATCTATGAGGTGGCGCCGGCGGCGGTGGAACAAGTGGCGACCGCCCTACGCTCGTTTTTGCCCAACAGTATCGTAGCTACCAACCCGACGCTCGGACGTGTATTGGTCCGTGGCTCCGAAGGTGATCTGAAACTCGCTACCGAAGTCATCGAAATTTGGCAACAATCCGAGGCGACCGCGGGGTTGAAGCTACGCGCCTTTGCATTGGATCGTTCCGCCGACGCCGCTTGGCTCACAACTGTGCAACAAATTGTCCCCAACGCCAAGTCTTGGCTGGGCCCCGGGGGACGGCAATTGATGCTGTTGGGTGGAAACGAGGAAATCGCGGCAATCGAAAGCATTTTGCCTCAGTTGCTCACCGTGTTGCCGCCCCCCACAGTACGACAGATGCAAATCTATCGACTCAGCAAGAACCAGCGATCACGGCGAAGCAGTTTGACACAGCTTCCCACGGCGCTCGCCGATGTAACGTTGGTCGATGGCGAAAACAGCGACGAGTTACTGGTTTGGGCTAGCCCCGACCAACACGCCTCGTTTGCAAAGCTGCTCGAACAAATCGACCAACCTACTTCGACTCCCGAAATGACGGTGCCCCGATCCTATGCACTTGAGGTTCAAGATGTCGCCACCGTGACCCAGATTCTGACCGCGGAGTTCCCCGGCGCTCAATTGGCTATCAATCCCGACGGGGATGAGTTGACGGTACTGGCGACTGCGGAATTACAACCACAAATCGAAAAGCGAATTGAAGAGTTCAACGTCCAATTGCCAGGAAAACCCCAGCAAGTGTTGGAAAACTATGGAGTCAAAGGCATGCCGGTCGCAGCGTTACAGCTGGCGCTAACTCCGTTATTAGCGAATGCTCGAACAACGCTCGATAGCGACGGCAATCGTTTGTTGGTGTGGGCCGACAAACAAACTCACCAAGAATTGCGTCAGTTGGTCGAAGCCATCGGCACCGCGCCCGACGTGGCTCAACAGAAAGTGGTGATGGCATATGCCTTGAAGCACTCCACCGCGACAAACGTCAAATTGATTCTCGACGCGATTGTGCGAGACGCGTCGGTGGTGGCTGACGACAAATTGCGTCAATTGGTGGTCACGGGAACCCTCGAGACGCAGGCGACCGTGAAGGCGACGTTGGAACAGATCGATCGCGCGGGTGCCGATCGCCAACCCACCGAGATCCGTAGCTATGAAACCGAACAACTCAACGCCACAACCTTGCTACCTACGTTGCAAGCGATGTGGCCTGGGATGCAATTGACCGCGGACGCGACCGCCAACCGCGTCGTCGCCTCCGGCACCGAACAAGAGCAACAACAATTGCAAGCCGCCTTGAAGCAATTGCTGGCGGTCCCCGGTGACCAAGCCGAACTCGTCAAAACGTATCCGGTTCCGTTTGGTGAGATGACGACGCTGCCGGCGATTTTGATGCAATTGGCTCCGCAAGCCTTGATCAGCAGCGATCCGGTTTCACGGACGGTGACGGTCTGGGCGTCTGCGGATCAACAAACACGGGTCCAACAAGCCTTGGATGAGTTAGGGAAAAACGCCCAAAACGCGATGCAACCGGCGACTTACATCGTCAAACCGACCCAATTGGTCGCCGTCCAAAGTTCGCTACAAACGTTATTCCCCGCCATCGGCATCGCCGCCGACACGACGACCGGACAATTGATCGTCGTGGCCCAGGAAGAGACGCAAAAGCGAGTCGCGGCGGTGATCGAATTGTTGTCCAACGGGCCCAATGCGGAAGAGAACACGACCAAGGTGCTGCGGTTTGATCCCAAGCAAATTGATTTGGCCAATGTGTTGTCGGCGTTGCAATCGACGATTCCGCCCCAGGTTCGATTGGAATCCAATCCCGCCAACCATACGATCTTGGCGATCGGATCGCCCAGCGACTTGGCGCGGGTCGATGCGATGGTCGAGAAATTGGTCGAACAATTGCCGCCCGCCGAGACCTTGTCTTCCGTTGTCTATCCGTTGCAGCACGCCGATCCGACTTCGGCGTTAACGGTCTTAACTCGATTGATTCCGCAAGCCACGTTCGCTCAAGATGCCGTATCGAAAACCATTTCGGCCACGGCCACAAGCGAACATCATGTCGCGATCGCGGAATTCATTAAATCGTTTGACGTCCAGCGAACAAACTCGATGGAAACACAGGTGTATCGCTTCGAACGAGCCAATCCCGCTGGTTTAGCAGTGACGCTTCGCAGACTGATGCCGGACGCGACGTTCATGGGGGATGCCGCCCAGAAGGCGTTGGTGGCAACGGCACTACCGGAACAACACCAGCGGATTGCGACCATCGTCAAGGAGTACGACCTTCAGCGTGAAAATACGCAAACACGCGTGTTCACCGTCGGCAATGCGCGGGTGGTCACATTACGAAACGCGGTCCAAGAAATGGCCACGGAGGCGGTCGTCACCGCCGACCCTGGATCGAACAGTTTGATCGTGACCGCGACGGCCGAAGAGTTAGAGCAGATCGCGGAAATCATTGAACAGATTGAACATGGTGGCAGCGAACCTCGAACCACCGAATTCTATGCCGTCGTCGGTAGCCAGCCGTTGCCGTTGTCACGAGCATTGCAAGACAGTTTTCCCAAAGTCACCTTCGCCGCAGATGCCGTCAGCGGCGGGCTGTTTGCGACTGCGACCAAGCAGGATCACGCCGGCATCGCTCAAGTCATTGAAACCCTAAACACACAACCGACGCGACTGCCGACGCTCAAATCCTTTGTGCTCAAACATGCTCATCCCGAGGTCGTGGCCGACGCAATCAAAGAAGCACTAGGGCGGCGAACAAAAGCGGGGGTCAGCTTCAATCGTGAAACCAACAGCATCTTTGTGGTGGGGAGTCGCGATGATTTGCAAGTTGCCGAAATGCTTGTCGAACAGATCGATGTTGCCAAAACGACGGTCGATTCTCGCAAATTGAGAGTCTTTCCGCTGGGCGGCGCGGACGGAATCTCGGTCACCGACGCGATTGAAAACCTGTTCGACGAGGCGGCCGGGGCGGACGTCGACGTGCGTTACGATTCGTTAAACGAACAATTGTTTGTCGTGGGCGACGCTCAGCAAATTGCGATGGTCGAAGAGACGCTCAAGCAACTCGCCCCGCCCGAACGCCAACTCAAAATCATTGAGCTCGAGGCCACGGACCCACAATCGTTCAAGATGGCCGCCGACGCCTTGTTCGAGGACGAACCTTACAATTTGATGCCGACGATCACTGTCAGCAACGATCAGCAAACGGTGCTGGTTCGCGCCACCGCCCCGCAACTCAAAGCGATGGAAGAATTGCTGCAGCAAATGGGTGAATCCTTCACGTCGGTAACCGCCACCGGGGACAATGAAAATCTCAACGGCGGTGGCGGACGCCTGCGATTTGTTCCCGTCCATCGCAATTCCGAAACATTGCTCGAAGATTTGCGACGATTGTGGCCCGGGATCGGCGGCAATCCGATCGAAGTCATCCGGCCTGAAGGCAGCGTTTTGCCGCAGAAACCGAAATCCAATGCCCCACCGATCCAAGCCACACCGGCCGCCGAGGATCCCCGCGATCGGCGAGACGATTCCGCAGGGCCGAATTCAACGCCCAGCGACAACGGGACGCGATTGACGAGCACGCCGCAATCGGATGCAGAGGAACATGCCGCCGAAACCAAGCCTGAAACCAAACCGACCGCCCCCCAAAAAACGGCTGCCGCGGCCCCATCGACCACTTCGCCACCGGCAAACCCTTCGGTGGCTCCTATCGTCGTGGTGGTCGGGGATCAGCAATGGACCTTGGCTTCCGCGGATCGCCAGGCGTTGGACAAATTCCAGCGACTGCTCGGGACGCTGTTGAGTCCCCGGTTAGAGCCGTTTACGACGACCGGCAACTACTCGGTTTACCTACTGCGTCACGCTGGCGCCGACCAGGTGCAGGATTTGTTGACCGATCTATTTTCACCGCCTACCCAGGGGCGGCGATCACGGGCGGCGTCGTTCTCCGACGTGCTTCAACGCGTCAAGATCGTCGCGGACGCCCGCATTAACGCACTGATCGTCAGCGGTAACCGCAACGATCGTCGTACCGTCGAAGAGTTATTGGGGGTCCTCGATTCCGAGGAATTGCTCAATTCGCTACAGCAGATCACTCCCACCATGATCACGCTGCAAAATGCGAGTGCAGAGAACGTCGAACGAGTTTTGCGTGACGTGTACCGATCCCAACTGTCCGCCGGCGCCGGTCGACGTCCCGTCGCCATTCCTGAAGGCGTTTCGTTGGAAGTGGCCACGATGCTTCAGCAAATCAATGCGCAGGCCTCGGGGCCGTTGTTGACCGTCTCAGTGGATGAGGCTAGCAACTCACTCGTATTGCGTGCCCCCCCCGAGTTGACTGGCGAAATCCGCACTTTCATTGAGTCGCTCGACCAGCAGGCCAAAGATGCCCCCTCCCGAAGGGTAGATCTGATTCGTCTCCGCTCCACCAATACCGCAAGTATTGAGAAAGCTCTCCGGATTTTGATGGCTAAGTAATCGTGTTCCTCAAAGCCGGGATCGGCAACGCAGGTTGCCAAAATCGCCAAAGTTGACTTATCCGAGTATCGTTTATACGGTTCAGAGGAGCAGTTTTCGTTTCCCCGTAGATGCTAACAAGTTGACCTGTAACGATAATTCAAGTAGTTTCTGGGCTGTTCAAACTACGTAACCCATCCATTTCGACCCTACGTGCTCCGCACGTCCTCCCCACCTCAGCTGCTCACTCAGATTCTCCCAGCACTTCAATCCCACCCTTTGCCAGAGCGATCCACGGACGACTGAGTCCGGTTTCATCGCGGTCACCCCATCCAAGAGATGAAGACGCGGTTCGATCGATTCGGTTCTCCACCGCTGTTTCGGTTAGGCATTTGCTAACCCAATCCCCCAGCTCGCGGAGCGAGTTCCCACCTGTTTGCTAAGGAATGAACGATGATTGCTAATACTGTTGCGCTACATCCTCAGCTGGATTCGACCCAATTACGACAACTCGCCGACACATTGCGTGATGGCGATCCGTTGGAAACGCTAGTCGATCGATGGTCGTTCAATAACCGCCAAGAGTTATTGGCGGTCAGTGCAAGTTCCTTGGGTCTTGAGTGGCTCGATACGGACGAGGGCGATTTGCCTGCCGACGCCATGGAAGGGTTCCCGATGAAGTTGATTCATCGGCACGAGGTATTTCCGCTCGAGCGCGGCCCGGGCTGGATCAAATTAGCCATTAGCAATCCCTTTGACTTTGCCGCGGTCGATTCGGTCGCTTCGGCTCTGGAGGTCGAAGTGCGTCCCGTGGTGGCAACCGCCGAGACGGTCCAACGGCTGATCAAACGTAATCTGGGTGTCGGTTCAGAGACAATCGATGGCTTGATCGCGCTCCAACGTCAGGCGGGTGACGTCGAGATGCTCGAGGAGCTCGATGCGGATAGTTTGGAGGATGCCGAGGAAGCCCAGCAAGCATCCGTGGTGCGGTTGGTCAACGAAATTCTCAGCGAAGCGATTGAGGTGCGGGCCAGCGATATTCACGTGGAGTCCCAAGAGGCGGGATTAAAGCTTCGCTATCGCATCGACGGCGTGTTGCAAAAACAACCGACTCCACCGGAAATGAACCAGTTCCGCGCCGCCATCATCAGCCGCCTCAAAATCATGGCGAAGATGAACATTGCGGAGAAACGGATTCCTCAGGACGGTCGCATCAAGTTGCGGGTCGCCGGTCGCGAAGTCGATGTCCGTGTTTCGATCATCCCGATGCTACATGGCGAAGGGGTGGTGATGCGTGTGTTGGACAAATCGAATTTGAGTTTCTCGCTCAAGGGCGTCGGGATGCCCGACTCGGTGTACGAGAAGTTCCAGAAACTGATTCGGCTACCTCACGGCATCGTCTTGGTCACCGGGCCGACCGGTTCGGGAAAAACGACGACGCTCTACAGCGCGCTGAGCGAAATCAAATCCGAGGACAACAAAATTGTCACCACCGAAGATCCGATCGAGTACCAACTTGACGGGATCAACCAAATTCAAGTGCACACCAAGGTGGGATTGACCTTCGCCGCGTGTCTGCGGGCGATTTTGCGGCATGACCCCGACGTGGTTTTGATCGGTGAAATTCGCGATTTGGAAACCGCCGAAAACGCGACCCAAGCTTCGTTGACTGGACACATGGTGTTTAGCACCTTGCATACGAACGATTCAGCCGGCGCGTTCATGCGGCTGAACGACATGGGCGTCGAACCATTCCTGGTAGCCAATACGGTCGAAGGTGTTTTGGCTCAGCGGTTGGTCCGCGTGCTATGCGATGATTGCAAAGAACCGTATCGTCCCGACGTCGACGAATTGCCCGACGACTTTCCCGCCGAGGCGAGACTCGATCCGCGGCTACTAATGTACCGACCGGGCGGTTGCGAGAATTGCCGACGGACCGGCTATCGTGGTCGGATGGGCATCTATGAATTGTTGGTCACGAACGAAGAGGTGCGGCAACTGGCCTCGCAGGGCGCGAGCTCGGACTTGATCAAAAAAGCAGCCATGCAAAGCGGCATGGAAACATTGCGCATGGATGGTTGGAACAAGGCCCTTGCCGGCGTGACCACCATCGACGAAGTCCTCCGCGTTACGAAAGCGGATTAATTCGTTTGGGCGACTGAATCATGACTGACTTTACCTACACGGCCAAATCGGCGACTGGCGAGAAATGCTCCGGCAAAATTGCGGCGGCCAATCGCGCCGAAGCGATGCGACGCTTACGCGCTCAATCGCTGTTTCCGATGAGTCTGGTGGATCCCGAAGCGGTCAAGCCAAGTTGGACCACGATTTCGTTACCCGTTCGCGTGACCAAGGAGCAAACGGCCGACTTTTGTACGCAGCTCGCCGACCTGTTAACCAACGGCGTGCCGATGCTCGATTCGCTCAAGATCTTGGCCGAGGCGATGGAAAACCCACGTCTACAAGAAACCACACTGCGCATGCACGACGCGGTTTCCCAAGGCGATAGTTTGGATGAAGCGATGGCCCGCGAATCGACCATCTTCTCGGAGCTGACGCTGAGCATGGTCCGTGCGGGCCAGGAAGGGGCCTTTTTGGAAGAGGCGCTCCAGCGAACCGCCTTGTTCTTACGCAAACAAGACGAGATGCGTGGCAAGATCGTCGGCGCACTCACCTACCCCATCATCCTTGGCATCGTCGGCACCATTATCACCTCGCTGATGATTGTCTTTCTGGTGCCTAAGTTCCAACCTTTCTTTGATCGTTTGGAACAGAACGGTTCGGGGTTGCCGTTGATCACGGTGCTGTTGCTCGGCGCCAGTCACGTGATGATGCACTATGGCATTTTCTTGATCTTGGGGATGCTGGGGGTGGGACTTGGTATCCAACGTTTTTTGAACACCGAGACCGGTCGTCGGGGGCTCGATACCGTCAAACTAAAAACACCGATGCTAGGCTCGATCTTTCACGATGCGGCCGTCTCAAGAGCTTGTCGCGTGCTCGGCACGTTGCTTCGCAACGGGGTGCCGCTACTTAAATCATTGAAGATCAGCAGTGGTTCGACCGGCAATCGTTTGTTGGAAGAAGTCATGCTGAAATCCGCTGAAAATGTGACCGCCGGCGATTCGTTGTCGAAACCGTTGGCGGCCAGTGGACTGATTCCACCACAAATTATGGCCATGATTCGTGTGGCCGAGGAATCGAACACTTTGGACGAGGTGCTCGTCAAAATTGCCGATCGTATCGACAACCGTATCGAGAGACGGTTGGAGGTGTTGGTGAAAATGATCGAGCCCATGATGCTGATTTTGATTGGCAGCATGGTGATGTTCGTCATCGTAGGCGTACTGTTGCCCGTATTCGATCTGAATTCGTCCGTCGGATAACCTTTCAACTTCACAGACTAGGAGTCTTATTCATGCGTCACCGTTTCTCCCGTCACCGTTCGTTGCGTCGCGGCTTAACCCTGTTGGAATTGATGATCGTGTTGATCATCCTGGTCGGCTTGATGGCGATCGTCGGTCCACGCTTGCTGGGCTCGCAAAAGAAGGCCGATGTACGAACCACTCAAGCTCAGATTGGAAATCTCGGCTCGGCCCTTAAGATGTACGCCGTCGATATGAAGGTCTTTCCCACCACCGAGGAAGGCTTGGATTTGTTGATCAACGCCCCCGAAGATGAAGCCTTGGCCCGCAACTGGGACGGCCCTTATATCGAAGGAGGCAAGTTGCCACTCGATCCGTGGGGCAGTAGTTTTCAATACGAATATGGTCTCGGCGAAGGGGAAGAGGAACAATCCGCAGTGGACTTCCCACGCATCTTCTCACTCGGTCCCGATCGACAACCCGGCACCAGTGACGACGTCGGAAACCAACCCGCCGAAGGCGAAGAGGATTCGAGTTCGTCCTCAACCGAGGTTTAGGCTGAGTGCTTTGTCCACCGCCTGCCCCGCAGGACGCGAAACCCGCATCGCGTTTCGCGTCCGAGAACTCATCGCGATCCCGGCCAGCGTTTACGCTGCTCGAACTGGTGATCGTGCTGTTGGTGATGGTCGGGATCATGGCGGTGGTGTGGCCCAATTTACAGCGGCCACTGCGGCGAACCACGCTCGATGAGGCTGCCGAGATGCTGCGCGACGCGATCGACCAAAGTCGCTACCAAGCGTCCCTGAGCGGAACTCCCTATTTTGTCCAATTACGCCAGGGCAGAAGCGAGATCTACTCGGGAACCTTCGATAGTTTTATGGCTGCGGGGGACACGGGGTTCGCCCTGAACGACTCAGCCTCGGCGGTAGCTCCCGTCGCCACCTCGCAGAGCCGCAACGCTCCCTTGGCGACCCCGCCTCCGGCTGCCGTTCGGGCATGGCGATTGCCGACGACCGTGGTCGTGTCCCAAGTTCGCTGGACGCTCGCCGCCCCCAGCGATCCGCCATTCGATAGCGGACCGGGCGAGGGCGGACTTCCCAATGACAACAGGCTTGATCCACCGCAACGGCAAAGCGATTCGCTTCCCGGCACCTCCGGCGCGAGCCTTGGTGCGGAGGATCGCCAATGGTGGCTGCCACTTTCCGCAACGGGTCAAGGACGCGACGCGACGATCGAGCTTTACGATACCAGCATCCAGGAGACGCTCCGCGTTACCTATGCGTCGGTCACCGGTGCATTGGAGATCGCGCGATGATTCAATCGGTACGGTTTTCAACGTCGGTTCGGAATTCGAGAACCGGGTTTTCGCTACTCGAAGTCATGCTGGCGACCGCCCTCTTAGCGGCCAGCGCGATGGTGCTTAGCTCGCTGCTGGGGTTGGGTGCCAAGTTCGGTAGCCGAGCCGAGCAACTGACCGAGGCGATCTCACAAGCACAGTCGTTGATGGATGAGTTTGTGGCGTTGCCACCCCGCGATGCCGAACCCAACGAAGAGGTCAGCGGTGAGCTGGCGGGACCCCCGCCACGCGGGTATCGGATTCGCGTCACGCCGGTTTCACTCGGCGGTGGTGCCAATCGCTCTGGTTCGATCGCTTCGGTCGACGGCGCCGCGGCAGATGAAAATCGAGCGGGGCTTGTCCGCGTGACGGTCGAAATTCTCGCCACGCCGGTTGCAGCAAGCGGCGAGGGTACCACGCCGCTCTGTCGCATCTCACGCTTGGTCCGACAACGCCGTTTGACTAGCCCCCGCTTCGATTCGACCGGAGCTGCGATGACCGACTCCGATTCAATGTCGGGAGCGTTACCATGATTCGAGTGCCGGCCCTCAAGCCACGTGAGGCTTTTTCGCTGCTCGAGCTGATGCTCGCCCTGGCGCTGCTGGGTGCGTTGATGAGTGTGGCGTGGTCGTTGATGGGAACCTATCGTGATGCTGAAGAGCGAGGTTGGAAGGTAGCCCGTCGCACTCAGGTGATCCGTTCGGCGCGAAATTGGCTAGAGAACGACATTCAACACTTGGCGGCGACCGCGTTACCCGAGCGTTCGCTGCATCCCAGCCCGAGTGCGAGTATCGCGTCGACGACCGCTCGCTTGACGGGAAACACGCAAGGTTTCTCGGCCACGATCGTGCCGTCACTCGACCCCCTGCCCTTTCTCGAACGATTGATGTCGGATCCCGCAGCGGACGAATTCGAAGAGCCGATATTGAGTTCGACCTCGGCCGTTCCCGCAACACCAACCACGGCAACGCCATGGCCCGCCGAACGCCTCGAAATCGAATATCGCTTGTCGCCCTCGGCAAGCCCTTCGTCGTCTCAAGTGAATTCACCAAACGTTGCGGTGGGACTCGATACGCCCGATGTTCAATACACACTGATTCGTAGCGAGCTGAGTAGCCCAAACTCGATTTCCGGTTCCGATACGACATTGGGAAGTTCCGAAGCAACGTCGGCGGCTGATCGCTTGTTGACGGCTCAAGACCTGTATCGGCAAAACGAGGATCAACCGATTGCACGCGGAGTCCCGCTCAAGGAATCAAGACTCGAAGGATTGCTCGAATGCCAATTCCGATACTGTGACGGCCAATCGTGGAAGAGTTCGTGGAACAGCGACATCGATGGAGGATTGCCGACTGCGATTGCACTGAGTTTTAACTTTCCTGCGCGATCCGAGATGCGTCGCCCCGAGCCGCCAAGGCCATCGAGCGGTCCGTTTGAAGACGAATTGGACAACACGCAAGACGATTTGCAGCTCTCGTTTGCGGATTCCGCCTTGGCTACCGAACCGGTGGCCGAGGTATCCACCGCAGGCGAGGAAAGTCTGATGCAACGCGAAGGCCACGAGGTGACGATTGTGGTGCTCGTCGAGGCTCGTCCAATGTCGCGTCCCGCTTCCGCCCCGTTCTCGGGACCGTTTACGGGATCCTACGATGCACCGGGAGGTGACTTCTGATGTTGGCACGCAATCCAAATCACGGTGCTTGTAAACGACGCCGTGGCATGGCCCTGTTGGTCGTGATGGTGTTGACCATGTTGATCGCACTCGGCGCGTATCGCTATTCCTTTACCATGCAGAGTCAATATCGCGTGACTCGCGTTCATGAGGAACAAGTACAGGCGAAGTTAGCGGCGCTCAGTGGTCTCGAATTAGCCGCGTCGCTTTTGGAAACCTCCCCAACCCAGCGTGCCAACCGAGGCGGAGTGCAGTCCAATTCGCCGCTGTTTCAGCACGTGCCTGTCGAGGCTTCAGCAAACGAGTCCGAATCCACCGGGGACACCAACTTGTGGCACGTCAGTGTGGTGTCCCCAAGGAATCTCGCGTCGGATGCAAACGGAGGCGGCGTGGACTCGACCGCAGCAGGGGCCATCGGCGGCGACGCCGCGAACTCGCCATTGCGATTTGGTTTAGAGAACGAATCGGCCAAGCTTCACCTGCCCACTCTGTTGCAATGGGAACGACAGTTTCCCGGCCATGCTCGTGCGACGTTGATGCGGTTGCCCGGTGCCACCGCTGAGTTGATCGATGCTTGGCTGCGTCGGCTGGGAGTGGCCCGCCGAGACGGATCTGCGACCGGGGAGAGTCGCTTGCTCGATCGCTTGGAAAACGCCGCCCCCGCCGTCGACCAGCAAGCCAGCGCCGACGCGTTGCGGTTCCATTGGCTCGGCGGAGATCTCAACCAGAATTATCGACTCGATCCGCTGGAGCTACATTGGGCCGCACGCATGATGTCAGAGGGCGAATCCGCCGCCGGTTCATCCTCGCTCGGCGGGGGAGGATCGACGAGCGAGAGCCAGCTACCGTTAGCGTGGCAGAGGTATTTGACGTGGCACAGTGGCCAGCGAAACGAGAGCGCTGCGGGGGAGCCCCGGCTCTATTTGAACGAAGACAACTTAACAACGCTGCATCAAAGACTGCTTCAAGTCTGGCCATTGGAATGGGCGAACTATGTGATCGCCGTGCGGCAGTATGGTCTCGGGGGATCAAACACCCAGCCCACCGGGGACTCATCAAGTGACACCTCGGAGGTGTCCGGGACGAATTGGTCGCCCGATTTCAGCTTACCGGCAAAGTATTCGCTCGTCAGCGTCCTCGATTTGGTGGAAGCTCGCATCGAGGTGCCCGCAACGGAATCTACTACCGAGTCTGAATCTGCGGCCCGCGATGCATCGGGGAAAAAACAGACGCTCCCCAATCCCTTTACCAGTGACATCTCGACCAGCCGCGACTATCTTGGAAGGTTGTTGAATGAGTCGACGGTGGATCTCGCCCCGATCCTCGAGGGACGCGTTGACGTAACCGAAGCGCCCGTCGAAGTCTTGGCGGGTGTCCCTGGGATCGATCTCGCATTAGCACAAGCCATTGTCCGCCAGAGGCCTACGACCGAGGGTGCGACGGTTTCCAAGGCGAGCGAATCGATTGCCTGGATGCTCGAAGCCGGCTTGGTCGATCGGAGTCGGTTAAAACAACTCGAACCCTACCTGACGTCACGTAGCGACGTCTACTCGCTGCAAGCGGTGGGCTACCGGGACGCGGTCAGTCCGGTATGTCGCTGTACGGCAATCATCGATGCCCGCCAAATTCCTGCCCAAATCACAAACCCTCAATACTGGCATCCTTGGGACCGTGGTTTTTCCATCGAAACATTCTCGCTCACCCCAGTTGCCAATCCTTTATAGATCGCATCCTACCGTTGAGCAGCGGACCTTTTTTGAGAACCGCTCTGATTGAACCGCGAATCGCTCCGCATCGGCCTGCGATTCCAACGCCCTCCCCAAGATATTCCCACGCCCTCCATGATCACGCTCACGTGCCTGTGATTCCCTGAATTTGTAAACCGTATGAACGTCACCGACAAAATTTTCCAATTGCGCAAGCGCGGGACTCGGTCCAAGGCCAGCGGTCGAGTGGCGGTGGTCCATTGGGACCGCGAAACGATCGATTATTTAGTGGTCTCGCCCAAGACCAAACAACTATCGGCTCAAGATACCGGTCGGGTGGAACGCGGCGATCACGACAATCCCTTGCTGGCGTTGTCGGAGCACTTCGAAGAGCACTCGATTCGGGCTCAGGGGTTAATCGTGCTGCTCTCGCGCCCGATGCTCGATCAATTGATGTTGACGCTTCCCCCCGCCGAAGAGAGTGAAATCCCAGCGTTGGTAGCGGCCGAGGTTGAACAACAACTCGGTGAATCGGATGAAGCTCCGATCGTCGACTATCATTTGCTGCCCTCGCTCGTTGCCGAGGAAACGACGACGAGCAACCAAGTATTGGCGTTCTCGCTTTCGGCTGCGGCATTAGATCTTTTGCAAACACAGAGTAGCGAGGCGGGCTTTCGCTTGACCGCGATCGGGGCGCGAGATTTGTCCCCGCTGGGAATTTTGCGTCGACGGAAAATCTCGGATGACTCGTTAACCGTTTCGGTGCATCTGTACGCGAGCGAAGTCGAACTGGCGATCTGTCGCGGCGCAGAACCGATCTTCCTGCGATTGATTCGTGTCAGCGTTGAAGACCCTCAACGTGTGGCCGAACAAATTTGGATGGAGACCCAACGTTGTCTAACGCTTTTGCCATCGGAAACAGCCGGGTTACCGCAAGGCTGGTTCGTGTTCACCACATGCGAGGCCGCGTGGGCGGTCGCACAGGCTTTGGAAGATCGTGGTTTAGCAATGCAACCGGTCGATCCGCTGATCGGATGGGAGTTGAACGGCAAAGCCTCGATCGCATCATCGACCGATAAAGAAAAAGCAACCGCCACCTATGCATCGGCGGCCAACGCAGGCGCGGCTTGGGAATTCCTTAACGGGGTGCTGCCCGTCAATCTGTTGTCCCCCAAACGAGCGCCCGTCCCGCCCAATCCGTTGGTGCGGTGGGGAGCCATCGGCGCCGCAGCCGCCTGTTTAATCGGGTTGGGCGTCTACTTCATGCTGGCCGACCTACGGCAATTGAGCACCGAGGTCGCAAGCATGGAAAACGACTTGGCGGACTCGAAAAAACTGGCCGCCAAATTTCAAGAGAAAGCGGATCAAGTCACGTTTGTCGAAGGCTGGTTAACCGACCAAGTTGATTGGTTGTCCGAGTTAAACGAGTTGTCCCGTCGCTTGCCCGATGGCCAAAACGCCACCGTCCGGCGATTGACCGCATCGGCGAACGGCAAACAAGCGGTCATCGATCTCTCGGTCCAGGTTGCCGAACAAGGAAATATCTCGCAGCTCGAAGGTCAAATTCGCAGCGCCAAGTACGCTGCCACCAGCAAGCGAATCAGCCAAAACCCCGACTCCAAAGAGTATCCGTGGCAGTTTGAGACCCATGTCACCTTCGCTGTCGAACCAGCCGATCCAAGCGTTTACGTCGCCGCCCCGCAGGCTCCCGCCGAGCCGAGCAAAGTTGGCGCTGCGGAAGTTGCCACTGCGGAAGCCCCTGACGTAGAAGCTCCAAACGCGGAAGTTCCTGACGCGGTCATGGCCGAACCGAGCCAGCCTGACACTGCCGCGCCCGCGGACTCGGCCGGCCAGGACAAACCGGATGCAAATTCCGCTCCCCCGAAAAACGCCACCCCGAATAGCGTTCCCGTGAACAATGCTCCCCAGGAGGGATCCGAATGACTCCTCGCACCCAATGGCTCATGATTGCCGGTTTGGCCGTGATGGCGTTGTATTTTGGCGATGCCTTCTACCGTGGTTGGATCGAGCAGCCGAGCCAGCAATTGAACGCCCAATACGATGCGCTAAGCAGTAGCATTCGCGATACCAAGGATGAACAAGGAATCGCTCAAAAAATGGGCAAGCGGTTGACAACCTATGCCGCTCGCGCGCTTCCCTATGATCCGCAATTGGCGCGTTCGCTATATCAAGAATGGCTGTTAACGCTCGTCGACAAGCACGAGTTGCGTTCCGCTTCGGTTGATGCGGCCCAACCCGTCGTGATTGAATTGAGATCACGCACTAAAAAAGGCAAACGACATACGATCGGACATCGCATCGCCTATTCGCTCCGTGGCCAAGCTTCGTTAGCAAAATTCGCTGAGTTCATGACGGAGTTCCGAGAGGCTGGACATTTGCATAAGGTCCGCTCGCTCGCGCTCAATCCCACGGGCAAAGAGGGAACATTGGATATCAATCTCGCGATCGAAGTACTTAGCTTAGAGGCTTCGCCAAACAAGGACCAATTGAGCGATTGGCAATTAGCCGTCGACGCTCGACCGCCGCGCAGCGTCTCAGACGAACTCGTTAAACGCAACCTGTTCGCCCGCGGCTTTGCCAAGGCGCTCTACGATATCGAACTCAAAGCGATCACGTTTGATCGCCTCGGGACGGCGCAAGCGTGGTTTCGTGTCGATGGCCGAGGAACCACCAAGACCGTTTCACTGGGACAACAAGTCCCAATCGCGTTGCACGACATTTCCGTCGTTGAAATCCAATCAAACAAAGTATTGGTCAACGTTAACCAACAACCTCACTGGATAAGCTTGGGACAATCGATTGGCCAAGTCTGTTCCGTCCCGACCGAATCTTAGTACTGACGATAATGCGAAGAATAGACATGATCCATTGCATTCGAAATCGACGACGCGCGTCGTCCCGTTGTACTGCGACCGCATTGACGAGATCGCTGAACCCTTCGCTGATGACGGCGGCGCTGGTCATCCTCGGGCTATCCTGTGGCACAGCCCAGGCCCAACTATTCGGGAGCCGTACGCTCGGCTCACCGCTGAGAAGCGACAGTGGGGATCGGGCGCGCGGCGCGAGCGTTGATGGAACGAACTCGGGGATGTTGCAAGGAAGTGAACGATTCCTGAGAGGGAATCGATCACGCAACGACTTCGTTGGCTCGAGTCGTAGCGACCAAACGGGCTTTGTCGGTGCCGGTCAAGCGATTGGGGTGGGACGCGTGCAATCGGCCACCGAAGGGCTGCGGATCGATGCGGCCAACACCCAACGAATCAACCGACCGCTTCCAAGGCAACCCCGCAGAGGAATGTATTATCCACGCTTAGAAATCGCCTTTGACGTGTCCGACGACATTTCGCTGCGCACCGAGGTCGCTCCATCGCTGCGAATTCGCCAACGCGTTACCAAGGTAGCGGGGGACGGAATCGAGCTGACGCTGGCCGATCGAACGGCCGTCTTGCGCGGTACCGTCGAATCCCAGCACGACGCCGATTTGGCGGCACGGCTTTTGAGCTTCGAGCCGGGAATCGATCACATTCAAAATGAGCTGCAGGTGCGCCCCTAAGGCCGCGATCGAGCCCTATTGTTGCCCCAGCCGTGGCGGGTTTTCAATCCAGCGGCCTTTTCGAATGTCGATTTCATCCTCAGCATCCGTGTAATTCGCTTGGAACCGTTGTTGAGTCCTAGTGCGATGGTCTATCACCTGCGTTGTCAGGGGCGAGGTTTCTTGAGCATCGCGTAGTTTTTCAAGTGAATCGGCGCTGACCCCTTTGATCGTGTTGGCGTCCGCTGCGAGTCCTCCTAAATTGTTGCTTCCGCCGGAGACGCTGGCATCGGCGGGCATGGGACTCGCTTGGCTGCCATCGCGATCCCTTTGCAAATGGCGTTGAAAGCTCGGAGGCAGGTCGATGGTCTTGATCCCACGCGAAGACGAACTCGATTTCGCTTCGTCCTTGGATTCCTCCGACGACTCGGTATGACCGGCCAATTGAATGAGCGAGAAGTTGCCGCTTGCACGCTTGGCGAGCTCCGCTTCGGAGGTGACTTTCTTTTCGGGCACTCCCGGTAAAAGCTTGATCGTGGGCTCGGAAATCGTGGTTCCTCCCTCGCTGCCCTCAAAACGCGCAATCAGACTTAACTGCATTGGCGGACCGCCGACTTCACCCCACGGCAACCATACGCTGTAGGAAGGCCCCAGCGAAGTGCGACTCATGTGAGTGGCGAATTGCTCCGCGGTGAACACAAACTTGCGCAATGGGCGTTGATCATGCGGTTGTGTTTTATCCGCATCAAACACGTATACCGCTAAGCCGCCATCGATCTCGACCGGTTCGGTATTGTCTTTCTCGTAAAAGTAGATGCGACCACCAAAACCACGCACGCCGGGCTTGTTCGGTTGATGCAGAATCGTGTCCGACCAAACCGCTAAGACGCGTTCGGGTTGGACCGGTTCTGATTCCTTGCTCCACGGCCAGCGCAGTGCCGCAGTCTTCGGGGCAAATTGACAACCACCGACCAGCGATAAAAACAACACCCAAACCGGGGCCGCCACCCATGGCGAGTTACGAACAGAGATAGATTGCTTTGGGATCGTCATTAGCGGGAACCTGCCGAGTTTTCTTGTCCTGATAATCCGACGGGCGCGATTCCATTGGGTGCGCCCTGTTCGGATGCAAAATCGATCCACGAGGGTGTCGTCGAAGGAGAATGCGTTTGCTGAGTCGGGGTGCCCGCTTGGATGGCTCCCAGCGTTGGGCTGGCCCCGCTGGCTTCGTGTGATACGGGCTGTACCGGGGGTAGCGCGGTCGGAACCCAGGCGCGGCTTGACGCCCCCTTGGCGGTCGGATTGAGTTCAGTTTGAGACGTCAGCGGAGGAGCGATCGTGGGCTGGAAGGGCAATGCCTCATTGACGGTCGGCTCTGGCAACCCACGAGGATCGTCGTCGGGGTAGATCACATCCCAGTCGCTGCGATCGATCAATTCGGTGGTCAAATCGGCTGCCGGATAGACATCGCCGTGAATATTGAAAACGTCGGCCTCACACCAGCTCATTCTGGCAAATTCCGCTTGCTTCAACTGCTCCATGTCTCCCTGTGAACGGACGACATGGGGGGTCATGATGATCAACAACTCGGTGCGTTGCATGTCGAAATAATCGTAACTAAACAAGTGCTTCAATAGCGGAAGGTCGCCGAGCCACGGAACCTGGCGATGAATCGTGCGTGTGCTCCGCGAAATCAAACCTCCCAAAATGATCGTCTCACCATCGGCGGCGCTAACTGTCGCTTGAGCGGTAATGGTATCGATTCGTGGTGAGCGGATGACCGTCCCGTCAGCCGAGATCGAGACGGGAATCCCTTGGTCTTCCGGGCCCAACTTTGATTTCTCCGCATCGATTTCCATGACGACATTGTTGTCGGGACTGATTCGTGGAGTGACCCCAATTATCAAGCCGACATTTTCGAGTTCCACATTGTTCTGGGCACCGTTTTGATTGACGATCGAATTCACAATCCGGGGGACCCGCTGGCCAACTTGGATAAAGGCTTGTTGATTGTCGAGCGTTAAGACTTGCGGTCGACTAAGGATCTCCAAACGCTGTGTCTCTTGCAGAGCACGCAATAGGAAGCTGACGTTCTCGCTGCTAGCCGAAAGCACCAATCCGCCGAAGCCCGCTTGGTCGTTATTACGACCGACCGAAAAATTGGAAATACTCTGCCCACCAACACGTCCCGAATTAGCTAGCGAGTTCGACGAACCGCTGTTGCCAAGCGGCAGGGGCGAGTTGAAATCGAAGCCGGGCACATTAGTGGCCCCCACGATCTCTTGCACCGTCTCGGTGACCACACCGGCCGGAGTGGAGGTGTTCGTCGTGCTCGTCCGCGTCAACAGGTCTCCCAACAAACTGCGATCAAAGAGCACGGAGTCCTGTAAACCGAGTTCGACACCAAATTCGTCGGTGTCGCCCAACGTGATCTCAGCGATCATGACTTGGATCATCACCTGAGGTGGTTGTTCGTCGAGTTGCTCGATCAAACGGCTAACCTCTTCGTAGTAGCGTGGTGTGGCGCTAAGAATCAACTTGTTTTGCACCGGTTCGGGAACGACGACCACTTCCTTTTCGATTTGAGCGAACGGGTTGGTCGAAGCCGGTGATGCGTTTTCGACCTGGCGTTTGCTACGCAAGAATTCGTTGACCGCCAACGCGACGTCGACTGCGGGCGAGTTTTTGAGTTGATAAACGGTGCTTTTACGTTGCATCGTATCGCTCTCGTCGAGCCGGACAATCAAAGCTTCGACGATATTCAAATCGCCTTCGGAGCCGACCGCGATGATGTTATTGCCGCGACCATCGACGGTGAACCTCAGCGGGACCAACGACGCTTCATCACGGGCGGAGGACAACTGAGGCGATCCAGCCGTCCCGGGGTTTTGGCTCGGGATCAGCGACCGTAGCATCTCGACGAGATCACCGGCGTCGCCATTGTAAATGGGGAAAATCTTGATCTTGGCAACCATCCCCGGTTTGTCGAGCTGCTCAATCAATCGCTGCACGAGGTCCAAGTTTTCGGGCGCAGTCGAGACAATGATCGTGTTGTTGCGGTCGTTGACCGTGATCTTGCTGCTGCCAAGAATACCGCTCGTCGCTACCGGCTGACCATCCTTATCCAACAATTGCAGGCTCGACTGGTTGCCGGGGGCCGAAGCCGCTAAGGCCTGCTCCAACGTGCTGGCCACATCGGCGGCTAGACTGTGATGGATTTCGAAGACCCTCGCTTGTTGCATGGCGCCTCCACGCGGAACATCCAATCGCTGCAACAGCAACTGAATCTCTTGAAGGTCACGTGGTGAAGCGTGCACGATGATCGCGTTGCTTCGATTGTCAACCATCGTTTGGATCGCGGGCGATAATCCACCACGGTTCTGGAAAAAGCTTTGCAATTGAGGTTGAACGGCACTCGCCTGCGCATGACGCAATTGAATCACCGCGAACTGTGTATCTGGGCTGACCGGACGATCCAATTTTGTGATCAATTCCTTGATCACCGTCACTGCCTCGCCCCAACCAATGAGCAGCAATGAGTTTGGTTTGATCAGCGGCGTGACCGTAACCTTCCCTTGCCGAGTACGCAGCAACTCTTGCTGGGATTGGGAAATCAGCGTAGCCACCGACTCGACGTTCGTGTGATGCAGTGGCACGATCTCGATCTCAGGCTGAGAAAGCTCGCTGGCCTCGTCGAGCCGCTTGATGATCTCCGCTAGTTCCTCAAGTTGTTGGTCTCGCCCTCGCAGGATGATTGCATCGATCTCCGGCAGCATCTCGACTTGCACGCCTTCGAAAGGAGGAACCGGCAAACTGCCTTCATCCGCGGCGGCTGGAATTGCTTCGGTCGCGGGCGAGTTGGGATCACGATTCGCGTCCGCTGCCTGGGGCGCCGCTGTCTGGGGCGCCGCTGCTAATTGCGCCGGAATCCCTTGCCTCGTTCCATTGCCAGATAATTTGGGCAAGCGAAACGGACTCTTCGATCCAGCGTCCGGATCACGCGCTGCATGAATCAACGACGACCGGGCAAACGACGCTTGGCCATTTTCGTTTAAGGGCATTGCCTTGACCGGCACGCCCGAAGCCTGCAACGCAAGCATCGAACACAATCTCGCCAATTCGGTGGTCAAACTGGATGATCCATCCAGGACCACCCTCAGTTCGGTGGGCCGGAATTCGATCATCGCCTTCGCGGTATCCGTACGAAGCTCCATCCGACGTGCATTATTGGAATCGACCTGCATGCGTGCAGGAAAGATCGCGTGAAGTGAAGCCTGGATACTCTCCATCTGTGCTGGAGGCATGGTCACTTCGCGACGCCCACTTTCTGGAGCCAGCAGTGGTGATTGCGCGTGCGCAACGACGCTACTTTGCAGCAAAACCAGAGTCGCGGCGAGGATCGACCATAATTGACGGGTGTGCATCCGTGCTCCCATTCAAAACAATAAGTGAGCTCTAAGTTCAAAACATCAGCGTTTTGGGGCACACCCGCTTGTTGGGGCACACCGGTATCGCGGCGATGCTAGGAACCACATCAGATTGACGTCAAGGGCAAGGTAGGGGGCGGATCGCATGCATCGAGGCAATTCGCCGCTTTTGTCACCGCTTGACGCTCCGTCATCCAAATGTCCACCAACGAAGATCACGGTGTCGGCCCCCCAGACTCCGCATGAATGTGGCTTGCGGAGCACGCACCCCGCCAAGGTTGGCGATCCACGCGATGAGTTTCACGACAATTCGGGGTTGCTGGTTGAGTAACCCGAACGCATAAGTTTCAAACGTGCACAATCACCGCTTTCACCGACAAACCTTAACCCGAAGCGTTAGCGAGGGACCGAATCAAGATCAACACTCCTTCGTAATGCCTTGATGGCGTCGGCGATGCATTCCCGCAATGACTTCGTCTGCCCCAGAGGCAATCCACAAACCCGCCTGGTAATCGACAGCGACTCATTGCTACGTAGCGACTCATTAAACGTAGTGACTCCGCACCGCTCACCGGCTCAAGCCCGCCGCGACCAGCGCCACGATCGCGGCCCCCAACGCGATCATCCAAGTTCGATTAACCGGCGGAGGCTCCGAGTGCTCGAGGGCTACTTCAACGGCAGCTTCGTTTCCAGCGACACCGCGGTTGGATGGTGCCCCGCCAATGCTGGTGGCGAAGTCGCCCCCCCTCGGCGCAGTAACCTCCGCCGCCCCACCTTCAGAAACGTTGACGGCAGAAGCGTTGACGGCAGAAACATTCATCACCATGGGATCGGGCGGCGAGAATTCGAGTCCCAAATCGAGCTGCGGTATGGCGGAGCGACACGTTTCCGCGTCCATCAATCCAAGCCGCCTAATATCAAGCCGCAAATCAGCGATGGATGCGTAACCGCCTTGCCCAGGATTGGCGAGCAAGCGTTGAAGCAGGGACCCCGCGGCGTTTGAAAACGCATCGCTCATTTCGCCCTGCGCGTGTGTGGCGATGCAGCGGTTCGCCGGATCCGACTCGCCCGCATCACTCGCATCACTCGCATCCAGATCACGCCCCGTGACCATGAAATACAGCGTGCAGCCCAGCCCGTAAAAATCGTTTTGCTGACCTGGGACGCCCTCGGCGGAGCCAAGATCGGCTGACGCTGCTTCACCGCCATCGATTTGCGGCGAGCGACTCAGCCGAGCCGCTTCGGTTTGAATCAGCGTTGCGGTGCCATCCTCGCGAACCAGGATGTTTGCCGGTTGGATGCACCCCCGGCACTTTCCTTGATCGTGTAGCACGTCGAGGTCCGCAGCGAGTTGATCGACGACCGTAATCGCGTCCGCAATCGACAAGGTTCCTGCCGTTTCAATACACGCACGCAAGGTATCGCCCGCGTTCGGATCAACGTCGAGTGGAGGGCACGCCGCAGGGTGATCCGTCTTAAAGACGCCAGACTCACCGGTTAGATCTTCGCAATGGTCGTTATTCATGCGTAATTCCGTCGCGTCGCCGTTCCGGGCTCAGCCAAGTCATCGAAGTGGAGAAAAACGTAACGAGATCACGGGCCCCTCTAAAACAACAGGCACCCCTTGGTAGATTCGAGGTGATCGAAGCTAAGGGAAGTCAGAGCAAGGTTTCAAGGCGGCACCAATATCATGCACCGAAGTCGACCGAAAAGCGAGCATCCGACAGACGCTCATTTTTCAGATCCATCCGCCCTTTCCACCGAAGCCTTGGAGTATTATAAATTCCAGTGCGAAAGAGGTTAGTCCCGGAATCGCCTTTATGGCGAGATCGACACAGGATCGGACCAGTTCCCCGAGCCGTTATGACCCGACCAGGGAATTAAGGGTGCGATCCTAAATCTGGAAAAAGGTGTCGTTACATCTGCTTTTTCAACCGAAGCAAATCCGGTACACTCTTCAAAATCTTCAGGCGATGTAGCTCAGTCGGTTAGAGCGGAGTCTTCATAAGGCTTAGGTCAGCGGTTCGAGTCCGCTCATCGCTATTTACGTCTACGTAAATCTGGTCGCTAGACAAACCAGTTGTATACCGTGTGCCCCTTACCCACTCGAGTTCCCGGTAAGGGCTACCGGAAAACAGCACGGATAGCATTCGGCGTTTACAAAGTCTGCATCAGCGACTCCGCAAAGGTAGACCGAGCCCCTTTTTCCTGAGGGCCAGTGCGGCGAGTTTCGCACCGCCACCTTTCCTTTGCAGCATCCCCCCTACAAGTCTAGCGACGTTAGAAGCTGCGCACACGGCGGGGCATCTCGGCAATGCTACGGGCATCTCGGCAACGCTACGGGCAAATCAGCGACGAGCGTGGCAACCTGGCCAGGTTGCCACGAAATAGCCCCGGTCAATTACGATGTTTCTCGGAACCACGTCGCCAATCAACGCCCCCCAAGAATCCAAACCTGCACACCGCAACCTAGGCTTGGCTCGCAGTGTGTACACGCCCTGGCATCCACCAAGCTAGCCAATATCGCACCTCACTTCACCAAACCTCCGGCTTGAGTCACGAGCGAAGCCATCACAGTGCCGTGGGACATGCCCCAGTTTGCGCCGACCACTCGCCACGGGCAAAGAGGTGATGGTTGTCACCGGAGACCGGGACGACGAGGTGCCCCAGGAATAGGTGACCTTCCATAACGGGATGTCACCACAAGTGACGCCTGCAGAACCCCGAACGCAAGCCCTGACCCCGGCGCAGTCTACTCGCAATGTCACCAGAGCAGCCTTCTCGCGACTCCTCTCTTGATACGTCGCCTGCTGACGTGACCAACTCTTGCGTCAATCCCCTGTGCAAGCGAAACCCAGTGCAAGCGAAACACGATTCAACGCAATCCGTCTACGTTCACGCTTCACTGCAAACGACTTACATCATCAGCTGATAGCAAGTCCAAATGTCACATCGTTCATCGACTGCGGCATGGCACGGGCATGATGAAACACGAAACCGCTCGCACCGCTTGCTGAAAATGCCCCGTCGGCCATCGCCAAACGGACAAACTCTTCTCGCTGGGGACACTCGACCAAACTCATCCCAGCCTATCCTTGCTCCGGAAAAGAGCGAGTATGATTACAGCAAAAAACGCCCCCGATGCGTTCGACCTGTACAGAGAAACGGCTCTACGAGTTACCTAAGAATGATCTAAGATAGAACATTAGCTTGGCCGCAGTCACGAGAGGCTCAAGGCAAGGCCTAAAAGAAATGGGCCTAGAAGAAATGGTTCAGCCAGCGCCGTCGAACACATTGCCGAATCCAGGAGGTCACCCATAGTGGCGGCCCGTGAAAACCTACCCGAGAATCCGCAACTCGATGCCCCGGCATCAGCGGATGTGATCGCATCCTACTTGGAATCAGTTGATTCGGGGCGTCCCCACTCCCATTCTGACATCGCCGATTCACACCCAGAACTTTGGGAGCAGTTTTTGCGGTTTCTTCAGCATTCCGCCGCCGCGGAAGCACTGGCAAATACAGATAGCGATCCAGCGAACTCTTCAACACCCCATGGAGTCAGTCGCGTCCCCGAAGGATCGAGCTATGGAAACTATCGCGTCTTGCGAACCTTGGGCGCCGGCGGAATGGGCGTCGTCTATGTTGCAGCAGATCCCCACTCTGGACAACTGGTTGCGGTCAAGGTGTTGCGGCACACGGCGGACCAACATCGATCGTCGAGCGAAAGGTTTCGACGCGAGATCCACGCGGTCGCCTCACTCAAACACGACCATATCGTGCCATTGGTGGCGTCCGGAATCGAAACCGAAACCACTTACTTGGCGATGCAACTGATCGATGGCGTCCCGTTGACCGAAGTCATTGCGTGCTGCAAAGCACGGCTCAACTCACCAAACGCCGAGACGGAAATTACCGAAGACACCATCGCATTGACTCCGGTCACCGCGACAACACCGGGACAGTGTTTTGATCATCTGACCGGCAATGGAGACGACTTTACCGGCATTGCGTTGCTGATCGCGACGATCGCCGACGCACTGCACGTGGCTCATCGGTCAGGGATCGTTCACCGCGATGTCAAGCCGTCCAATATCCTACTCGATGCGAATGGCAAGGCTTGGCTGACTGATTTCGGGCTCGCCGGATTTGCGGAAGAGCATACGGCGCTGACCGCGACCAACGAAATTATCGGCACGCCAACGTACATGAGCCCTGAGCAGGCGACCGCTTCAGGAAACTCGCTCGATCCACGATCGGATGTATACAGTCTGGGGGCAACACTCTACGAGTTAGCGACACTGCAGAGGCCCTTTGCAGGAAATCGACATCAGATCCTGTTTAGCGTGATGCAAGGAAGTGTAGCGGCCCCGCGGGCGATTCGAGCTGACATTCCCACCGACCTGGAGGCGATCATCGTCAAAGCGATGGCCCTGTCGCCTCAAACGCGATACCCGTCGCCCGCCGAAATGGCGGAGGATCTTCGACGGTTTGCGTCCGGCAACTTGGTCCAAGCCAAAATGCCCGGATGGTCCGCACGAGCGCACCGCTGGATCGAACGCAATCCGCTAGTCGCACTCGTGTCGCTCCTAGGCATCATCGCAACGATCGTCGCTGCGTTCGCAGTTCAAGCAGTCAACTCGAGAACACTCTTGACGGTGAACCGAAAACTGGAGAGCACAAACCAGAGCCTCTCGGACTCCAACAAATCCCTCACCGCACGTGAAAAACAACTGCAACAACAGCTGTTCGTTTCCGATATGTCCTTGGCATTCAAAGCCTACCAGGAACTGAATACTCCCATCGTCCGCCAGGTGCTTGACCAGCATCGCGTGCAGTCGCATGACCAGGAGCGACATGGAATCGCTTGGCACCTACTTGATGGATTGACACAAACATCCGAAGCAATTGAGTTAACCAAGCACAGGGGCGCTGCTACGGAGTTGGCCATTCTACCCGACAACCAAACGGCCATTTCAGTGGGACACGACGGTCAAGTTCATCGATTTGATCTGCGTGCTCAACCGCAGGTGCAAGTGATAGCGATCGGCGGGGAGCTTGATGCGGTAGCGATCTCGCCGGACGGCGAGTCACTTTTCACTGGAATGAACATCCCCCTGGGCTTGAACCTCACTCAGCGGTATGGCATTCCCTCGGGTGATTTGCTGACTCAGTGGATGAGCTTACGCAATTGCGTCGAATCCACCGCCGTGTCACCCGATGGCGCACTCTTCGCATCAGCAGATCGTTACAACAAGGTCCAGGTACGCAGTGCTGACGGAACCATTGTCGATCAATTCATCACAAATTCACGAAACGAGTCTCTCGCGTTTTTTAACGGCAACGATCAAATCGCAGCGATCTTCCGGGATTCAAGCGGCAACGATTCTTTAAAACTCAGGGACCTAAACACGAAACAAACAACCGAGCTCACATTCGCCTTTGATCCCAAGACTTTCGCGTGCTCGGCGCCCCGTTCGACCGATACAATGCTCTCATTCGTTGTCGCTGGCACTGACAAGATCGAGGTGCTGCAATGGCCGAGGGAAAAACGATTACTGGATGAACAGCGGGTCGTGGGCCGGATTCGCTGTGTCGACATTAGCTCGGATGGCGAAACCGTCGTCGCGGGTTGTGACGAGGGCACTATTCTCGTGTGGCGAAAAAGCGAAGGCGATTTTAACCCAACGCCGCGGGTAATTTACGCGAGCGAACAACGTATCAATAGCGTCAAATGCGTGAGCGAACTCGAAAGCAAGCATCTTGGCAAGTCGGCAAAGTCAGGCGGCATTCTGACTGCCTGTGAAAATGGACGCGTTCAACTTTGGCCGCTGCCGCCGGACAATCCCCGGTCCCTATTGGACTCGTCGACGTCGAGTCCGGCAAACCACGGAACATCGAGCTGGTCGGCGAGGCACGACGCGGATTCCTTTTTCATTCGCTTCGAGGACGGATCGATTGGGGTGCTCGACTCTTCATTAAACCTGAATCGCATCCCAGGACTGCCAATAGACAAGCTTGGCAAGCTAATCTCCGCCGACGATGGAGAACACGTCATCGTTGCGACGCCCGCCGAACTGGTCCGCATCGAGGTTCAGACCGGTGAAATCAAAAACCGAGTGAATAAACCCGATCCCAACCAAAGCTGCACCGACATGTTGGTCATCGCAGACAAGTTGTTCGTGCTTTTCGACGACCACTTGATCGTCTGCAACGCAACAAATCTCGATCAGTTAAGCCACCACCCCCTTCCCGACGACCACGCCAATCGACTCGTTCAAGTTCCCCATGAAGACAAAGTCGATGTGGTCACACGAGCGCATATTCACCAGCTTGAACAGGGCCACTTGTCAACGATCGCGACCGCCCCAACCGTGGCGGAGAACTACGTGAGCCTTACGTTCAGCGACTCGGGTGACTTGCATGCGATTGCGATGATGAATGGCACCGTTCGAGTCGGCACCGTTCGAGTCGGCACCGTTCGAGTCGGCACCGATGACAAAGCCTCACCGCCGATCGTGCTTCGCGGCCATCGCAAGGAGATACTGGCTTGTGTCTTTATGGACAACGACAGGACGCTAGCCACAACCTCACTCGATGGCACCCTACGATTCTGGAATTTAGCCACCGGGCGTGAACTAGGCTCCCTGGCCGTTCCGAATCCCAAATCCCCCGCCACTGCCCTGCACTATTTCCGTGAATCAGCGACGTTGGTTACCATGCACATCAAAGACGGGGTGCAACTTTGGACGACCTCGCCTCTCGACTAACGGTTACCAAAACGGCGTGAGCCTCGTGCGCAACGGCCCGTTGCAATCTCGCGTTTTCCCGGCTCAACGTAAATCTTTCCGTATCCTTCAACCTCCGCCGCAACTCCCTTAACGACATTCGCACCCCGGTTCCGGTTGGCTTGTGAAGCAAATGGCTTAGGCCCCGCAGCGCGAATGGATCAGGCCCAATACGGCTGGCCCCAACCTCGGCTTCTGTAGTCGGTGAGTGAAATTTCATCGGTTGATTGCTTCGGCGACAGCCCTCGCCGGTGCTGTTGAAGTCAGGGCTTGTTTGCTCGGTTGCGCTCCTCACAGCGTACGACGCAGAATAACGTTTCGACCGGCAATACGCATCTGGCAACTCGCATCGCATTGCTATGGGTGAGTGATTGCCAGCGTTTGCGGGAAATGACGTGCATGGGATGCTTGGGGCTGTTTGACTCGGCTGCAAAATTGAGCTTGTGCCGGCCGACGAACCCTCGGTAGGTTTGCCAGCATGGGATTTTTCGGTTTCAAATTGCATCCGCTTGCGCGCAGGGTGGTGGTATTCTTGCTGCTGGTCGTTGCCGGATGCGCTGGCCGCGAGTCCATGCCGACGCTCCCGACGCAGAATCCGCCTCCATTTTCGCAGAGTGGCGAGTTAACGGTTCCCGATCGGTGGTGGAGCGAGTTCAAGGATCCCGCACTCAATGAACAAATCAATCAGGCGCTCGAGAGCAGTTTTACGCTCGCTGCGGCTCGACAACGGCTCCGCGCCGCAAGGGCGGTGGCCCGCCGAGAAGCCTCTAACTTGTTTCCTGATGTCAACGGCGTCGCCGATATTGGCAGCGGTTTTGGCCCCGGTCCCGATCTTCAAAATTATGTTTGGGGATTTGAGGCAGCGTATCCGCTAGATCTTTGGGGCCAGATTGAATCGCGCGTCGAGGCCGAACGATTGCGAGCGTCCGCCACGCGAGAGGATTATCGCGCGGTCGCATTGACGCTCTCTGCGGAGATCACGCGGACCTGGTTTTCGTTGATTGAAGCCCAGGCTCAACTCGGCTTGCTCGACGAACAAATCCGAACCAATCGGACCGGGCTTCTGCTGCAAGAGTCACGATTTGGTCTGGGATTGATTCGCAGCCCCGATGTGCTCCGCCAACGCCAATTGGTGGAAGCGACACAGGAACAGGCGGTCGTGGCAAAGGCACGCATCGAGGTGCTCGAGCATCAATTGGCCGTGTTGGTCGGCCAGATGCCGCAATCGGCTCAATACGCCCCCGGTACCACGTTGCCCAAATTGCCACCGCTGCCGGCAACGGGATTGTCTTCTGATTTGTTGCAGCGCCGGCCCGATGTGCGACGCGACTATTTGGCGTTTGTAGCGTCCGATCGCGATCTCGCGGCTGCGATCAGCGACCAATACCCTCGCCTCAGCTTGACCGGTTCGCTGTTGAACGTTGCTGATCGTCCCGAGACGATTTTTCGCGATTGGTTTGTTTCCATCGGCGGCCAATTGATCGCTCCCCTCATCGACGGGGGGCAACGAAAGGCTGAGGTCGCCCGTACCTCGGCGGTGGTGCATGAGCTCTTTAATCAATATGGTCAAACCATGTTGATCGCCTTCCGCGAAGTCGAAGACAGCTTGACCCGTGAACGGTACCAGCTCGAACGTCTGGGACACTTGGAAAAACAATTGGCATTGGCTCGCCAAGCGGCCGACCAACTGCGTGAACAATATCTGCTGGAGCCCGACACGGACTACCTCGCTGTGCTGACGGCAATTACCGCCCAACAACGTTTGCAGCGCGAAGTGCTTTCCGCTCAACTAGAATTAAGACTCATCCGGGTGGCGCTCTACCTTGCGCTGGCCGGTAGCTTTGACCCTCAGCCTCAAGCCGCCCTCGAACCAGCCTTCACCGTGCAACAGCCCGCCAACGCCAACCCCACCGAGATCAATCTTTCGGAGACATTGGATTCCGATGGATTCGATCTGGACGACATCGATTCCCAATACTTCGATCCCAAACCCGACGAACCGGAAACGGATGGTCTAATCAATGTCGCTCCGAACTTTGTCGATTCGGGTTTTATGTTTCTAGAGACCAGCAACGATGAGTGAATCCCAACTGCCCCCCAAATGGCGTTGGCTTAGCATCATCGGGACGTCGATTGCTTGCTTGGCCATCTTGTCCGCTGCGGCCGCGGCAATTGTGGTCATCAATCGGACCGAGCCCACCGCAAAGCAGATCAACGCCACCCGCAAGTCCGCTGCGTTAGTCGAAACCATGACCGTCGAGCGTGGGACATTCTCGCCCACGTTGCGCGTGCTCGGGACGGTGCAGCCGGCCCAGGAAATCGTGCTTAGCCCCCGAGTCAGCGGCCAAGTGGTCGAGGTATCGCCGCAATTTATCCCCGGTGGGAGAGTCAGCAAAGGCGATCTGCTACTACGCATCGATCCCGCCGACTTTGAAAACGCGTTGTCGATCCAGGAAAGCGAGTTGGAACAAGTCGAAGCTTCTCTGAAGATCGAAGAAGGTCGACAGAGCCTAGCCGCAAAAGAGCTGAAGTTGCTCGAAGGCACCATCGATGATACGAACCGCGAATTGGTACTACGGGCACCCCAGATTGCTTCGATTCGTGCGGAAGTCAATGCGGCGAAAGCGGCGGTAGAAAGGGCGAAGTTGGACTTGGCTCGGTCGAGTATCTTTGCGCCGTTTGACGCCCAAGTCATCTCTCGATCGGTCAACGTTGGCTCGCAAGTTTCACCTAGCGATGAACTTGCTCAGCTAGTCGGTATCGATGAATACTGGATCTCCGCCGCGCTCCCGGTCCGCTCTCTGCGCTGGGTTCAATTTCCGACGTCGGATCAACCGGGATCCAGCGTGACGCTTCGGAATCCCGATGCTTGGCCCGTAGGCACCGAGAAGCAAGCTCGCATTGCGCGCATGATCGGCACCGTTGATGAAAGAACGCGGTTGGCACAAGTGTTAGTCACCGTCGCGGATCCTTTGGGCGAAGCAACCGACACACCGCCGCTGATTCTCCAATCGTTGATCGAGGTCCAAATCGAAGGGCGAGCGATTGAGAACGCGGTGCGTTTACAGCGTCGTTACGTTCGCGAGGGCGATACCGTCTGGGTGATGAAAGAGGGACAATTGCAAATTTGCGAGACCGACGTGCTTTTTCGAGATGCCGAATATGCATATATCGGCGAAGGACTGCAAAGCGGTGACGAGGTTGTGATCACCACATTGGCGACCGTGGCCGAAGGCGTTGGTCTTCGCAAAATAAACGAAGTCCCTGATGCTGACTCGAGCCACGACGAAGAAAACGAGGCAATCAGCGGCGAAATCAGCGAGGACGCCGCGAAGTGAGCACCAACGAACCGACGCCGAATTTGCAACGCGGTCCCATCGCTTGGATGGCCCGTAATTCAATCGCTGCAAACTTGCTAATGATCATCTTGCTTGGCGGCGGGTTGTGGTCAGCCGCCGTGATGCAAAAGGAAGTCTTTCCGCAATTCCAACTCGATGTCGTGGAGGTCTACGTCGGTTATCCCGGTGCCGCTCCATCGGAAGTGGAACAGGGGATTTTACGGCCCATCGAGGAAGCCGTCCGCGGCGTCGAAGGGATCCGTGAAATTACCAGCCGGGCTCGCGAGGGCCGCGGAGAAGTGCTGATCGAAATCGTGGCCGGATCGCAACGCATGAAAGCCTATCAGGATATTGATCAGGCGATCAGTCGCATCCGTACGTTTCCCGAGCAGATCGAGCAACCCGAAGTTCGCCTGCAGTCGCAACAACAAGAAGTCATGCAAGTTGCGTTGTATGGCCCCGTCGACGTTTGGTCCCTTCGCAAGCTCGCCGAGCAACTACGCGACACGTTGCAGTCCAATGATCAGATCACGCAAGTCGAATTGCGGCGGGTGCCCAAATACGTGACGCACGTCGAGATACCGCGTCAGCGATTGCGACAATACGGGCTGACCCTGCCGGAGGTCGCCGATACCATCCGCACCGCGAGTCGCGATGTGGCCGCAGGTTCCATCCAGACCACGGCGGGCGAAATTTTGCTTCGAGTCAAGGCGCGTAAGCAGTGGGCCGAAGAATTCGCCGGGATCGAGATCGTTTCGGGCCGCTCCGGTCCCTCGGTGACGCTTGGCGATATTGCCACGATCCGCGACGGTTTTGAGGAAGTCGGCTTTCATTCGCAGTTCAGCCAAACGCCCTCGGTCGAACTCGATGTGTTTCGTGTCGGTTCGCAATCGCCGATCGATGTAGCGCACGCGGTCGAAGCAACGATGCTTGAATTCGAAACGGTGCTGCCGCCGGGGGTGAAATGGCGGATTGACAGCAACAATGCCGATGAATTTCGCCGGCGACTTTACTTGGTCTTGGAAAATGCACTCGTCGCCGTCGGCATCGTCCTGCTGATCCTCGCTATGTTTCTGGAATTCCGCTTGGCGTTCTGGGTGATGATGGGCATGGCCGTCTCGTTCATCGGCGGGATCTTGTTGCTTCCTGTCTTCGACGTCAGCATTAACATGATCTCGCTGTTCGGCTTTCTCGTCGTGTTGGGGATCGTGGTCGACGACGCTGTTGTTGTTGGCGAAAACGTTTATGAAAAACGACAGACCAGTGGGGATAACGAACTCGCCGCAATCGAGGGAACTCGCGAAGTCGCTGGCCCAGTAACGTTCAGCATCCTCACCAATATCGTCGCCTTCGTGCCGTTGATGTTTATCCCAGGGGAAACCGGAAAATTCTGGGCTCCGTTGCCGGTGGTCGTGATCCTTGTGCTGTCACTATCGCTGGTCGAGTCGCTGTTCATCCTGCCGGCGCACTTGGCTCATGTACGAAAGGCGGGCAAGCGTCGCCACGGTTTAGGAGCCCGGCTTCATCACTTGCAACAACGGTTTAGCCAATCGTTCAACCGGATCGTCGAATTTGCCTTTGGTCCGATCCTGAAATTTTGCCTGCGGTTCCGTTACGTCACTGCGTGCACGGCACTCAGCTTACTACTGGTCATCGTCGGTTACGCCACCAGCGCGCACATGGGCATGATCCTGATGCCTACGGTGTCTGCGGATGAAATCGAAGCCGGCGTTCGCATGCCTGTTGGCACAACGCAAGACCAAGCGGCCGAGATTGCAGACGCCGTCACCAAAGCTAGCTTGCGAATGTTCGACGAGCACAATCTTTATGAAGTTGCCGAAGGCATCAAGACAAATGTGCGCGGCCAAGATTTTATCGATGTGGAAATCGTGCTGAAGCCACCCGACGAACGTGACATGACGGCCGACGAAGTCATTGAATTATGGCGAGACTCGATCGGTGATCTGCCCGGTGTCAATCAAGTAACTTTCGAGGCCGAGAGTGGCCCCGGTGGCCATCGTCAAGATATCAGCATCGACCTCAGCCATAGCGACATCGACGTATTGGAGAAGGCGTCTCAGGCGTTCCTCCAGCGCGTCAAGCTTTACTCCAACGCCCGCGATATCGGTGACAACTACAACAAAGGCAAGGCTCAGTACGACTTCCGGCTTCGCCCCGAAGGACGCGCCCTGGGGCTAACCGACGAAGAACTCGGCGAACAATTGCGTGGGGCCTTCTTTGGCTCGTTGGCGCTGCGGCTGTTACGCGGCACCAACGAAATCGAGGTTCGTGTTAAGCTGCCCGAAGAGCAACGAGAGGATATTTACCACTTAGAAGACTTGATCATCCGCACGCCATCGGGCGCCGAAGTGCCCTTGTTGGATGTCGCAGAGGTTGAGAAGGACGTGGCGTTCTCGTCGATCAACCGACGTGACGGCCGCCGAGTCATCAATGTCTCGATGGATGTTGAACCCAAGCGGGCGGTCACGCAAGTGATTGATGCGTTGCGGAACAAGGAACTGCCGAGCTTGCGAGAAGACTTCCCCGGCATCACGTGGACCTTCGAAGGAAGCGATGCCGAGATGCGTCGTGCGACCGCCTCGCTTTGGGGTTCCTTTGGACTCGCGTTGGCCGTGATCTATTCGCTGTTGGCGATCGCGTTTCGCGGCTACATCCAGCCCTTGATTGTATTGGTGGCGATTCCGTTTGGGATCGTTGGCGCTGTTTTAGGGCATATCGTGTTGGGGTATGACCTGTCGTTGGTCAGCTTTATGGGGGTGATTGCGCTTTCGGGCGTCGTCATCAATGATTCCTTGATCATGATTGACTATGCGAATCGACGCCGCAGCGAATGTTCTGCGATGGAAGCGATCACTCAAGCCGGATTGCGTCGTTTCCGGCCGATCATGTTAACCACGTTGACCACATTCGGTGGGTTGATGCCTTTGATTTTCGAAAAATCGCTGCAAGCACAATACATCATTCCGATGGCAATCTCGCTGGGCTTCGGAATCTTGTTCTCAACCGCGATTATCCTGGTGCTGGTCCCCTGCCTGTACCTGATTCTCGAAGACATCCAATCGCTGCTTTCCAAATCGTCGTAACACGAATCTCTCCGCAGGTCACCGGAGACGTGATGACACGTGCATGTCACCATCCATCTCCCCATCCATCTTCACGGTGACGTCGGCGAGCGAAGCCAGCTTAGTTGCTCCGCGCCCAAGCATCGGGCGGGTGGTCGTGTCCCGTTGCACGGTTTCGGATGGATCGTTTTCGGCATCCAACCGAACGCAAGGTCCTGCGAGCCCCCGAGCGAATTTCCTTCTGCTTCAGCCCTAGCCTCAGGGCGATCGCAATGCCCTTCATCGGTCGTGGTGAAACGAGTCCGCGTGCCTTTTTCTTTGCCCGCAGATAAGAACAGACCGAAATCGGTGTTTAACCGGCGACTCAAACCATTTCCCGCCTCAGCTCCGCTACAACCGTCAAAGTCTGCGACAAGCTGTAGCGTTTAGGCAACAAACTACGTTGATTTCTTGCATCATGCCCCCAATCGGCGTGCTAGGGTTCGCTGGACAAAGTGTGTCCGGAATGAATCCAAACATCACGTAGGCCGATGAACCACACCCAATCACGAAGCGAGCAGCCTCGCCGACGGAACTTGCCTTTGGGCCGAGTTCTGTTTGTGTCGGCGTTGTTGATCTTCGCGGTGGCGAGTGGATGCAGCCGCCTGCGTTTGCCGGCGGTCGATCCAACCGGATCCTGTCTGTTTGCTCCGCTGCCGACGACCACCACGCTCGCCTTGCCCGGTTCCGGTGGGGAGAGCTGCCTCTGTTTCAACTGTTTGCGTGGCTTAGGATCTTGCATCAAGAACCCCAAATTTGTGTTTCCTACCCCTGCGTTTCCGGAACCCGCTACGCCTCCGGCGTGCCCTCCCTCGGCAGCTCCCGCAGCACCCGCTGGTCCCATCGCCGGCGGACTCTGCAAAGGGGACGGCACCTGCGTGCCCAGCAGCCCGTGTAATGGGTCGTGCCAAACCGGTCCTCCCGCGGTCTTGTTCGGTGACGAAATCACCAACACGCGCCCCCACTGCTTGCCCGATCGCGGCAAACGGGGATGCATTTTATTATCGCCACAAAAAATCGTTGCTCCCGTGGGCGGCGAAGTCATTCTGATGTCCGGTATTTGCGGTACCGATGGTTATCTGCAGATGAACGAGACCTTGGAGTGGATGCTGACGCCCGATAGCGTCGGCACGTTCATTCAAGTGGGAGATGATGATCCAGGATTGATGCATCGATTGGCAGTCAAAAAGCCACGCCCTGAGAAACATGATCCCTCCTACGCTCGCGGCTTGACCAGTTCCAAGCGGATGTTGATCACACGCGGTAACCTTGATCGCAAGGACGACGTCCAGCTCGAAAAGGGGCAAACGTGGATCTCGATCAGCAGCCCCAGCGAAGGCACCAGCCGTGTGACCGTGCTGGCACCCGAAAGCGAATGCTGGGATCAACGCAAAGCAACGGCAACGATCTATTGGATCGATGCACGTTGGCAATTCCCAGGCTCGCAAATCGTGCCTGCGGGAACGCCCGTTTCCTTGACCACTCGGGTCACACGTGCCGAAGGCAGTTTGCCGGCGCGTGGATGGAAGGTGCGTTACGAAGTCCAACAACCCGAAATCGCAACGTTTGCGGGTACCAACGGTTCGTCGGTCGTGGAAGCGATCGTCGATGAGAACGGCAACGCTAACGCGGAATTACTTCCCGTTGCGGGTACCAGCGGCACCGTCACGGTCGACATGCAAGTCATTCGACCGGGTGGCGATTCGGATAATATGCCGACGATGACGCTCGGTCGCGGACAAACCTTTGTCACCTGGAGTTCACCCCAGTTGGCGATCCGCGCGGGCGCTCCGTCGCTGGCTAGTTTTGACGTTCCCTATGAAGTCGTCGCCAACGTTTCCAACCCCGGTGACCAACCCGCCAACAACGTCCGCGTTTCGATCGAGTTTCCGCCCGGAACACGTGCGGTCAGCGCCGATACGTTTGCCCAGGTGTTGCCCAACGGCGTGGTTTGGGAAATCGGCACGATTCCCCCTAAAACCCAATTGGACCTGTTTATGAATGTGACGTCTCAGTCGCCCGTTCAAATGACATTCCAAGCACGCGGTGAAGCGGGATTGTTCGCCGAGGACACCGTCCGGGTCGATGTCTTCCGTCCGTCGCTAGCGATCACGGCACAAGCCGAACGCGAGCGTTACGAAGCGGGACAAGAAGTCACGTTCAACATCGATGTCAAAAACACCGGCGATCGACCGTTAACGAATGTCAAACTCAAGGCGTTCGGCGATTCCTACATGGTTCATCCCGAACGACGCACTCGCGAACTCGTAAACGAATTGACCGACGGCCCACTGCAACCCGGTGAGACGTGGCCCACCACCATCACCTTCATTCCGACCGAATCGGGTCGCCGCTGCGTCCAATTCGAAGCCACCTCCGATGGTGGGCAACGTGCTGTGAGTGAATCATGTGTGACAGTGATCAATCCCGTCCCCGCCGCTCCCACATTGACCGCGTCGGTGGAGAGTCGCGATCGCATTGCCACAGGAGAGTCGTTCTTCATTCGCACCTACTTGAACAATTCCGGCTCGACACCGATCCAAGACACACGTGTGACGTTGGAATACGACCCACAGTTACAATTGCTACAAGCGACCGAAGGCGCTTCGGAACCGCGTGCAGGCCAGAATCTGATTCAATGGGACGTGCCCACGATCCAACCGGGTCAACGTGCGGTGTTGGAAGGTCAATTCCGCGCGATGGCGACGAATCCGCAATCACGCGTTCGCGTCTCGGCGGTCAGCCGCGATGGCACTTCGGCCGATGCCGAACACGTCTTCGCGATCGTCGCAGGTGCACCTCCCGCCACCGTGCCGTCGGGTCCGATTGCACCGCCTTTGCCTCCCGCCACCCCGGCTCCGAGTATCCCAGGCGGTCCAGGCCAATTGCCACCGTCGCCGGACTCCGGGCCCGTCGCCCCACCGCTACCATCGGGAAGTGCGAAATCCGATCGCGTCCAAGTGGAGATTTTCGGTCGCGACAATCCGGTCCGCGTGGGCGAACCGATCCGCTACACCCTGCGTGTTACGAACGATTCAGACCAAAACGACGGCGAAGTGAGTGTCCGTTTCAATTTGCCCCCAGGGGTGACGGTTGAACGGGTCACGCAGCGGCTCAGTCCCACCGGTGGCGAATTCGAGGTCAGTGCAGGTGCCATTTATCTAGCCGATATCCGCTCCATGCGTCCCAATGAGACGGTGGAGTACGATATCGTGATGAACAGCAATCAACCGCAAACGTTCGAGTTGAACGTCGAATCGGTCAGCCGTCGTGGTCCCGGCGGAACCGATAGCGTGCAAACCGAAGTGATTCAATAATGCGATTCGTCCGCTGGAGCGTTCCTGCGCGCAGCGAGACGACCTACCACGTGCTTTGATGTCCGCTTCCAAAAAACCGCTGCACGGGTCAAGCGAATTCTTGCGAACGAGCCGAGAATGACATGCGATGCAGCACGGTTGTTGGGTTCATGCCGTCTCGGTGCAGCTACGACGTTTGAAGCACATTGTAAGCGTTACACGCGTTTGTCCTGGTGCGCCGACGCTCGCTGGATTGTTGCACTCTCCGCAGCCACACGACGATAAATAACATTAGCCTCGCAGATCTCCTCGGGTCTGCTTGCTGCATCCCGAGTGAACCCTCCTCGGTTCGTTGTCTTGGATGACGAAACAGATGTCGGTGAGTCAAAGAATGTCGACGCATATCCGTCTTGAATGATGCACCTTGCGGTGTCCTCCCAATACCGCAGTGTGTGTCATGGTATGCGTCGACATTCTCACGGCGAAGCTACACAGTTCCCTCTCCCTTCCCAATGCGCCAAGCATCCCCCTTCCCGGAGGCACCATGGCCAAGAAAGACACTTTCCGCGTTGTGACACGCGGACGCGACGGTTCGTTGTTGATCCATGATTACCCGACGAGTGACCCGCTGTTGAAGATGCACACCCAGATTGGTACCGATGATTGCAGTACCGATCTGGACCTTCGCGGAATGCCCGTTTTCCGAGGCCTGATTGGTCCGATGCCCGAAGGCAAATCGGTCGTGCGCTATGAAACGCCCGACGTCTTCGAAGCGATGACCAAAGAGTGGGCCAGCGCCAAGCCGCGACGCAGAACCCGTCGTTCGGCTAAAGAGATCGCAGCGGCGGCGGCGGCCGCGTCGTAGTCAATGCGAAGTAAAATGACACTGCGAGTCCATGTTCCCAGACGCCCGACAAACGTCTGGGAACACTCGGAGGCTAGAGCGCTGCGAATATTGATGTAGCTACCGTCGCCAAACGGTCGACCACGTTGGGGCGATCGCAGCTACGGCTACACACGGTGGGCGGCTTTCAACACCGCTCCGGTAAGGCTTTCGTTGCTGCGCATCAACTCTGCGGGCGTTCCCGTTGCGACCACGCTTCCGCCTGCACTAGCAGCACCGGGGCCAAGATCAATGATGTAATCGGCGGCCTGCATCAGCATCGCGTTGTGCTCAACGACGATTAGCGAATGCCCGTCGGCAATCAACGCATCAAAACAATCGACCAAACGAACGATGTCGGCGAAATGCAACCCGGTGGTCGGTTCATCCAAGATAAACAACGTTCGTCGCCGCGAAGCCGCAGCGAGAAACGCAGCCAGTTTCAAACGTTGTCCCTCCCCACTCGAAAGCGTCGGTCCGGGTTGCCCAAGTTTGATGTAGTCGAGCCCCACATCGATCATTCGCTGCAAACGCGATTGCACTTTTTCTTCACCGCGAAAAAAAGCAACCGCTTCGCGCACACTCATCTCTAACACGTCGGCGATCGTGCGATCACGATAGCGGATTTTCAGTATTTCATCGCGATAACGTGTGCCTTGGCAACTCGGACAGCGCATCGTTACGTCGGCTAAAAACTGCATATCGATTTCGAGCACCCCAGCGCCCTCACATTCGGCGCATTGGCCTTTGGCGTTGTTGAAACTAAAGTGCCCGGCAATCAGATTCCGCGTCCTTGCATCGACGGTGGCGGCGAATACCTTGCGAATCGCATCAAACGCTTTGACGTAAGTCACCGGACAGCTTCGCGCGCTTTTGCTGATTGGAGATTGATCGATCAACATGCAATCATCGATTTGACCGAGCCCTGTGATCGATTGATATGGCAAGGTCGCGGTACGACCGGATGCTTTGCGAGTCTGAATGGCTCCGTAAAAAGTGTCTTGGACGAGCGAACTTTTTCCGCTGCCCGAAACCCCCGTGACCAGACACAACACACCTAAGGGAAAATCGACATCAATCTTCTGCAGGTTATGTCCGCTCGCTCCGGTCAAAGTAATCATGCCGCGTGGGGTGCGGACTTGGCGATCTCGCAAAGTCCATCCGCGCTGACCAGTTAAAAATTGGCCCGTCAAACTCTTCTTGCTGGCCAACAGCGCTTTGGTCGTCCCTTGGAACATCACCTTGCCGCCCGATTTTCCAGCGGTGGGCCCGATCTCGAGTACTTCGTCGGCAATTCGGATCATGGTCTCGTCATGTTCGACTACGATCACGGTATTTCCACGGTCGCGCAGCCCGAGGATCGCGCCAACGAGTTGCTCGACATCCGAGGGATGCAAACCTGCGGTTGGTTCGTCGAGCACATACAGCATATTGACCAAACTGCTACCCAACGCCGACGTCAGAGCCACTCGCTGTGTCTCGCCGCCGGAGAGCGTACGAAGCGTGCGATCGAGTTGCAGATAGCCGAGCCCCACCGTTTGTAAATAACCGATCCGGTCCCGAATCTGTGTCAGCGGTTCGGAGGCGATTTTGGTTTCACGTTCCCCCAATTTGAGCTTGGCAAAAAATAACTCGGCCTCATCCGCCTGCATTGACAACACCTCCGCAACATTCTTGTCGCCGACGCGATAGGACATCGCCAATGGATTGAAACGCTTGCCTAGGCAAGTCGGGCAGGGACGGTAACTGCGAAACCGCGACGCAAAGACGCGAATATGCATCTTGTACTTCTTGCGGTCCAACCAGGCAAAGAAACCGTCCAGGCCACCGAACTCTCGGTCAGGAACTCCGCCCACGATCAACTTTAAATGCTTTTTCGTTAACTTGCTAAACGGAATGTCGGTGGGAATGTCATAGTCGGCGGCTAATTCCAGCAGTTCATCGAGCTCATGACGGTACGCGGGCGTATTCCACGCCGCGATCGCCCCTTCGGCGAGTGAGAGCGATTTGTCGGGCACGACCAAGTCCATGTCGACGTCCACCACATCGCCAAAGCCTTCGCACGTCGGACAGGCCCCCAGCGGATTGTTGAAGTTAAACAATCGAGGCACCGGATCGGGATAATCGAGATCACAAGCATCACAGCGTCGATCGCGGCTGATCGTGCGTCGCACCCATTTTCGCGAATCAATTTCCACCGCGTTGACGCTGACATCGTCAGCCCCCTGCTCCTCCGCTTCGGAAAAGATTACCGCACGGCCGTGGCCTTCACCCATCGCGTTTTCCAACGATTCGGTTAAACGACTCAGCTCCGCGTCGGCCGCCACTCGGTCCACGACCACAAAGCACTCGATTCCGTTGCGCCCCACTTTCTTTGCCAAGGCGAGCCGGTCCGAGTCCGACAGGTGAAATGTGTGCTGGTCTACAACCAGTCGCAAGTAGCCTTCTTGTTGTAGCCCCAACAAAATTTCGCTGGCTGATTTTCGATCCGGCAACCAGATGGGAAAGGTGATCATCGCCCGCCCACGATCAACGTTGCGAAGCATTTCTTCGGCGACAACCGCGGGATCGTCGCTGCGAACGGGCCGCCCACAACCGTAGCAAAACAGCGTCGCCGCTTTGGCAAACAACAACCGCAAATGATCGGCAATTTCAGTCGTCGTCCCCACGGTACTACGATTCGTTTTTGAGCCTCCGCTGCGAGTCACCGCAATCGCAGGCGGGATACCGTCGATCGAGTCGCAGTCGGGCTTATCCAAGCGAGCAAGAAATTGGCGAGTGTAGGCCGAGAAGCTCTCGATATAAGAACGTTGCCCTTCGGCATACAGCGTGTCGATGGCCAGCGAGGTTTTGCCGCTTCCGGAAACACCACAAAACGCAATCAGTTTTCCACGAGGAATATCGACGTCGATGTTTTGCAAGTTATGAACGCGGCAACCGCGAACTGAAATGAATTCGGTGCTCAAGTTGTCTTTCCGTTTTGTTTAGTTCCACCAGCGGCAATGGCACAGGCGGTAGCCACGGCAATCACACGCGTGTGCCGTGAGTCTGATAAACTCAAATCCATCGTGACGTGATGTTGGAGAATGGTTGGCAAACCGTGAAGTGATTTGTGCATGATGCCTGGCACCTCCAAATTTTTAGCGAGTTGGCGAAGGATCGCGTAGCCCTTACGATAGGGAGTTTACGACCACACCGCCGCTTGCGAACCTCTGTGATCCACACTGACCATTTGCGAAAGTTCCCGATGAGTGTCAATCCGATTGATTTAGAAGAGTATGGAATTCATGTTTCGGACGTGATTCGCAACGCGACCCCGGCGCGTTTATACGAATACGCGATTATCGACGAGCACGCGGCAATTTCAGCATCGGGTGCACTTGCCACTCGCAGCGGCGACAAGACCGGTCGCAGTCCGAAAGACAAACGCATTGTTGAAGAAGAGGAATCTCGCGACGACATTTGGTGGGGCGATGTCAATATCCAGCTGAACGATCGTTCCTTTTCGATCAACCGCCAACGTGCCATCGATTACTTGAACACGCGTTCGCGGATCTTTGTTTTCGATGGGTTCGCCGGCTGGGATCCCGATTACCAATTAAAGATCCGCGTGATTGCCGAGAGCGCTTACCACGCTTTATTCATGCACAACATGTTGATTCGTCCGACGGCCGAGGAACTGCAGGCATTTGACGCACCGGACATCACGATTTTTAATTCGGGCTCGTTTCCGGCGAATCCTTACACCTCTCAAATGACGAGCACCACGAGTGTCGATTTGTCGTTCAATCGTGGCGAGTTCGTGATTCTAGGTACTCAATACGCTGGCGAAATGAAGAAGGGCGTGTTCACGGTAATGAACTATTTGATGCCCAAGCGAGACGTATTGAGCATGCATTGCAGTGCCAACGAATCGATGGACGGCCGTGTTTCTCTCTTCTTTGGCTTGTCGGGCACAGGCAAAACGACCCTTTCAACCGACCCCCACCGCCGATTGATTGGCGACGACGAACATTGTTGGACCTCCTCGGGCGTCTTCAATATCGAAGGAGGCTGTTACGCGAAAGTGATCCATTTGAGCGAAGAAAGTGAGCCCGAGATTTACCAAGCGATCCGCTACGGCAGCGTGCTTGAGAATGTTGTCTTCGACGAAGCCACGCATGAAGTGAATTATGACGACGCCTCGATCACCGAGAACACTCGCGTCGCTTATCCGATCGACTATATCGACAACGCAAAAATCCCTTGTATCGGAGGTCATCCCGAGAACATTATCTTTTTGACCTGTGATGCCTTTGGTGTCTTACCTCCCGTGGCAAAGTTAACGCCCGAACAAGCGATGTACCACTTCATCAGTGGCTATACCGCGAAAGTGGCCGGCACCGAAATGAATGTGAACGAGCCAACGGCGACCTTCAGCGCTTGTTTTGGAGCGGCGTTCTTGGTTTGGCATCCGGCGAAATACGCTGAATTGTTAGCCGATCGCATTCGCCAACACGACAGCCACGTTTGGTTGGTGAACACCGGCTGGGCGGGGGGACCGTACGGCGTTGGCAAACGGATGAGTATCAAGCACACCCGCGGGATCATCGATGCGATCCATGACGGGACGTTAGCGACCGCAAACACAAAAACGGATCCGATCTTCCGTTTCGAAGTCCCCGAGACGTGTGGCGAGGTGCCGAGCGAAGTGCTGTGGCCCGAGGACACTTGGGAAAACCCTACCGAATACAAGCATCATGCGAGACGCTTGGCGGATCTGTTCCACGAAAACTTTCAAAAGTTTGCACGCGGAGCAAGTGACGCGATTCGCAATGCCGGGCCATCGTAAACGTGGCACGGCAGCCCTAGGCTCGGTTTTGCTCCAATTCGGTTTCTAAATCCGATTGTTTTTTTCGGAGCGGCCAACGCTCCGTCAAGACTACAATAAAGCGAGAGCCCAACGCAGTCACTCGCGCATACCGACCGCCATGAAACCGAAAAAAAAGAAAGCGATTTGCAAATGGGATCGCAGCGAAATCGAGGCTTCCCTGCCGCTGCTGATCGCGCAAGCACGGACTGCGAATTACGTTTGCAAGAAATGCGGGCGAACCGCTGCCGAGCGATCGCTACTCTGCAAACCGGTCGCCGAGAAAGACTTCAAGTGAATCTCGCCTCGATGATTTGTCGCCTGCGACGCTGGCTCAAACGACACCAAGGGGCATCCGTTCTGCGGAGCCCCATGCCCACTTACTAAAAAGTAAGACCCGACAAATCACTAACGATATTGTTCGTGGCAAGCGTCACAACTTTGCGTGACCGCGCCAACCTGAGCTCCGATTTCAAAGTTGTTGGAATCAATCGCGTTGACGATCGCGGTGGCTGCATTGGACATTTGGTTACTGAGCGTGACGTAGTCATCGTCCTCTGAATCATCGAGTCCTTCTTGAGTGAGCACCTTGCCAATGACCGCCAATAATTGAGCATTACGACGAATGGCGTCGGCGTTTTCCTGAGTCGATTTCTTATCGCGACTGGCTTGTTTCAGCTTGTCTTGTAACAACTCGGCGTAGGTCATCAACGGAACACGGTCAACGATCATCGACCAATCGTTCTCAGGCTCGGCATCGCGACTCGCCAATCCGCTGCCGGCAACCAGGTCTTGCAAGTCAGCCTTACGCAACTTCGCTTCGTTGTAGACTTGAGCCGATCCCGCCTTGCAATTGAATGCGGTTCGGGCGATCAAGTCGCGTGCCGCCGCGGCTTGGTCTTTCCAACGCACGTCGCCTGAGTAGTCGTTGATGATCGCAAACAAGGTCGCCAGAATCGACAAATCGGTTCGCGCTTCGACGTAGCCTCCGCCATTGAACGCTCCTGGCGTCGAGATCACTCCATCGTAATGAAGTTTGACTCGCTTGATTTCGTCTTCGATCGAGATCGGCGTGATTAACTTTGCCCATCCAGCAGCTCCCGTCGCTTGGTCTCCCTCCCCATCCCCGCTCGCTGGCTCGGCCGAGGCTGCGGCAACCGCCGCGACGGATGCTTTGCGAATCGTCGCCAGCGTCGGCCGCGAGTCTCGAAACGCTTCATCGAGTGAGCCAAAAAAGACGCCTTGCGTCTCTCGATCGCTGAACGTCGGTTTGGGAGCGCGTTGCTCTTGTCCGATCCCAGTGAGCGGTAGCGAGATCAGGCACGAGGCCAAAAGTGCACTGCGAAGAAACGTGGGGGGCAGCATGGGGTTGATTCACGCGAGAGAAACGAGATTACCAATCGTGTCCATTGTAACCAGAAGTGCGAAACCGCGGACAGGGTTCAACGGAGGCACTTCAGCGGCCAATCGATGGCCCGTCTCATCCCACACGTCGTGCAAACACCCACCATTCGGTCGCCAGAATCGCCAGCATGCCAATTAACAACCAACGCCAATACTCTTGGCGTTTCTCGACACCCCCAGTCGCTCCTGCGACCGATTCGTAGCCAAGCTCGATGCCTTCGGCTGCCGCGATCGTACTCTCGCTACGGCTAAACAAATTGACCGCAAAGCTATCGATGACGCGGTCCCCCGACCGCACGCGGTAATTGCCGACCCCATCGGTGTTGACAATTTCGACCACGCCAGCGGGGCCGACGGAAATCGCCTTCGGTTGATCCCCCAATCGCTCCACCTCGACGTTGCTCATCGCGCTTTCGACTCGCAAGCGAACGGTATCCCCAGGCGTGTACGACGGAGCCCCGCTGACTTCAGCGGCACCCGCCAAATATCGAAGCACGTTCAACACAAATACAGGCCAGGAACGTTCGGCGTACCAATTGGTGTTCGTTTGGGTCGCGCCATCATCGTCCTCATGCACCAGTTCAAAACCGAGTACTAAATCTTGGAATCCGTCACGCGGAGCCACCATCAACATCGGTCCAATATCAGCCCCCAACAGTTCCGTGCTGCCGGGAGGGCCCGAGAGCGATCGACCTTTGAAAATCAACAGTGAAAACAATTCCAAATAACGCATGATCGGATGGGTGCGGTCCATGTCAATTAGCGCCACGCCGGAAGGTTCGGATTTCCAGCTCCACGCAGCGTGGGAGGTGCCATCGGCATTTCCAAGTTGATGCGTCGGCAACGCCCCGATCATGAAGGTGTTCGTCGATGGCATCGTCTCGGGGGCACAGCGATCGAAGATAATCAAATCATCCTTACCCGACTCGGACCGTTGTTTGTACGTGTCCGAACTCAAGAACTCCGGTGGGACAAATTCGGATTGACAAATCTTCGCGGCCTTGGAAGTCGCAAGCGCCATTTCCAATGGCGTGTTGCCTGGCGTAACCACCAACACCGAGACCGATCGCATGGGTCGAAGCGCCGTATAGCCCACATTGTCAAGCTGCAAGTCATCCTCGATATCGAGTGAAAGCTTCAACGAGACTGCATCCTCGCTTTCAATCGCAAATGACAATCCGGCTTGTTCTCCGATCGGCAAATCGACATGAGTCGCATCGAGTAACTCGCCGTCGAGCGTTAAAGTGGCATTCGCTGACGCAGCACGAGTGCCAAGATTGATCACCGTTGCAAAGACCTGGACTTGCTCGGGCCTTTCGACGTTACGTTCCGCCGAGAACGCGGTGATTGCAAGATTCGTGACCTCGCCGCTGCCAACGGGAATGTAAATCGGTGTTAAATTCCCCAAGTCAAATTCAGTGACCGTTTGGAATCCACCATCGCTGTAGAGTAACAAATCCGCGGGCATCGCATCGGCGACCTGAACATCGTTAACATCTCCCGCCTGGCTGGTACGGCGTGGGTTCGCCAAACCGTCCGCAGCCTTCAACGCGCCGAGCACATCGGTCGGGCGGTTGGTCACCTCGGCTCGCGAGAGTGCGTCACCCAACCGGTTTCGATCGGAAGTGAACGATTGCAAAACCTCGGCGCGATCGCTGAACGAGACCAACATCGCGGTTTCGTCATCGCTCATCGCCTGAATTCGCTCGGACACCAAGCGTTTGGCTCTCTCGAAACGATTTGCGTCTCCCTCGACATCCGTCGCTTGCATACTGGCCGAGGTATCGATCAACAACACCAAGCGGCCCTGGCTTGATGCTTCACCACGAATCCCGGGACGCAATAATGCCAACGCGGCGAGCAGCACGATCAATAATTGCAAAAACAGCAACACACTGCGGCGAAGTCGCTGCAGCAAACTATTCACATGCAAATCCTCGATCGTCCGTTTCCAAAGAAACGTACTGGGAACCTCAACCGTTTCCCGCCGTAGTTTCAGGAAATACAGCAAGAGAATGCCGAGTGGAATCAGCGAAAACAAAGCCCAATGGAGTGGCGACAGCGTCGAAATCCAACTCATCGCACCACCCCACGCTCACGAAGATACCGAGTCACGATCGTTTCCACCGGAGTGTCGGTGCGAACGGGAATGTAAACGATCGATCGCTTGGAACAAAACTGCTTTACCTCCGAAATGAACGACTCAACCGTCTCTTTGTAGCGATGAAGAACATGGGCGTTGAGGGTGATTTCGGCTTCATCACGGTCTTCCACATCGATCAATTTCCGATCGCCGCGAAGCGGAGGGTCGATTTCTTCAGGCGATAAAATGTGCATCACAAAAACATCCATCCGCCGCCCGATCAACATCCGCAGCGCCGATTCGTAGCCATCCTTGTCCATCAAATCGGTCAACAACACCGCTACTCCAGTACCGGAAGCTCGCAAGGAAAAATCCTTCACCCCCTGGTAAAGCGAAACGTTGTGCCCGCTTTGCACGGAATCGAGATAAGCGAGCATCTTCCAAAGGCTGGCGCGGCCTCGCAGCACCGGGGCTCGGCGACCTTCGGGTCCAAGTACCGACACACTCACACGGTCGGCGCGGCACAAACCGACGTAACCGAGCGCCGCAGCCATTTGTTTGGCGACACGAAGCTTCGTTGGGTCGCCAAAATTCATCGACTCACTTGCATCGATCAGCGAAAAGAAATGCAAGTCTTCTTCTTCGAGAAACAGCTTTAAAAACAGTTGGTCCAATCGAGCATAGAGATTCCAATCGATCAGCCGCAGGTCGTCTCCGGCAACGTAATGACGAAAGTCGGCAAACTCGACGCTTTGACCTTTGCGTCGACTGCGGCGTTCGCCTTTCATTCGTCCGCGAAAAACTTTTCGAGAGACCAATTCGAGGCGTTCGAGGCGGCCGAGCAATTCTGGGCTTAGCAGAGGATCCGTTGCAGTCGCGGGCATGGATGTTCATCGTGAGCGGTGATAAGCGATGGAAGCTCCATTTATACACCAAGCGGTCTGCAACCGGTGGGGGCTACAGGCGAACGGTTACGGCACGCCCCCAAAGGTTCTGGTGAAACAAGCGGCTGGCAAGCCGGCGAGCGTGACTCGCCGTGACGTTCTCTCGGACGTGCCCCCCCCTCTCAGACGTGATTGCTGCAAAGGGGAGCTCGCTGATGGGGGCATCGCGAACGTGGATCGTGGGCTCGTCAACGGGGTGAGCAGTTGGAGAGAGCGAAAAACGAGCACAAAGATTGTCCGCGTGAAGTTCCCCTCGGCGAAAAACGCGAACGGATCATTTCGCAACCGGCTTGTTGGATTGGCGACGACTTGCGACCATGTGTGCCGGCGGCAGTTCGCGTACCGCAAATCGCGATGGGGCCCAGTTCGCGCTGGGACCGTAGTCCAGACTACGAAATCACCTCCCAACCCACCTAAATCACCAATTTTCATGTCCGAATCGACAAACGCTCCGACGAGCAACGACTCCGACGAACCCTGCGCCATTGTGTTGGCCGCAGGCAAGGGGACTCGAATGAAGAGTGCCCTGCCCAAGGTTCTCTGTCAGGTGGTCGACCGTGCGATGATTCATTTTGTGCTCGACGCCCTTGAAAAAGCGGGCGTGAAGCGTCAAATCATCGTGGTCGGTTACGAGGCCGACGCCGTCAAAAAAGAGCTTTCCACCCGTGGCGGCAATATCGAGTATGCCCTCCAGGAAGAGCAACTCGGCACCGGACATGCGGTGCAAATCTGTCGCTCGGCGTTAGTGAATCAAACCGGCCCGACGATCGTCGTAGCGGGAGATTCACCACTAATCCAGGCCACTAGCCTGAAGAAATGTCTCGATCATTTTCGCGAAACCAAGCCTGCATTGTTGCTGGGGACGCTCGAAAAAGACAATCCCGAGGGCTTGGGACGGATCGTCCGCGATGCTTCGGGCGCGTTCACCGGCATCGTGGAACACAAAGACGCCAGCGATGCGGAATTGAAGATCAACGAAGTCAACATGAGCACGTATTTTTTCAATACGCCCGACTTGCTTGACGCCTTAACCAAACTGAGCAATGACAACGCTCAAAACGAGTACTATTTAACGGACACCGCCAAGCTGCTTTGCCAAGCGGGGCGGCCCGTCGAAGCGATCCCAGTTCTACAGCCCTGTGAATCGCTTTCGATCAATAACACCGATGAGCTGAAACAAGTCGATGAAACGATGCGATCGATGGGGTATGCGTAAGCTGTTATGCGTGAATTGAAAATCTTCAGCGGGCGATCCAATCGCGATCTGACCAGCAAAATTTGCAAACACCTGCACCTTGAACCGGCAAAGATTTCGCTGGGTAAATTCCCTGACGGCGAAAACTTCTGCAAATTGGACGAGGACGTCCGAGGACGTGACGTCTTTTTGGTCCAGCCGACTTCGCCACCGGTTAACGACAATTTGTTCGAATTGTTGGTGATGATCGACTGCTGCAAACGTGCGAGTGCGGAACGGATCACCGCGGTGATCCCTTACTTTGGATACGCCCGGCAAGACCGCAAAGACGAAGGCCGCGTGCCGATCACCGCCAAACTTGTCGCCAACATGATCGCCCGTGCCGGTGCGGACCGCGTCTTAACGATGGACTTGCATGCCGCTCAGATCCAAGGCTTCTTCGATGTTCCGGTCGATCACTTGTACGCTGCTCCGGTGTTGAATGAACATTTCTTGGCCCGCGGCATGAAGCAAGAAGACATCGTCGTGATTAGTCCCGACGAAGGAAGCATTAAACGTGCTGTCGGCCATGGAAAACGACTCGGCGGAACGCTCGCAATCGTCGACAAACGCCGAACCAATGCCTTGGAAGTACGTCAAAGCACCATCATCGGCGGCCCCGTCGAAGGCAAGATCGCATTGCTTTTCGACGATATGATCAGCACCGCGGGGTCGATTTGTGGAGCCGCTCGATTAGTGCATGAAGCGGGGGCAAAAGAAATCCACATCGCGTGTACGCACGGCATTTTGTGTGGACCGGCGATCGAGCGTTTGCGTGACGCGCCAATTGATTCGATCACGGTGACCGATTCCATCCCAGTTCCCGCCGAAAAACAATTGCCCAATATGGTTCAATTGAGCGTTGCTCCGCTGTTAGCCGAAGCGATCAAGCGGATTCACCACGATCAATCGATCAGCGAATTGTTCCGCGAACCCTAAGCGTCGCGGAGACGCGTTGAAACCAGCCTGCCATCGATCACTCCGCCTCCCACAACTCCGCCGGCCCCGACTCCGCCGGCCCTGCCGCAGCTCCGCCGGCGTGAAAGGCGCAGATCCCTCCGCGTTGATAGCGTGGAGACGTGCGAGGTGCTAGCACAAAAATCCCTTGTGGCTGCTCTTTCCCGGGGGAGGCTAATTTAGTTACGGTCACACTTGATGCTCTGTTCGTTGTAGCGAGTGCCCTCTCGTGCTGCACGGATCATGTTTCACGCGCGAAAGTGTTTCCCATGCCTCTTCCTGCCCACGCGAAAATGCGATCCAAGCTGTCGATGTTTGGCGGCGCCGACGCAGACGAACTCGCTCCCTTCCGCACCACCAGTTTGATGTGGATGTCGGGAATTGCATTATTAATCGTCCCCATGCTGACCCTTGTCGATATCCCGGTGGGCCGCTGGTTGGCAGAGAATCAACCGTCCAAAGAAGTCGCGAGTCTGTTGGAATTGACGGGCTATTTTTCCCATGCCACGGGAATTTTCTTAATCCTGCTTTGCATCCTGTTGATGGCTCCCCGCCGACGTCGCTATGTCACCCGGCTGGCGGTGCTGGCGATGGGTGCGGGAGCAGTATCAACGCTTGCCAAGGGGTTTGTGCTGCGAGAGCGACCAAGCCGAATCAACCTCGATATCGCAACGTACGACAAAGCATGGCATTGGGTTTTTGATTGGTCACTCGACCAAGTGGCAAACTTCGACGCCGGAACACGAGCGTTCCCGAGCTCGAACATGGCGGTCGCCGCCGCGTTCGCGATCGGTTTGGCGGCGGTGCTGCCGCGAGGCCGTTGGGTGTTTGCAATCATGCTGCTCGGTACCATGATACAGCGAATCTATTCGGGGGCTCATTTCATCAGCGACGTTTTTGGTGGCGCTGCATTCGGCCTGATCTGGGCATATGTTTGCTTTCACCCCAAACTGTTGGGAAGCTTGTTTGACCGAATGGAATCCGAACGTCGACCTAGGCGACCGTTGTTTGAAGAAAAGTTTCCCGACGTAAACGAAATCCGCCCAACCGAAAACAAAGATCGAATGGCAGCGTAATCCGCTAGCCGTCAAGGCTTACGACAATGACACGACTTTTCGCCGGCACTCCCTTTGATATTCCCCCCACGTGTGATCGATGCGGTGAATTGGTGGAAGCCTGCCAATGCCCTCCGCCAGCTCATCAGTACCTCCCGGCAGATAAGCAAACAGCCAAGGTTTTTACCGAGAAACGGAAGAACAAGCGGGTGATGACGATCGTCAAAAACCTGCAACCCGAGGAAACCGATCTGCCGAAACTTCTCTCGGAGCTAAAATCGACCATCGGCGCGGGGGGATCGCTGCAAGCAGACCAGATCGAAATCCAAGGCGACCATCTTGCCCGGGTGCAAACAAAATTGAAATCGATCGGCTATCGAGTGCGCTGAGATCGAACGCCAAAACCGCTTTGCGTTGCTGGCCCGGGTGATGTTACAGATCAAATGATTCTCGATTGCATGCGGCCTGGTCAAAGCCAGAGGCGATCACGACGTGCGTTCACCGATCAAATCTACAGATCGACAGGCGGTCAAACGCTCCGTCAAGTTTGGCCTCGCGTTCCTTGACGCCAATCCAGGACGACAACGCGCATTGGCCAGTCAAAATGAATGGATCTCAATGCCTCTAGCGTTTGCTAGGCTTTGGCTCCGCATCCGCAGCGCCACATATCGTTTCACTAGCAGGCTGTTTTAATGTTTTAATGATTCACAGCCTCTCAGCGATAGGACGCCTTTTCTTTATGCTAGTGACGCGAACTTTTTCGTTCGCATGCACACTTTAGCGGCCGAGCGTCATCTCTACGCTGCCGTGCGTTCGGCGTTTTGCCCCGCCTGTTCTAGCCAGCGGACCATCCCTTTAAGATCCTTGTTCCAACCTTCGCTGACGCGTCGAGCGCAGAACGTATGGAACATCAAATCGATCGTTTCGCTGAGCATTCGGATTGCATCGATTCGCTCGTCGACTTCGAAATCCGCGTCTTCATCGACATGAATTTTGGCGCCACTGATCCCGAACGTTTCCGCCTGTAACACGAGATCAAATTGTTGGCCATTTCGAATCACCGTCATGCCCGATTTTCGTGGCAATTTCCCAGAACGCACCGCATGCATCGCCTCGGGAAGCTTGACGGGACTTTCATGCGAGATCGTCTCTTTACCCGATTCACCGAGCGGGCACTCCAGCGTCAACGTCTTGGTCAACATCACGGTGACTTCAGACTCGTCGGGCAAAGCGAACGTATCGGTATCATTTTCGAGACGCCACCACAGCCACAGCAAAAACTCATTGCCTAGAAAGTCGGGAGCCTTGGAGTGCGGATTAGCCCAAGCCAAATCACCATGGGGAACCGCAGGCACAAAGTTGGCTGGGGTTAAATCATCAACTTCCGCATACATGTCGTTCTCGATTGCCCACGCTTGTGCGATCGACCCCGAACTGATGTGTTTCAGTTCGACATTGAAGACGCGTTCGAGCAAATCGGCGCAATGACCGCTGGCAGTGCCTGCCGAACCACCGAAGTACAACGTTTCCTGCCCATAATCCCAAAGCAGAGGGAATTGCTGCATTTTGCGGTACTTGCCTGAAGCCGCTTCGACTTCACAACGTTGCTCAACCGCTTCCTTGGCCTCTTTACGTCCAGCCTTCGAAACGACGCCACTCGGACTGTCCTTAGCCAATGCCAATAGTTCCATTTGCAACCAAGCTTTTCGGATCGCCGATGGAATTTGGTTTGTATCGATCCGAACGCTACAATGCAACGCTTCGCTTAGGACGTTCTTACTGGCGTCAAATTCTTGGTCAAAAAGGTGAGCACCGCCTAAAAAACCAACATGGATATTTTCAGCTGCCGCTGTCTGAACCGTGCCGGCCACGTTTTGCGTGAGCAATTCGATCTGCTCGTCGCCAAACTCCGCAGACTCAAATCCACTGACACTGAATCTCTCGAATGCAAGGCTGCCGCCGAGGAATGGCATAAACAATCTCATGTTGAATGGAAAGCGATCGGATAGGTGTGCTCAAAAACGTATCGACCACATTTGCGAAAGAATTTGCCAGGGAGCGAGGAAGTCGTATGATGCGACCACGTGACATGATCCCATCTGTTAGACTTTGGTGGACCATACGGCACAGTTTACCCAGCTGCACAATGTTCCCAGCTGCCTAATGCCCCGCATCAGCTCAGCTCAGCTCAGCCAAACGCGAATGTCAGGGCCTGGCCAAACCGGGGTCAACGCCACCCCACCTCCCGCCCACAGAACTCACGACGCAATGTGGGATGGGCAAACAGCGTGTGACTGACACCGCACTAAGCTGGCACGTTTTCGAGAACACTAAATTCAATGCCCGGCTCCATCGCCGGAGGATCGGAGTACCCCCATCGTGGCAACGGCTTCCTCACTCAACACGGACACGACGGCTCCCGGGTTGTTAGTGGAAGACAATATGTTGGTGCAACAATCACTCCGCCACGCATTGAATATCTTGGGATTCCCGTCCAAGGTCGCCCAAGACGGAATCGAAGCGATGGAGATGCTGCGAAGCGAACCGTTCAGCTTTGTGTTGATGGACGTTCAAATGCCAGGCAAGGGTGGCATCGACGTCCTGCTCGAACTTCGTCAATTAGATTGTCCGAACACGCAAGTCCCCGTCGTGATCATGAGTGGAAATGAGTCCGAGAGCGTGATTGCGTTCCGATCGGGCGCTAATGAATTTTTGACCAAGCCCATTTCCGTCAAATTGCTAGCCGAGACGATCCAACGTTTGAAAGACGGGAAAAACTCGCATGGCAAAGACAGCTCGAACTAACGCAACCACAAGGACAAACCACCGAACCTGAGGGACAGAGCATCATTTCGGGGGTTGACTTTGGACGGGGCCAGGGGAACCATTCTCTTAGCGGAGATTGGACGGTTCCTTCAACTCTGGCGAGGTGCAAGATGGGGCGTTTGTCACGCTGCGAAGTCTTCGATCCTGGCGAAATCGCGATCGCTCACGTTC
>NZ_SJPT01000015.1:0-26287 GCF_007860095.1 Novipirellula galeiformis | reverse complement strand
ACTTTTTTAACGGCAGCCAGTTTAAATTCTCGGCTGAATGTTCGACGCTTGTCCATGAATCGGATCTCCTGTCAGAGACAGTCTGACATCCGCCGGTCCACTGTCAACTTTTCGTGGGCAATTCCAGACCTTGTTGATGGGGCTGCAATTGACCATTAACAGCCTGCTTAATTCGGCCGCTGGGAAAATAGCGTTTTCCAGCTCTGGCTATCACCAAGTCCAAGCTGCTTTCGCAACCAGATAAGTGGCTTGCGATACTGTAGGTATAAAAGTTGAAACAGCAGGTTTTTGCCTTCCATCTCCTCGAGCACTTGGCGGGTCTCTGTGGAAAATTCACAGGCGAACTCCGCTTGAAGTGCTGAGTGCGCAAACTGTTTCTGTTCGGCAATGACCTGTAATGGTCGACTATTTCCGACGCTCGCTTGTTGAGGATGAACTCGGAACGATGCTAAGGGAGCGTCGATAAAGCCGACCTTGCTATGCCCCATCACGCGCCACCACATCTCTAAATCGACAAGTTGACGCAGCTTGGTGTTGAACCCTCCGACTCGCTGAACGGTTTCAGCCCGCAACAAGACAACCGTTGGCTCGCCAATTTTGTTCAGTGATCCACGGGTGACGAGACCCGGATCTGCAAGCATCGCCCGTCCGTGCTGCAACCGTTGTAGATTTTTCCAACCAAGATGCACGCCGTTGCCTGTTTCAGATTCGATTCTTTTGCATTGTTCTATTTTCCTTGCTTCTTCATCGATCAAGAGATGTCGCGGGGAAAAGACGAGACCAACGTCAGGATCTGCTTCAGCGAGTGTCACCATTTTCGATAGGCAGTCTGGCTCAAGAAGGTCGTCCTGGAACAAAAACTTGATGTAACGCCCTGCTGAGTTGGCGATGCAGTGGTTCCAGTTCTCAACCATTCCGGGTGGAGGTGGTGGTAGTACTTTGACGGGAAACCGAGAACGGGCTTGGAACGCTCGGATCATGTCGAGCGTGTCGTCGGTGGATCCGCTATCCGATAGGACAATTTCGAGGTCTTCAAAATCTTGGGCTTCCGCGCTATCGAGCGTTTCAGCGAGGAACGTCGAACCGTTTAGTGTAGGGATGCAAATACTGACGCAAGGTGGATTCGTCATGAAAGCTCGTTGTCGTTCGGCATTCGAGGGGGCACCCTCGATGGATTGAAAGCAGGGATGCCTGAAGCTAAGGTAGCACTTGATGACTACGGGGATAGGGAACTTGTCCTACGCGGGAAATCAAGTGCTTACCGGTGTGGGAACGCACGCGAATCACCAAAATCTCTTTCGTCTGGCAGCATCCGCCCACCCAATGATTGAGTGAAAGGCGTTGCTTTTTCTTCCTGCGAGAATAGTCCATGACAATGCAGAAACCGACTGCTCCAAAAATTTCGATCGTCACTCCATCCTACAACCAAGGGGCGTTTTTGGAAGAGACGATCTGTTCGGTGCTCGACCAGCAGTACGCAAGCCTTGAATATATCGTGATCGATGGCGGATCGACGGATCAGTCGGTAGAGATCATCAAGCGATATGAAAAGTACCTGAAGTACTGGGTCAGCGAACCTGACAGCGGGCAAACCCAGGCGATCAACAAGGGGTTTCAGCACGCCAGCGGCGATGTCTATGCCTATTTGAATAGTGATGATCAATATCGGCAGGGTGCCTTGCAACTCGTGGCGGAGGATTATCTAGCCGCAAGTGACCGTCGCCGCTTTTGGAAGGCGTATGTCGTGGAGATGTTTAATTCCGAGGGGCTAGTAGACACGGTCTATCCGAACCCCGATTGTGAGCTTGCCACTTGGCTAAGCACCTCGTTTGGACTGCTTCAGCCGGGAGTGTTTTGGACGCGCGCGATGTATGAAGAGGCTGGTGGGTTTGATGAGAGTCTGCACTATGTCTTCGATCGCGACTTCTTTATGCGATTGCTTCGCGCCGGTTATCGATACACGATCTCTCGTGATTTTGTTGCTGCCCGCTATCGAATTCACGAGCACGCAAAGACACAAAGAGACAATACGGAGTATCGGCAAGAGTACGACGACTGTGATCGAGCCTTCATCGAAAGTTACGCGATTGGAGAACGGAAATCGCTGAACGATCAGATTCGAAAATGCAAAGCCCTGGGGGCGCTTGCCGACTCAGACCGGACTGGCATTGGACGCCGTGCGCGACTTGAGAATCTGTTTCGTGCAATCTTGAGTCATCCCCCCGTGATCGGGAGTCGCCAGTTCTGGAGGATTGTTCGCTATCTGCCATACCCCGAGCATCAAGCATACTCCGAGCATCAAGCGTGACGACAGTTTCGGTTCTTTCGGACGGTCGTCTCAGCAATGAATTTGTCGTCCCGAGAGCATCTTGAATATTGACATGGATTCAAACCGTAGCTGCGTTCGCAAGAAGGCGGTCCACCAGCTTGCGACACTAGCGACATCAAGATTGAAAATGCTCTAGGCGTAAGCCAACGTGGATTTCACGGTGCCCAGCATCGACGGTACTTAGCAAGTTGATCGAAAAGTTGCATTAGTTTGTCAATGTAGTGTTGCATCGATCGGCTTTTTGTTAGCTGGATACCGCGCTCGATCAGATCGGCTCGCGCTACTTTGTCCGAGGTCAAACGTTGCAGTGCGGATGCCATCGCCGTCGGGTCGGTCGGTGGTACTCGTAAGGCGGCATCGCCCAGTTGTTCCTCTGCTCCTCGTACATTGGATGCGATCACAGGGCAGCGCAGACTCATCGCTTCGATTGGAGGCAAGTTGTCGGGACCGAAGAGGCTGGCAAAGACAAGTGCTTGGGCATTTTCGTAGAGCCAGCGCAGTTCTTGGTCGCTTATGAAGCCTGGGAAATTAACTGAGATTTCGTGCGCTCTGGCAAGTGATTCGATGTATCCTTCCGTGCAAGTTCCGTCCATCTTCGACGAGCCTGGAAAGACGGCCGTCAGCTCCGTGCCGTATTCTTTCTTGAGCTTATCAAGGGCAAGGATAATGGTCGCGTGATTCTTGTGGGGCCAGAACTGAGCCGGGTAGACGATAAACGGCTTGTCGGGTGCCCACGGAGGCTTTGCCGCGGTGCTTGCTTGTAGTGTTTGAGGAACCGAGAATGGGATCACGCAGATTCGGTCAGGATCGACGCCAAAAAAATGTTCAACCTCGCCTTTTCCCTGCTCCGTCCCAGTAATCACAGCAGCAGCGCGTGGGAGCGTTTCTCGGTAGTGCGATTCTCGTTCGTTCCAAGTATGCCCTATCGTCGATACTTCGGGAAAAAATGGTTGCACCCGATGTTGTAGATCCCAGCAGGTGACCACGAACGGAATGTCTTGCGAGAGTGAACTTGGATGTGGCGAGTAGAGTAGATCAATCCCTTGAGCGGCCAGGATTTGTTTGGTTCGCTCCGCATGAGACCCTCGCGGACTGACCAATCTTAATTTTTCACCCCAAAACCTTTTCCGAGAGCTGGGCGATGGGTAGGGGATATGGATGTGGGGAAGTTCAAAGGAAGCGGTTGGGTGATGGGAAATTAAATGAAACTCAAACTGGTCCCCCACCTGCTTTGCAATGGCTTGAGTGATCTCCGATTCAAAGCGAGCGCCACCGCCCAATTCGCGATTAATGGAGCTAAGGTAGATCCCGATTTTCATCGTGCAATGGGTCTCGGCGTTGATGTTTAGGAAAGGGCGGACTGCAGTGATTCACACACTTGGTCAATTTCATGGTTGGTTAAACCAAGTCCGCTGGGAAGGTAGAGACCGCGTTGGGCGAGTCGCTCGGCCACCGGGTACCGTTCGTTGCGAAACAATCCTTGTTTGTTAAAGACGGGTTGCCAATGCATCGGCCAGAAAAAGGGTCGTGTGCCGATCTTTTTTTCCGCCAGCTGTTTCGCGAGTTGCTCGGGCGTTGCAGTGCAGGAGTCCGCCAGCACAATGCCGAAAACCCAGTAGATATTATCGGCGTAATCGGTTTTGGATAACGGCAATTCGAGTCCTGTGAACGCGGCCATTCGGTTTAAATACCTTTCGCCGATTTCTCTCTTTCGTTTTACATGCGCATCAAGATGCTCAAGTTGTGCGAGGCCGACTGCGGCTTGCATGTTGGTCATGCGGTAGTTCCAGCCCAATTCTTCGTGAATGAAGCGTCGTTGAGGCTGGAAGCACAGATTTCGGAGCCCGCGACAATGCTCGGCGACCGCATCATCGTCAGTGACCACCATACCTCCTTCGCCACAGGTGATATGTTTATTGGGATAGAAACTAAAGGTGCTGATCAGCCCGAAGTTCCCGCAGGGCCGACCGCGATAGGATTGTCCATGCATTTCGGCAGCGTCTTCGATGACGGTTAAGCCATGGCGATGGGCAATATCGAGCACCCGGTCCATGTCAACCGGAAGGCCGTAGATGTGCACGACTACGATCGCTTTGGTGTTCGCCGTGATCTTGCTCTCGATCTGGTCCACGTCCATGTTCCATGTCAACGGATCGCTGTCGATCAGTACGGGGACGCCTCCGGCGCGAACAATGGAGAATGCCGGTGAGATGATCGTGAAGGCGGGCATGATGACTTCATCGCCGGGACCGATCTTGGCGGCCGCGATGGCGATATCCAATGCGCCGCTGCCGTTGGCACACGCGATCCCGTGCTTGCGGTTAACTACGCTCGAAAACTCTTCTTCAAAACGCTTGACGAACGGGCCTTCGCTGCTGATCCAGCCTGTTTCAATGCACTCAAGCAGGTACTTTTTCTCGTTGCCATCAAGCAGGGGCGTGTTGACTGGGATCATTGCGACAGAACGTGGAGAGTAGGGGGGGATCGGAGAAACCGCACAGCGAGATTGATTGTTCAGTGCAGCGGTGGGGTAAATTAGCCAAGATTTTCGACGACGAACGTTACACCCCAAGTCGCTTGCGACGGTGGAGCCGCCTCCATCCATTGTTCGCTATGAATGACCCGCATTCCCGCAGATTGTGCGAAGAGTTCGATTTCCGGGGCAAAAAAGTATCGCATTCGATGCGATTCTGAAAGTTTTTTTACGCTGCTGTCAGATTTGTCGGTAACGAGCATCGTGTAGTGGACGTCGACGACATTACGGTTGGCATCGAGCGTCGGTTCGGCGATCCGCAGCACCTCGGTGTGCTCGTCTTCCATTCGTTTGACTCGGGTCGATGGCAATAGAGCAAGTACGGCAGGGCCATACCAGAGATCAAAAATAAACACTCCGCCATCGGTGAGGTGTGTTTTTGCAGTGGTGAGCATCGCCGCAACATCCTGGTTGGATGTTTGGTAGCTGAAGACATGAAACAGTGACAAGATGCAATCAAAGGTTTGCTTTAGTCGCACCGACCGAGCGTCTCCTTGGGTAATTTCGACACGTCCACGCGAAGACGCATTGTTCTCAATGACGCGCTCGCTGGCCTTGGCAAACATTTCATCGCTCCGCTCCACGCCGGTTACATGGAGGCCCTCTTGCGAGAGTAGGCAAGCATGTTTTCCGGTGCCACAGCCGAGTTCGAGGATATGGTTCGCGCGAGGAGCAAAACGCGACAGAAGCGAGCGAATGTATTCCGTTTCCCCCGCATAATCTTTGTCTTGATAGAGCAAGTCGTAGTAGCGGCTATAGGCTCCAAACGATTCGGGCGTTGCCGTGGGAGGCTTTTCTGGAGCGTTCATTGTGAGTCGCTTTCGCTGCTGCGCAGTTTGATTTTTTCATCCGGTACGCAATCAAAGCGTGTTTTGTCTTGGTCGCCCGAGTAGGGCCCCTGTTTGACCTCGATGATTTCACTCGGTTCGATCATTTCAAAGCCGTGGCCACCCGCCGCCAATAAGATTACGTCGCCTGTCGATACGACACGGCTTTCGAGATAGTGGCGTCCGTCGGTATAGAAGTCGACACGCACTTTGCCGGACTTGATCAACAGGACTTCTTGAGTCCACAGGACTTCGCGTTCCACCGGGTTGTGAACATGGGGGTCGATTTTGTAGCCCGCCGGTCGGTTCATGTAACCAAGCTGCTGGGAAAACATGCTCGGCGTGAAAAACTCAATTCCATCGGAATGGAAGTTGGCGCGAATGATGATCCCGATGGTTTGGTCGAGATGTTTAACGTGTTCGATGCTCATGCTGTCTCGTTCGATTTGCTTTCCAGCGGATAAGAATAGTCCCAGTAATCGGGGCGGAGAACCCATTCACGGATGACGCGTTCGATTTGGAATTGGCGTTGATGGTAAAGGTAACCTTCTCGGTAAGCTTTTTGGGTTTGGAAAATTGCCTTGTTCATCGGGTTTTTCGACAAGCCGATTTGTTGTTTGACGACAAAGGACAGTCGCTCGCGTATCGAGTTTTTCTCTGGAGGCGAAGTTGGGGGCGCCCCGTGCAGGTGAGTGTTGCGTAACTGCGTGTAGGAATCCGAGATTCCTTGCAAATGGGCGCGGCGTTGAAAGTAGTTTGGCGTCAGCCTGGTTTTCGGAATGAGGTGCGTTACCGCCACATTCGGATCGTAGATCGCCGTCATGTTGCAGCGGCGGGCGGCTTCCGTGACGGCGCTTTCGCCATCGCCACGGAAGCGGCGCAGATTCCATGGCACTCCATCGGGGTGGAATCCACCAAGTTCAAGCAGCGCAGATCGTCGAATCGAAAAGTTGAGTCCCCAGATGAGATTGGGAGGCATTTCCGTTCGCTGATCACCGAGCTCGAGCAAACTCAGGTAGGTGCACCATTGTTCGTTGGGGCTGCGATGAAAAAAGGCATCGAGCCATTCTGGGACGGAGCATGCGTATTCAGCGGTGCTTGGCCCCCCCACAAGTTTTACGTCAGGGTTGTTGAAGTTTTGGAAAATCGCTTCCGCCCAGCGCGGCCCCACTTCGATATCGTCATCGATGAACGAGATGATCTCCGACGTGCTTTCTTGCACGCCGCGATGCCGCCCCGACAACAATCCTGGGGTCGCTTCGTGAAGGCAGCGGATCTTGAGGCTCGCAAATTGATCCGTTAACGATCGTGCAGTATGGCTGTCCGAGAGGGGGCCGTTTTGGATGATGAGGATTTCCGCTGAGTCGGTCACCGTTCTTTGCAGCGAAGAAAGGGTTCGTTGCAGTTGGTCGAGCGGCTTCGACGTTGGGATGATAATCGCAATTGGTTTAGGCAATGGAAGTTCTCGGTCAATTGGGATCATCGTTGACGGAGTCGCGCCCAGTACAGATTGGGGAGACGCGATTCCTCGAGTGCAATGGGATGAACATCTTCGCGGACGACTTGCTGGACACCTTCGGCCCAGCCGATGTCGTGGAAGATCACCGTCGCGTTTTGCGCCAGGTGGGGGGACCATGCGTCCCAATCGGTTTTCACGCCAGCGTATTCGTGGTCGGCATCTAAAAAGAGCAGGTCGATTGTATCGGTAAAGCTGCTCGCGATTTCTTGACTTGTGCCCCGCAAGGGCTGAATGAGTGCGCCATATTTGGAGGTGTTGCTTCGGAATTCATCGTAGGTGTCTCGCAAACCTTCGGTCATTGCGTCGTTATTCCATGTGTCGACACAGGTGAGTTTGGCGTGTTTGTGTTTAGAAAGGCCCGCAGCGAGGTAGCAGCTTGATGCGCCCAGGTAAGAGCCCACCTCCACGATGTTTCCTCGGGATTTTCGCGCCAGCGTGTAGAGCGTTTCCTTCTCGTCCTCGAGCATGTGCGTGTGGATCATCGACGCATGCTCGAGCCCACGGAGTTTGAGTTGGACTTTCTTGACGATAGCCTGGATCATGGGTTCAGTCGCGTTTTGTTTTAACAGTAGTAGCCGGGTGATTTGTGAAGCGTGAAGGGGTTGCGAATCGAGTCCTCGCATTCATGGGCCAATGCAATGGAGAGGCACCGAAACCATGTGCCGAATAGGTGTGATTCGTTATCGAGTGAACTCATTTGCCGGTGGCCATACACGAACGGCTGTTGGCGAGCAAAGACAAAACCGCCGTCATCGTTTTGGTTGGCGAAAACCCACGTCCGGAAGCGACGAATTGCCTTGGTGATGTCATGGCGTCGGTAGTTGGTTTGTTTGCTTGCGACCAACAATAGGTGTATGGAATCGATGTCTTCGCAGGCGCTTGAGTTGCGGTGAGGTGCGAAGCCACCATAGGGATTTTGGGTTGCCAGTGTGTTGTCAATTAAGGAATCGGGATACGGGATCGGATCGTTGTCGTAAAGAAACAGCGGGTACAGGTGGTAGGCGAATTGGATCGCGCGCGAGAGATCGGTTGGGTTGTTTAGGTCCATCTCACCCCACAGTCCCGTGTGTGGGTTGAGGTGATCCAAAAGCAGGGATTTTAGTCGTGTGACTGCGTTACCTGCCTGGGAATTGCATTGCCGGTCGCGCGCGTATTGCAGCAGGCACCCGATGTTCATTATTTTGTTGTCGTGGTCCGAGTTCATTGACCAATCGATCTCCGCCACCAGTTGTTCGATTTGCCCTTCGCGACAGAACTCATCGAGGAACGACAGCGGAAAAGCGGGCTGCTCTCCGATGGCATCGTATGCAGCCGTGGCGATCAGAGCGAAGTGTCGGGCGCCCCACCAGTCCGAGGGCTCGAACAGCGAGTTGCTCAGCGCGGGATCACGAAATAGACCGTCGTCTTGGCATTGGTACTGATCGAAAGCCGCTTTCCAGCGTGCGGAGTCACGCTTGAGATCCACTCCCAGTAGCTTTTGTGTTAATAGGGAAAAGGCGGCTGCGTACATCGTTGGCTTGTCGCAGGATGCAGCGTAGCGAGAGGTCTGGGCAGGGCCGAGTTGCATTTCACGGAGGAACTGTAAAACCTCGCATCGAAATGTCGTGAATTCAAATTCGATGTCGCGTTGAACGCCTCGCGTGTAGAATTGCAGGAATTCTTCGAGTCGGGTTAGCTCGTCGACAATCGCTAGGCGGGAATCCGGTGCATGAAGAAGCTTTCCGGCTTGGTCGTGCCAGTTTAACAGGGTGCGTCGGAGTTGTCGGGCGGTGTTTCGGATCACGATTTCAGGGAGTGGAAGTCACAGCGAAAGGCTACGACACCATCTTCGGGCGTCAGGAGATAGCCGGTTTCATAGAGGTCGTCTGGGGCCACAGTGAATTGGATTGCCGATTCCACTTTGTCGACGAGGCGTGATTGGTGTGATCCCAGTGACACCGTCACTTGATAAGTGCCGGGTGTCAGGGTGGGAGAGTGGAGGCGAAATGTCGCTCGCCCTCGCGGTTCGATCCGGTGCGGCGGCGGTGCAGCCATGTAGGAATTGAATCCGCCCACCCGGACTCCAGAGAGCGACTCAATGATAAATCCAGCCCCGGAAAGGGGTTCCGGTAGTGCGGTTCCATCATAATCGACTTTGATCGTGATCGCTTCGTTTTGCAAGTACTGTGAGCTGGTTTCCCCTTCGTCGTTGGATAGGGTGACCGCCGTGATCAGCGGGGCCATCCCGCTGAGGCGATTGGGATGGTTTGCCAGCGATGAGAATCCAGGGACCTCTCCCTGGTGGCCTCGCAAGTATTTCGCGATCACTTCGGATGGGGGGCCTGTGTGAACGATTTTGCCTTGCTTCAATAATGCGCAACGAGTTGCCAGTTGTCGCATTAACGCCATGTTGTGGCTGACAAGGAGCGTGGTTCGGCCTCCCGAGGTAACCTCGTTGATTTTTCCAATGCATTTCTTTTGGAACGCTGCATCGCCGACGGCGAGGACTTCGTCGACGATGAGGATTTCGCATTGTAGGTGCGCCGCAACTGCGAATCCAAGTCGAACCATCATTCCACTGCTGTAGCGTTTGACGGGGGTGTCCAGGTATTTTTCGCAGCCACTAAAGTCGACAATGTTGTCGAGTTGCTGGTCGATTTCTCGCCGACTCATACCGAGAATGGCGCCGTTGATATAGATGTTTTCGCGGCCGGTGAGTTCAGGGTGAAAGCCGGTGCCGACTTCCAGCAGGCTTGCGATCCGTCCACGTGCTTTGATGGTCCCGGTGCTCGGGGCGGTGACGCGTGAGAGCAGTTTAAGAAGGGTGCTTTTTCCTGCACCGTTGTGTCCGATGATTCCGAAGATTTCGCCTTTTTCGATGTCGAGATCGATGTCATTTAAGGCGAGCACATAATCATGCTTACTCCGCGGTTTCTCGTCACTTGCCGCCCCAACCATCGCGAATGGATCGGGTTTGCCTCGCAGTCGAGCCCATATTCGGTGGAGGTCATTCGCAAGCGTGCCGGTGCCGATTTCTCCCAACCGATATTGCTTCGATACGTCTCTAAATCTAATTGCGACAGTCATCGTTACCGTGCAGGGCTAATGTTTATTTGGCGTTGTCGCTGTCTAAACTGTATCCATTACTGTGCGTTGAACGCGATTGAAGACGGCGGTGGATGCAACGAAAGCGATCAGCGTAAAGGTGATCGAATAGCCGATGGACCCTGCGGTGACGTTCCCTGCGCCTAGTAGCCCGTAGCGTGCCGCCTCGAATATAGGGGCCAGCGGATTCCAGGAAAGGATCGACGCGACGCGTTCAGGCATTTCCGAGGAGGGGTAGATGACCGGCGTTGCGTACATCAGCAATTGCACGCCGAACTGTAGCAGAAAGGCCATGTCGCGGTACTTTGTTGTCATTGCCGAGAATAGCATTCCCATTGCGAGCCCTAAGGTGGCCATCGCAGCAACCAGTGCCGGGATCAGTAGCGCGTATCGGTTGGGCTGGATTTCTCCGGTCGCATCATACCAGGCTATGCATAGTAGCAAGAGGCAGGACTGGATTCCGAATCGCACCAGATTTGAAAGAACGATCGAGAGAGGCATGATGATGCGGGGGAAATAGACTTTGCCGAAGACGTGGGCATTGTCTTTGAATACGGTTGCTGTCTTGTTGAAGCAATCGGCAAAGTAGTTCCAGAATGTGATCCCGCAGAGGTAAAACGCCACTTGGGGGGCGCCGTCAGTGGATAGTCCGGCGATGTTTCCGAAGACCAATACGTAGATCAGGGTTGTAAAGATCGGTTGGATGAAGAACCAAAGCGGGCCCAGAATGGTTTGTTTGTAGAACGCGACGATGTCTCGCCTCGTAAATAAATAAAGTAGATCTCGATACCGCCAGATTTCCGCCAGGGGAAGAGAGACTAGCGATGCAGAGGGGCGGATGATTAGATCCCATGAGGAATCATCGTTCGGCTCGTCATCGGTTACTTGCTGCACGCCCATCGATTCGGTTTTGGCAAAAGGCAACTGAGCAGTGCCACCGCATCTTAAGAGAAAGTTGGGGCGTCCTAAGGTGAGGGCAAAGCAGTGCCCCTTGCTGAAGAAACTTGAGTGGTCAGAGGCGGGCTCGAACCGCCGACACCGGCCTTTTCAGGGCCGTGCTCTACCAACTGAGCTATCTGACCATCAGCTGAATCACGCACACGCGACTCATTAATGCAGAGGTTAATATCTTCCTTCGGTTTCCTGCAAGGGTATGATTAATATTCATTGGATAATTCTTTGCCTGCATCGATCCACAGTGGTCGTTTTGGCGATAGATTCAGGGGGGCGGTTAGTGCTGAGTGATATTTGCAATGATGCCTTGTTACGCCATTTTTGCATCGGAAAACGTGCGTTTTGCGAGCTTGGCAACGTTGGCCTCGGATTCCTCCTCCGTGGCTGCATTGCCGCTTTTTGTTTATTAAATGGGCTTGGCAAGCCATTTCAGAACTTTTCTTGGAAAATGCCCGTGTCGCGATCCGGACTTCATTGTTTTACCACTTTTGTGTTTTTGCTCACGGCTTGCTCGTTCTGCTCGCCTGTTGTGTACGGCTATACCTCGGACGATCCGGTTGTGAAGGGAATGGTGAGTTCCGGACTAGCGGCAGTCGCGAAACAAGCGACCGGGAAAACCCACTACCCCCTCGGTACAGCGTATTCAGGTGGTTATGGCGAACAGGCTCTGTTGGGGTACGCCTCGATGAAGTTGAAACATGATCCGGCGGACCCGGTAGTGCGACAGGGGGTCCAGGCGGCCCTTGCGATCGTCCGCAAATTATCAGACCGGGATCCGGGGGGCGATAACAGCAAAACGGTCTATGCGGCGAGCGTCGCGACGCTTTTGTTGGCAGAAGTCGATCGAGAGGCCTACCGAAAGGAGCTTGAGCGTCTTGCCCAATATTTCAATAAGGTTCAGTATCCTGGCGGCGGGTATGGTTATCTCCATGAGCACTTGGGCGATATCTCGCAAACCCAATACGCGATGTTGGCCCTGTGGACCTTGGATCGTGTGGGGGTGGTGATCGACTATGTGGGCGTAGCGAAGACGATCGCTTGGTTGCTCCGCGTGCAGGATCCAGGGGGGGGGTGGCCCTATATGGGGAAGGATTCCGGTAGAGTTGGCCAGCGCGTTAAGCAGGATGGTGTCACGGCATCGATGGCGGTTGCGGGAGGCAGTGCCCTGTTGATCGCGGGAGATATCCTGCGGCTCTGGGGTGATGGCTCCTCGGGGAACGATCCCAAGGTGGTTGGGTTGCCTAAGGCAGTACATTTGTTTGTGGAGGGTTTGGACAATGCCAGTATTAAGCGTCCTGAACTGCCAAAAGAGCCTCTCCTCGCCGCGATTCGCGACTGCGATGCATGGCTGAGTGCCAATTCTCCCGATCCTGGGAAGCTTAAGTCGCGATGGCCTTATTATCAGCTCTATACGCTGGAGAGGTACGAAAGTTTTAAGGAGATCGCCTTTCAGTTGGAAAAGGATCCAAGTCCCGCATGGTACAACGGAGGCGTTGGGTTTCTGAAATCCACGCAAGCGAACGGGGCCGGATGGCCAGCGCGGAGCTATACGACGGCGCCGGTCACGTCGGCCTTTGCTTTGCTTTTCTTGAGTCGCAGTACCCAAAAGGCAATCGATCAAGCCAGTTCGGGGGCGACCGCCGGAGGTTGGGGGTTGCCTAAGGATACGACCGCGATCAAGGTCGAAGGGACGCAGATCAAAGGCGCTGCGCCAGCCAATGAGGTCAACGATCTGCTCGATATGCTCAGCGAAGATGGCGGCGGTGGGCTCGAAGGAAAGTCGATTCCCGATGACTTGAAACTGGATCCCGATCCCAAGAAGCGAGCGGCTCAAATCGATCGCCTCGAGCGACTCGTCCGTGGGAGTCAGTCGTGGCAGGCTCGCCGTGTGGCGGCACGTTTGCTCGGGCAAAGCGATGAGTTGAGGGTCGTTCCTACTCTGATTTTCGCCCTCAGCGATCCCGATCCGTCGGTTCCACGCTATGCCCGCGATGGACTGCGATTCATCAGTCGCCGCTTCGAAGGGTTTGGAATGCCCGACAAACCCAACAAGGGAGAGGTCGCGGAGGCTCAGCGGCAATGGCGAGATTGGTATCGTAAGTCGAACCCAGGGTATATTTTTCTCGATTACGATTTGTAATACGCTGGTGCGTCGCAGTTAGCGTGGGTTCTTCGTTTTTAGTCTTTGTCGTGTAGGTAAGTGATGTCGTCCGCTGTCGCTGAGCATCCATCCGATTCCTTGTCGCTCGAGCAGATGCGCGAGGAGCGCCGCCGTGAACGCGCAAAACTGCGCACCAGCCGTTTTGATCTCGTTTCCTCGCTGTTTATGGCGTTGATCTTGTTCATCGGCACCTTTGTGTTGATGTTATTCATCGTGTGGTGGACCAGCCGGTTGTCGTTTCCGCCGAAAGCCATCAAGCCCATTATCGAAAATCCGGCCGGGCGTGGCGAGAATGCCGAAGGGTTCGAACGTGACTTCGAGCCGCCGGGGGCCGAAGAGGTCGAAGAGTTGATGGAGCCGACGCTGCAAGACACGATCGAAGCGGTGACCGATGCGGTCAGCAACGTCGCCGCGACGCTCGATACGATGAATACCAATGCGACCGCCTCGACGACCGGGACCGGCAAAGGGGATAGTCGCCCGCCGGGACCCGAAGGAGAGGGCGAGGATATTGTGCCTCGTTTTGAGCGTTGGCAGCTCAACTTTACGGCCAAGGCGCTCGGCGACTACGCCGAACAGCTCGATTTCTACGAGATTGAACTCGGTGCGATCGGCGGTTCCATCCAAGGAGTCGACGTGGTCAATGGCTTGGCGGGCAGCCCGAAATCGCGCCGGATCGTCGATACTGAAAGCGAAAAACGACTGTACTTCATGTGGACCTCGCCGAGCCCGTTGATGCAGTTCGATCGTCAGTTGCTGCAAAAAGCCGGTGTCCAGTTGGCGAATCGCCAAATGATGAAGTTCATTCCAACGAATCTTGAGAATCAATTGGCCCAAATCGAACTGGAATATTCCACGGCCAAGGGGCATCCGTCGGTCACCGAAATTGCCAAGACGATTTTCGAGAGCAAGGCTGATGGCAGTTCGTACAAGTTCGAGGTGATCGATCAACGGTATCGAAAACCAAAAAAGTAGTGGTTTAGAGCCAGCGTGAGGGCTTTTCTGGCCGCCCTTCGCCTGGGACACCCCTGCGTGGTTGGCTGAGGCGTCAGGGGGGGGGCGAGCGCGAGGGTTGGCAAACAACCTGTCGTTCCGCTGCGTAGAACGACGCGGCAGAGTCGTAACGGAACCGAGCGGTAACCGACCGAGCGGCAATAGGACCCGAGCGGTAACAGCGTTTCTCGCGGCTGTAACCGATCGTTGTTACTAATTCAAAGCGTTTTACCGCAGCCAACGCGCCAAAAATCTCTGGATTCGTTACGATAAACCCGGAATTACCATTCCGGTTGAGTCAACGCCTAGCAGGATGGCCTGCTTTCACCCTTCTCTTTGATCCACCGAAGGACGAGATCCTCGATGCTTTTCGCTGAAATATCTATCTTCGACATCATCTCGCAAGCGACCTATGGTGCCCTTGCGGGGGCGGCTTTATGGGGACTGTATAGCGCCACGGTGGTGTGGGCGCGAGTGAACCAAAAACGATTCAAAAGCGAAGACGAACAAGACGTCTTCATGGATGACGTCGAGCAAATGCTGAAGGTGGGCGATTTTGAGGGGGTCGCGGAGTATAGCGATGGCGACAATCGCGCGATTCCCCAAATTGTGGAGATGGCGATGCATCATCGCGGGCTGGGATACAAGCGAGCACGCCAATTCGTTTTGGACCGTTTCCAGCGTGACGTGATGAGCGATCTTGAATACCGACTCTCGTGGGTCAGTACGGTGATCAAGTCGGCTCCGATGATTGGACTCTTCGGAACGGTCTTCGGGATGATGGGAGCGTTTAAGACGTTGGCCACGTCCGAGTCGGTCGAACCGTCATTGTTGGCCGGGGACATTAACGTCGCGCTACGAACCACCGCGTGTGGTTTGGCAATCGCGATCCCGTTGATGATCTTGGTCGCTAACGTGAATATCAAAATCGCCAAAATGGAAGACCTTGTCGGGTCGGGCTTGGCTCGCTTTATGACCCAGTACAAAGAGGCGCTGCTGAAATGGCCTAATGGCGGTCCCACGTCGCCCTCGGCCGCTGCGGCCGAGCCTGTCGAAGCGGTGATGCAATCGCCTCCGCGTTAGCCCCTTCCGCGTCGGTCTCGCGGCAAGTCATCGGTGCGGGGGATTGCGCTGTAAACGCGTCACACAAAACGCTTGCCTTGGCTACAGACGCTTGCCTCGGCCGCAGCGGTACGAGGCTGAGGTTAACGAAGTGTTCTTGTGGAATGCATAGTTCTATTTTGGATCGATCATGAGTGCGAATGCCGTAAACGAAGATCTGCTTGAAGAGGAAGATGATGTCGCGATGCCACGCAAAAAGCGTGACGATGAGGAGATGGATATTACTCCGATGATCGATATCACCTTTCTATTGCTGATCTTTTTTGTGGTCGCTTCCAAAATGGACCCGACCAAAATCGGCACGATTCCCGAAGCTGATAATGGCTTGGCAGTATCGGCCGACGATTCTGCGATCATCTTTGTCGATCCTGGTGCCGGGGACGAAGTGATCCTCAAGAAACGTGACGGCAGCGAGTTCAGCCGAGACGAAGCAACGCAATCGACCGAAATCATCGAATACATCACCTCGGAACTCGAAAAGTCGATCGGCAAAAATAAAAACCAAGTGATGTTGCTCGGCGATGCCAACGTCAAAGTCGGCCAAGTTACCCGTATTCAGCAAGTCATCGGCGACGCATTTGAAGATATCGAATCCACCTACATTGCGGTCAAAGAGGAGTAAGGGGATGTCGCAGTCAAGCAAGGTACTCGACCAGATGCAGCATTCGCGGTTCGCCGCGCCGCTTCCTAAGGCCACCGGCAATGCGGCCAAGTGGGCGCTGTGGGGCGACAATGGAGATGCGGTCGCGTTGATTGGGGTGACGAATTTGAGAGTCCATCCAGCGGAAGAATTTTAAGGTCGCCATGGCTATTCATGTTCAATGTTCACAGTGCGACGCCGAGCACCATGTCAATGACCGCTTTGCCGGACGGCAAGTGCGTTGTCCACAGTGTGAGGCGTTGGTCGACGTGCCCGAGCGGGAACCGGAGATGGAACCCGTCGCCGATGATGGTGTCGTGGGGGACGCCGATGATATGAACTCGCTGGGCGATCCTACGCCCGAAAATGATCTTTCTGCGCAGGAGGAGCTTGCGGATAAACAAGCCGTTGCGACTGATCCCGCTGCGGTGCCTGTAGCGGTCGTGGGGGAAGACGACGAGGATGACGAGGTGCCCAAGCGTCAGCCGCGGCAAGACGATGAATTGGATATGACGCCGATGGTCGACGTGACGTTCTTGTTGTTGATCTTCTTTATGGTCACCGCTTCGTTCAGTCTACAGAAGTCGATCGAGATGCCGCGTCAACAAACCGATGCACCAAGTAGTAATCCCGATCCGGAAGAGACCGAAGAGCTTGATTCGGTGGAAGTCCAAATCGATGATCGCGGCTCGTTCTTGGTGATGGCAGCCGATTGGGAAAGGGAAACCCCCGGCAAACAAAACCTGATCTCGGCACTCCGAGAAGCGGTGCCGGGCGGAAGTGACGCGATGAAATTAGTGATCAAGGTGCACGAGATGGCGAAACTACAAGCGTTAGTGGACGCCATGGATGCGGGCACGATTGCTGGCTACACCGAGCTGCAAGTGACGCAGGTCGAGGAGTTCGATTAGGGCTCCGTTTGGAATCAATGGGATGCAGGGTACCGATCGTTGTGGTTGTCCTTGCATCGGTGGCGTGACGGCATGAAAACGGCATGCCCCACTCGCGTGAATAAGTCTTATCTACCGAATTGAAATAGTCGTTAAACATGCTTGCAAATGAACTGATCGATCGGCTTGAGCGTGGCGGATTGCTCGACCAGGAAATTATCGAGGCGCTACGAGAGCAATTAGAGCAGGGCACTCGTGTGACCCCCGAAGCGGTAGCCAAGTTGCTTGTCGACAACGGTCAATTGACTCGGTTTCAAGCCACCAAGTTGATTGGGGAGTTGCGTTCAAGCGAATACGGCCAGGCCCGGGACGCGAGCGAAGAGGTGGCGGTCATGGACGATCTCGCGATCTTGCCCGAGGAGGGGGAGGACGACGTGATCGAGGTGGCTGCGGAAGACGAAACGCCGGTGGAGGTCTTTGCCGAAGCGGTTCCCGTGGAGACGGTCGCGGTCGAAGCCGTTCCGGATTCGTCGAGCGAGGATTTGGCGGCCTCACGCCCCACGCGGGCACGGCCCAAACCGCCAGAGCAAAAGTCCGTTTGGGATTCATTCAAGATTTATGGATTCGCAGGCATCATCGTGCTGTTGTTGTTGTCGGGCTATGGTCTGTACTACATGTTGACGCGTCAAAGCGCCGACGATTTCATCGCCAATGCAAACAAGCAATACGGTCAACAACAGTACACTCCGGCGCAAGATTCGTACCTCAGTTTTCTGGATACCTTTGGCGCGACACACCAGTACTCGTCCATTGCGCGAGTGCGGATTGTGATGAGCAAGTTTTATCGGGCCAAGGAGATGACCGATCCGACCGAAGCGTTGGAGTTGCTGAAGAAAGAATTGCCCACGATTGAGAACGAAGAGGGACTCAGCCAAGAACGCACCAATCTCGCCGTGTTGTTGGTCGATGTTGCTGCGGAGATCGCTCGCGTCGCGGGCAAAGAAAAGGAGACAACCGAAAAAGAGAAACTGCTTGGGAAACTGGACGAGCAATTGGCGTTGATGGAGAATCCGAACTACATGCTGTCGACGATGAAGACGACGTTGGCGGGTAAGTTGCAAGCGATTGCCGAGGCGCGTCAACGGGTCCGCCGCGAAATCAATCGCAATCTTCGCTTGGAAGAGTCGGTCGTCGCGATGGATGCGTTGTTAAAGGAAAAGAAAACGAAAGAAGCCTATGACGTTCGTGCCAAGTTGCTGCAAGAGTTCCCGGAGCTGCATAATGACGAACGGTTGATGGCGTTGATCGCCACGGCTAGTGGGATTCAGCAAACCTTGGTCAAGCCGGCCAGCGAAATGCCGAAGTTGGCGGATGTAAAAGAGGGGAAGGCGGACGATCGCTCAATCGTGCTGACCGCGATGGAGGGACGAAAAGCGACCGACTTGATCGGCCAAATCCTCTACCTACGCGCGGGCGGCTCCATGTTGGCATTCGAGGGAGAGAGCGGAGGGCTGCTGTGGCGAAAATTTGTCGGCTATGGCCAAGACCATCTGCCCGTGCGTTTAGATGATGGTTCGGGAGTTTTACTGAGCGAATCCGCAAAACTCGAAGTCCAACGATGTGACGGTAAAGATGGCCAAATTCGTTGGCAGAGTCAAATCGGGGAACTGTTTAGTGAACCCGTGACCGTGGACGATGAGGTTTATGTTTCCACGCAAACCGGCCGGCTTTCCTCGTTGGACGCCGACTCGGGTGAGGCGAATTGGACGACCCAAATTCCTCAACCTTTGGAGGTGGGCCCCGGGATTGATAAGCGTGCCAAGGTGGCTTATCTGCCTGGTAATCATAGCAACCTGTATGTGCTCAATACCCGCGATGGTTCTTGCGCCGAAACGTTCTACATTGGACACGCCGAAGGCACGGTGGCGGTTCCGCCGGTGACGCTGCTCGGGCATGTCTTTGTGCTCGAAAATGCAGGGACCGATTACACCCGCGTGCATATTTTAAAGGTCAATCCGGCCGGCAAAGAATTGGCGATCGCGCAACCTTCGATTCGCTTGGACGGCAATGTGAAAGTGAAGCCGATCATTCAAGACCGCAAGTTGATTGTCTTGACCGATCGGGGCTTGGTTTCGGTGTTGGAAGTCGAGCCGACGGCCGAACGCGAACAGGTCAGCGAGGTTGCTCGGCAAGTCGCATCGTACGACGTGCCGACGTCGACCCAAATGGCGGTCGGGCGATCTCAGATGTGGGTCACCGGGACGCGAATTGGGCGGTACGAATTGCAAATCAATACCGGGCGGGTGGTCCAAGATTGGTTTAAACATGAAGCGGATCGATTTATTGGCCAACCGTTTACAAGCGAGAATACGTTGGTTCACGCGCGAATTTTGCGAGGAACCTCCGCCATCCGAGTGACCGCCGCGGATGCGAAATCGGGTGATGAAATCTGGCATACCGATGTCGGCGTGCCGATCGCCATGATTGTGCCGATCGAGGGCGGTGGTGGTTTCCACGCCGTCACCACACAAGCGGCCTTGTTTGAACTTGATCGCGATGCCTTGGCGAGTGGTTCGACAGCAAACCCGGTCGAAAATCCTGGGGGGACGGGGATCGCAATGCGGTTTGAAAACCCGATCAAGATCGATGAAACCCGTCGCGTGATGCTCAATCAAGCGACATCCGAAGACATCGTGGTTTACGATCCGACGCGCCGCCAAGAGAAGTTGCGGAAATTGACATTGGCGTTGTCGGGCAAGGCGGGAGGAGGCGCTTTGGTGGCCGGCGGTGGGTTGTTGGTTCCCACCGTTTCAGGGCGTGTGGTTTTGATGAATTGGCAAACCGGACAAATGTTGGGCAGCCCGTTTCAACCCGCCAGCGAGCCCGAGGGCGAGGTCCAATGGTCCAATCCAGTCGTGATGCCAAGCGATCCTGACCAGGTCATTATCGCGGACAGTCGCAAACAGTTGTATCGACTACGGGCGGGAGAGCAGGTTCGTGAACTCGCCAAAAAGCCTCTCGAAGCTCCCTTCTTAGGGCCCACAGCGGCCGTTGGAGATGTGGTGATCGCTTCGGTCGCAGGACCGGCAGCCGATTTTGTCGTGGGGCATGATTTGACCAGCCTCGATGAGAAGTTCAAGGTTCTATTGGAGGGCCGGATCAATTGGGGACCGGTCGCGGCGGGCGAGTATTGTTTGCTGCGAACCGATGATTCGGTGATGCGAGCCTTTGATGCTGATGGCAATCAGAAATTTGAGTTGCCAATTCCGTCAGGGGAATTGGCCGGACCTCCCGTCATGATTGGCGATCAGATGTTGTTGGCCGGGAAACCAGGGTGGATTGTGGCTTTAAATCCGTCCTCCGGTGAATTGATGGGTAAAAGTGATCTGGGGCAACCGATTTTTGCTCCGCCGCTAGGCATCGGCAGCAAATTGTTGGTGCCGGGGGCTGAAGGCGTCGTTTACATCACTGATATTCCATCGGGATCCTAAGGAGGTACATGATGAATATCCAAATGCAAAAGATGCTGTCGCTCGCCACGCTGCTGCTGTGCACCGCCGGCGCGACACCCCTCTCCGCGCAAATCGTCAATTATGCGGAATCGGGCGTGCCCGATCGTGTCGGTTTAGAGCTGTTGCAGGAAGAGCCTCATGATTTGATCTACATGACCGAGGAAGCGGGAGGAGGATGGGTCAAAGTTCGATTGTTGGAATTTCCTGGACGAAAGGTCCCCGAAGATCCCAAAGGGACGCTTCAATTCGATGTGATTGGGATTGAGTTGAAGCGGTTCGTGACCGATTGGAAGAACATCGAGAAGATCGATCTTTGGGAAATCCGGCTCGAACGCGAAACGATGGAGATGATTGCGCGCGGGGATTTTAAGGGGGCCTATCCGTTTTTATCCGTTTTGATTCGCGACTACCCCAACCGACCCGGACTGCGAAAGTTGCGCAGCGAGTTTTTGTGGCGAGATGCAATCAAACGAGCCAAGGCCGGAGAGTTCGAGGCGACGCTGGCCATGCTCGAAGAGTTATGGCGCTACGCACCGGAGTATCAACCCCAAAAGGTGCTCGGTGCGCTCAGTGGTATCACCGATAAATTGATGACGAAGCTGGTCAAAGACGGACAGCTCGAACTCGCCCAACAGATGCTTGCTCGTTTGGAAAAGGACTATGGCGAAGGACGTTTAGCGTCGGTCGCCAAATGGAATCAGTTGTTCCTGCAATTGGCTCAGAAGAAACAACAGGAAGCGATTGCGGCACTCGAGGCAAAGGATTACCGAGCCGCTCGGGCATTGTCACGTGAAAGTGTCGCGGTGCGTCCTGATATCGAGGGTGGCAAAGAGTTGGTTCGTAAAATCGATACCATCTATCCTTTGGTACGAGTGGGAGTGTTACAGACGGCAACGGTGTTGGATCCGACTCGCATCGATAATTGGGCTTCGCGTCGAGCCGGACGTTTGGTCTATCGCACGTTGTTCGAGATGAAGGGAGCGGGGCCCGAAGGAGGCGAATATGAATTCGTCTTTGGCGAAACCGAAACCACCCCCTATCGGACTCAATTTGATCTGGTGTTGGAGACCGAGAAATTGAAGCCACCCTTGAGTGAGATCAAGGCGTTCACTCTGGCGGATAAAATCGCCGAACGTGCCACCCGCAACACGCCCGAATACTTTTCACCCTGGGCTGCGGCGGTGGAAGCCATTGGGATGGATGGTCCCAAGCGAATTGAGTGTAGCCTGCGTCGACCTCACGTGTTGCCTTCCTGTTTGCTTCAGATTCCGATCGATGGAAGTTGGTTCGGAGGTGAAAAAGGGGCACCCACAGGCGCTTACAAGCAAAGTGATACGGGCGATGACTTGGTTCGTTATGTGCTCGCCGCGGAACCTGAATTTCCTGAGCAACTTCGCGAGGTCGTTGAGATTCGTCAAGCGTCGGCGAGCGATGGCGTCAGTTTGTTGCTGCAGGGTGAGTTGGATGTCTTGGATCAATTGTTTCCTGCGGATGCCATTCGGCTGAGCAAAAGCCGAGACATTCGGGTTAAAACGTATCCGCTTCCTACCGTGCATATGTTGGTACCATGTTCGGATCATGCTTATTTGGCCGAACGCACGTTTCGACGCGCCCTGGTTTACGGCATCAACCGTGCGGACATCCTCAATGGCGAACTGCTTGAAGGGCTCGAGGCACCGGGATGCCAAGTCGTTTCGGGGCCGTTCCCCGCAGGCATCGAAATGGACGATCCGTTGGGTTATGCCTATGACAAAAGCATTTCGCCGCGGCGTTACGAACCTCGCTTGGCCAAGTTGTTGATGACGCTCAATGCCAACCAAATGAAGGCGCTCGCAGATCGCAAGAAAGAGAAAGTGCCGGAGATGAAGCCGATTCGTTTGGCGTTTCCAGCGGACAATTTATCCCGTGTTGCTTGTGAAGCGATCATGAGTCAATGGCAATTGTTGGATCTAAAAGTGGAGTTGGTTGAGCTTCCCGTGGGACGCACGTTTCCCGAGCCGGGGACAGCCGACATCGTTTATGTCTCTGCTGCGATTTGGGAGCCGATTATTGACGCGCGGCGTTTGTTGGGACCCGAGGGGCTGGCGGCGAGTTCGGATCAATTGGTTGGATTGGGACTGCGGCGTATCGAGGAAGCTCGGGATTGGAAGAAGGTTCGTGATGGATTGCTCGACTTGCACGCGATTGCTCATCATGAGTTGCCCGTGTTGCCGTTGTGGCAAATGGTCGATTCGTATGCCTATCGGCGAGAGTTGATCGGGGTCGGAAACGATATCGTTTCGCTTTACCAGAACGCAGATAAATGGCAATTGAATCAATAACTCACAGCGAATTTCCACGGCGGATGCGTTGTGGTTTTGGATGTTTTGATATGACAAGTTTCCTTTGGCCCATCGGCACAATCCTGCGAGTTGCGTTTTACCCTTTACTGCTGTTGGGCGTGTCGGTGGGGGATGCCGCCGAGGCGATCCAAGACACTGGGGATGCTCCAGCTGCGATTGCGGAAACGCCCCAAGCCAACGCGACGGTTCCCGTGAAGCCCGTCGCTGCAGCGAACGCAACTCCATCGTCGACCGCCGCTGCGAGTAAACTCAGCGACGCATCGGAGGTTGAAGAAACTCCCTGGGATTTTTCGCCGTACAAGGTTTTGGTCTGGGTCGTCTCCAGTGATCCCGACGTGGATGCGAAGACAATTCGAGAGCCGTTACAAACGTTTCTTGATCGCGATTTTTCAGCCATTTGGCGAATGGATGTCGCCAATGCTCCACCCGCGGTGGCCAATGCAGCTCAGCGGAATCTTGACGCGATGACGTTCGAGTCCATTACGGCATCCGACCCCGTGGTGGCGGTCAAACGCGACCATGCCGATGCGGTCCGGCTTCGCGTCGCCGCGAATGTGGGCGAGATCATCAAAGACGTCTATGCGACGCCAGGACGGATTGAGGAAGTTCAGCGACGGGCCGCGGAGATCGGAAACGAATCGATCGAAGGCATCCAGGCAAAGCTGCGCAGCGTCGACGGCGATGCGATTGCGGTCAGCAAAAAATGGGAGGATCCGGCGACCGAAGCACTATTGGTGTCGCGTGGCATGGCGTTGTTGCTCGAGAAACCCGAAGCCAAGATTATTACCATGCCGTTAAGTGGCCTGGTGATCGAAGCGATTGATTCCTACGACAAAATTTTTGTCGTCCGAGTCGAGAAAAAGGTTGCCCCCTTCAAGGTGAGTGTGGTGGAGCTCGACACTCTGATGCGTCATTTCGGTCCGGTAGCAACTCAGAGCTTTTTGGAAACGAGTGAGATGCCCGTGGCAATTGGGGGAGCGATGGTCCAGGCCTTCGCACCTGTGTTGCGAATCGAGAATGCGGGGCAAAAGAATGCCGAAGGTCGGCTTCGCGCCGGCGGCTTGATCCTCGATGACACGTCGCCCGCAATGATTCATGTCGGTGATGTGCTCGAACCGATGACTCGCAAAAACGATCGCAACGGGAACCCGATCCAAATCGGCCCCATCGATTGGGCTTACCTGCTGGTCACGGAGCAAGAAGGGCCCATCATGAAGATGGATTTTCATGCGGGCCGAGCCGGTGGGCTGCAAGGCCGTAGCAACAAGCGGACGTTTCGCATGGCACTGCGGGTTCGCTCGTTTGGAAAGTCCACCCTGTTGCGGTTGCATGCCCAGAAAGATCCCGATTTCCCACTGATTGGCTACGAGATCTATGATCGGAATCTCGAATCCGGCGAGATGGCGTTTGTCGGACGCACCGATTGGAACGGACGATTAACAATCGATGCGACCGATTCGCCGCTCCATCTTTTGTATGTGAAAAACGGCGGCGCGGTGTTGGCGCGATTGCCGATTGTGCCCGGTTTTAAGCCTCGTGTGGTCGCTGACTTGAGTGGAGATGATATGCGATTGCAAGCGGAGGCTTACATTCGAGGGGTTCAAAATGCGATCATCGATTTAGTTGCCATTCGCGAGTTGCTCGCCGCGCGTGTGCGGTTGAGACTTCGCAATGGAGAGATGGACGAGGCGCGAGATTTGTTGTTTGCGCTTCGTGAGCAGCCGACTCACGAACGCATTTCCGAGGACATGGATAAAAAACTGACTGCATTTCTCAACGATCCTGGCGCCAAAAATCCGAACCAGAGACGGAAGATCGACGAGATGTTCAGCCAGACCCAGGATTTGTTGTCAAAGCAAATCACGCCCGCGAAAGTGCGTGCGCTCGAAGAGGATGTGATCGCCGCAACGAAAAATGGCGGTCGCTTGCCGCCGGAAAAGAAAGACGATGACACCGTTTCGGCAGTCGATACGACCAAGGCCAGCAAGTAAGGGCCTCGCGTCCGCAAACACGCGAGCCATTCGTTGCTGCCCCCCCTTTTCATTCGCGTAGTGGATGTTGCTAAAGAGTCTTCGATAAACGCTGCCTTTGGGCGTACTCGTTGTGGTGGGACGCGTGTAGTCACGTCCACGACCGGGATCGACCCGAGAGGGCGAAGGGGGCGGGGGAGCTTCCCGGAGCAACGGCTAAAGGCGCTGGAGTGAAGCGACTTCCTGGAAGCTTTGTGTCCTCATGTCCGCTTTAGGAGTCGTCATGATCGCACTCACTGGCTGCGGTATGACCGTTGCCCCGTAAAAGATGCTCTCTCACGCTGCGGTACTCCCTCTCGAGGTTGACGATCGGTCTCGCTGATTTGGTACGACAATTGCGTGATCTCAGTAGACCGATGAAGCGAATCCTCCCGCAGTGTTGAGCGGACGCGACTCATCAAGATTTCCTGAACCGGAGTTCAATTATGAGCCAGAAGAGCGAAGCCGTCGTGGTGGAAAATCAGTCAGATCAATCGCAGTGGGCCGACGAGTCATGGACGAGAGTAAAGTCGGCTATCGTACAACGATGGCCACACTTGGACGAGCGTGATGTCGAGTCAATTCCATGCGACGTCTTCGAGATCGAAGACTTCTTGGCCGAATACACCGAAGCCTCGGCAGAGGAGATCCAGTCGGTCGTCCGTGAGCACGCCCCGTCGCCTTCGATTTTGCGAAGAGCGAGTCACCTAGGTGAGCAGGTGGGCGAGCAAGTGGGGCCGCCCGTGCACTCGGCGATGGAGCGGGTTCAGTACGAAGTCGACGAGCATCGCAGCGCGGTCGGCGGCATGATTTTCGTCGCGGGATTGGCGTTGGGCGCACTGGCGACGGCCGCTTATTACAAATCTCGGCCACAACCGACGGCGCTGGAATCGTGTCTACCGCAACGTTGGCGAAGCTAGGCAGCAAATTCATTTGTAGCCCACCTTGCAAACCGGCGCTAGCGCGGTCTAGCCAGCATGCAGTGACGTCCATGGCCTCCGGTCACAACGATCGCGCGATGATCCAGGCCGAGTTTGATTATTTTCAATCCTGGGATGATTCCGTGTTATCGGTTCATCCCCGACTGGAATACCCGTCTTCAGCCTGACTAACTTCGCATGGGGACAGAGCCCAATGCTCGGGGGTTAACTTCGCATGGGGACAGAGCCCAATGCTCGGGGGTTGACTTCGGATTAGGTGGGGCGAACGATTGAACGTTGGCCAGTTACCCTGTTGCTGCTGCCGTTTTGCGAGGTGTGATCGTGGCTCGTCTGACACGCTCGGAAGTCTTTGATCCCGGTGAAATTGCGATCGCCCACATCTGTAGCCGGACCGTGCGACGAAGAGTCCGATCGACTTTGAGCAATCCATC
>NZ_SJPT01000014.1 GCF_007860095.1 Novipirellula galeiformis | reverse complement strand
CCGAGGCCAATGCTTCCATTCGCCTGCGAATCCACTCGCGGCGACAGGAATAATCTTTCCCGGTGGCCGCGTCGACTCCCGCTAGGTAGGCGCGTCGTACACAACGCTGTACAGCATGGACGATACAAACTTCATCGGGCGTGAATTGTTCGGCACGAGGCGGTCGCGTCATCGGACACCTCCGAGACTTCGAGGGACGAATCGACTACTGCCATTAGACCCGGCGAACGCGTCACCTGTCAAATTTTGGTGGGTGGCACCAAAATTTGTGGGTGGCACCAAATCTCACCAAATCTCATTTCACAATCAAAATTGCCGCATCTCGTGACGAGAACCTCACTTGCGTTGTTTGCTCGCTTTTGCGACCCTCTGACCATGGGCGTGAAACCGCTCGTGACACTTGACCGACTTTCTAGAGGATGGAGACTCTGACTGTGTACCGATCTTATTTCTTAACTTCCCTAGCGCTGTTGTTGGGCTTGGCGGTTTCCTCCCTGCAAGCCGAAGAGGCAAGTGACGCTGGAAAGAGCGTGTTAGAACGATACACCCTGCGATACTCGCTCAAAGCCGGGGAACAACTGCATTACGAAGTCACTCATGCGGCCAAAACCAAGACGCGTATCCGTGGTGCCGAAGAAGTTTCAACGGTCCACACCATTAGCCAACGTCATTGGGATGTTCTCGATGTGACGAAGGATGGCGACACCACCATCGATCACATCGTCGATGCTGTGGAAATGACCCAGCAACAAGGCGAACAAGAAGAGATTCGCTGGGACAGCACAACCAACGAAGAGCCACCAGCGGTGTTTGGACGTGTCGCTGACCAGATTGGCAAGAAATTATCGACGCTTAGCTTTAATGCCCGCGGCGTAGAAATCGAGCGTGAAAATCACGGCGGCACCAAAGCTTCATTGGGTATGGGCTCGCTCACGCTTCAATTACCCGAAGAAGCACTCGCGATCGGCGACTCTTGGTCCGTGCCACGCGAAATCAAAACTCGACTTGAGAACAACGCGGTCAAAACGATCAAAATTCGCGAACTCTATACGCTAGAAAAGGTCCAAACCGGCGTGGCAACCCTGTCGCTTCGCAGTGAACCCTTGACTCCAATCGACGAAGAATCGGTTCGAGCCCAGGTCGTTCAGCAGCTCAGCAACGGCGAGATCCGCTTCGACATTGATAACGGCCGCATGCTCAGCAAGCAGCTTGACTGGGACGAAACCGTCGTTGGTTTCCAAGGCGCCAACAGCTTGATGGAATACCGTTCACGAATGACCGAGCGATTGGTCGACGGCGTCGAACGGACCGCGAAAAAACCCTAACGCGAATGGCTTGTCCGCTGGGCAGCTTATTTCAGCTTGATGCGACAAATGTTTTCGTCCGCAGTAATGTAAAGCGTCTTTTCATCATCGCTAAACGTACAATTGCTGACGCGTCCACCGGTGATCAAGCGACCGATCAATTTTCCATCAGGCTGGATCACATAAATCGCTCCAGGGCCACTTCCGTAGATCGTGCCATCTTTCGCAACGGTCATCCCATCGGGAAGCCCTGGAAACTCAGACATGTAACTTTTGGCGTCGAGTAACACCTTACCTTCGCCAAGCGTCTTGTCTTCGTTGACCGGAAACGCCATCCAAATAGGAGCGGCCGGATCACTCTGGGCCACATACAACGTCTTTTGGTCAGGCGACAAACCGATGCCGTTGGGGCGAGCGAGTTGCTTCGTCAATAAATGCAACTTGCCATCGGGGTCGAGCCGATAGACTCCACAAAAATCCAATTCGCGGCGTGGATCCGCGGCCCGCTCGGGAAGCCCGTACGGAGGGTCGGTAAAGAACACCGCTCCGCCTGAGTCAACAACGAGATCGTTAGGGCTATTCAATCGGCGACCTTCAAAACGATCTGCCAACGTCACTTTGCCACCGCCTCGCGTCAGCATCGAAACACGACGATCTCCATGTTCACAGGCGATTAAACGCCCCTCGGAATCCTTCGCCAATCCATTGCTGCCGGGCTCCAGTCCGTAGTAGCTAATCCCGGTGTAACCACTAGGATTCATGAACAACTCTACACCCCTCGAGGCCGTCCAGCGATAAATCGAATTGCGTGGGATGTCCGAGAACAGCAAATATCCCTCGGTCGCATCGCCGAACCAAACCGGCCCCTCGGTCCATGTGAATCCGCTCGCCAGCACTTCGATCTTTGCGTCCTCAGCAAACCGTGAGTCCAACGCAGGGTCAAGACGTTCGATCCGGCCAATCGTCGCTGGCGTTTGCGCACACGCAAATCCCATGACGAAAAGGAGTTGAGCGAGAGTGAACGTCACAGCGACAAAAGAGAGATTTCGCATGGCAGGGCGTCTGTCTAACCGCAATTAATCGGGGCGGGATAGTATGGGGGGCGTGGTGACATCCTCATACGGGTGTGTCTAGCAAAGGACAATTGTAGTTAGAACAGGGCCGTTTGCACTGCAATTCCCTGCATTTCCGCCACCTTCTCGGCCAGTTTGTCAGGCGGCGGTGGCTTCATGACGCTTGCAGTTGACTTTTCCGGCTGTACCGCTGGATCGGGTGCCCCCCCGTTGCGGGTCCACCAATGCAATCGTCGAATACGGTACGCCTTCATTGCGACGCGAAAATTTCGCGATTTATCAATAGCGCCGCAGTCCGACACAGTGGGACAAACGGTGATCCGTGCGACGTTCCGATCGCTTCGACGCCCGCAGCCCGTCAACGTTTTTTCGCGTTGCTCTCGACCAACGCTTGCATCTTAGGCATTTCGGTGACCGCTTGCGTGTACCGCTCCAAATGTCCCCAACTACCGTACCGGCTCCCCTGTTCCCCAACGCTCGCGTACGCGGTGAACAACCGACAATTCGCCCCCGCGTGAAGCCTGAGTAACTCACGATAACACTGGGCCATTCCACGATCAAACTGAGCCGCCTTTAATGCAGGCATGTAACTCGTCGCCTGTTGATCACGTGGCTGAAGATGTTGGCCGCCTTCGTAGACGACAAAGTCGACTTGGCCACGCTGACACATTTGTGACACGCTCTTGATCTGACGAGCCGACTCGCTTGCGATTACCTCTTTCATCTCCTCGATGACCTGCGCTGCGGTCAAATCAGCGCCGAGTTTTTCCCACCGCCGGTAGATCGCATCGTCTGCAGCAAAGTAGCCGCTGACCGTAAATGCATCACATCCACCGTTACGGACCACTGTATTTAAGCAGCGCGCCGAAACCTCCTGCCAAGACGCTTGCCCCGCGGCGACGCGGACCAACCGATTTCGATCCCGTCCCGCAAAAACACGTTCCCAGATCGCGAGGATACGGCGAGTCGCGATCCCCATCCGCTCTGGGAAGTTGATACCAACTCGATTGACCGCAACCCCATGTTGATTGAGCTTGGGCGATCTACTTGGTTGCCAACTTGCAATCGGTGTCGCGGCGAGCAAGTTACCGATTGCGGCGGAGTGGAGGTTCCAATGGGCTTGCTGAAACTGCCAATTCCAAACTTCATTACTGTATTCGACATACACCTTCAAATCAGGATCGAGTCGCTCCTTTACCAACACCGCCATCTGAAAGATATAGTCGTCGTCGGCGAGATGGGGAACGCACAGCCATGCATCGCATTTCGTTGCATTGGCAAGATCAATACACAATTCAAGAGCCACGCCGGAAGCATATTGGCGTTGCCATTGCGGCACGGGATCGTCGGTCAAGCCAACCACATCACCGGTCACTCCACACTGTGTGAAAAAACGCGTCGTTTTGCGTGCTGCCCAATCACGATTGATGCTGTCGTTGGTCTCGAGCCAATCCATAAAGCGAAGTGCGTGAAATTGTTTGCAATACTCAACCACTTCGTCCAAGAACGGCTCTGCGTCTAGATCCGCATGTTCAAGCTCAATCGGTATCATTCGCATGTTGTGAATGGGATCCGCGGCATCACTTTTCAAAATCCGCAGTATTTCGAGGTTCTCATCGCCGCGAGCGTGCATCATTTGCAACTCGACACGTCCCCGATTCGACTTGACGATTTGCGTCCGCCCACCGCTCTCGATTTTGCCTTGCCCGTCGTAGAGCAACACGTAGCGTCCGGGACGACAAGTGTTCGGCAAAATGGTGAACACGTCATGCTGCGAACCATCGGCCCCGACAAATGGGACCTGCAGCGGATACCCTTCGCGATCGAGCTTGAGCGATGCTTGTTGTTCGGAGTCCCAGCCGGTCAGATCGTTGACGTTGCGAGTCAACCATGGCCGCGCCCCCCAAAGCAAATTCTTAAACGGGAACCCTGGGCTGTAATCATTCGCCGCAGAAAGGTTCATCGCGACGGGAAGACTAAACTCCACCCCCGTTGCGATCGCATTTGCATGAGCAGGAAACACCGCGATGGATGCCCCAGCCACCGATGACTTTAGAAAGCGACGGCGAGAGGAATGCATAAGGATTGCTCCGTAACAGGATCGTTGCCTTGCCCCAATTTGATTCTATCCGCTAGCGATCCAACGAATGTCTGTTCCATCCCAAAATCACAATCCGGTGCAAGCCTTGAAGCGGTGACCAAGCGGGCTAAAATGAGCCGTTTTCACCTCCTTTGCAGCGAAACCAAGTGGGCATGAGCCAATTTACGAACGACTTGGGTTGCCGCAGAATGCTTTTTCCCCTCGGCCTCCCAACGCATCGAACCGCGATCGCAGCGACGTGTATCACCGGGTCATTTCAAACAACTGCGTCTTGTCACTCAACTGCGTCTTGTGATTCAACAGGGCGTCCGACCACGAGCCCGCCATCTTGACCTTCATGTTCCTATTGACGATCGCGATCACCGCCCTCAGCCTGGGGATCGGCATTGCATTCTGTCGTCTTTTTGCCATCGTGCCATCCCTTGTCCCAACGCAGACTCAACTTGATCCGGCGCCAATCATCGACGTCATTGTCCCGGCTCGGAACGAACAACTCGACATCGAGCGATCCCTACGCAGTCTGCTCGCGCAACAAAATGTCGACATTCATATTACCGTCGTCAACGACCACTCCTCGGATGCTACCGCATCGATCGTCGACGCCATTGCCGCCGGCGACGCACGCGTCACGGTGATCCACAATCCGCCTCTGGCCGAAGGTTGGTTTGGAAAAGCCAATGCAATGCACCAGGCCTATTTGTGCACGACGCGGCCGATTGTCGTTTTCGCAGACGCCGATGTGATTCATTCACCAAGCTGTTTCGCGACAGCCTACGATCACATGCAACAACAACGAAGTGACTTCCTAAGTCTATTTCCTCGCGTCGAACTCGTCTCGTTCTGGGAGAACGTCCTGGTTCCGCATTTGATGGTGTTCGGACTCGTAAGCTACTTAAACCGCAAGTTGCACGATCCGAAGTGCGCCAATGCGGTAGCCGCCGGCGCCTTCATGATGACGCGTCGCGATCTACTGAGTCAAATCGATGGTCTTTCGACCGTTCGCAGCGAGGCTTTGGACGATGTGATGTTAGCCCGAAACATCAAAGCGAAGGGATTCGTCACACAGATTGTCTTCGCACCGCAACTACTCCGCGTCCGTCTATTCAAGAGCAACCACGATGCCTATTGGGGATTCACCAAGAATATCCTTGGAGCGGTCAAACACGTGGCGTTGGCGTTCCCAGCGATGTTCGTCCCGGTGTTGGTCTACGGTATCCCGATGACAGCAATGGTGATGGGCATGCACCATAGCGATGTCACACTAGTGGTCGCTGGCGTGATCGCCTACGCATCACAAGCCACCGTGCTTTTATTGGCACGTCGATTAGCCGACATTCGATTTCTCAAAGCGATAGCGTTCCCGTTGGCCGCGTTCCCGATCGCGTGCTGCTTGGCACGAGCCATCTACCATCACTTGACCAGCGGCGGTGTCGCGTGGCGAGGGCGTGTCGTGCGGAAAGCTTGAGTAAGGGTTTGTCGAGCAACGTGGCTAAGCTAACATTGCTCTCTACGGCTAACATTGCTCGCTACGGCTAACACTGCTCGCTACGGTTAACACTCGCGGCGGTAACCAACGACTTCGCCCATCGATTCGCGAGCTCCCCGTTCGCCACTCCGTTGATGCCGGGCAAAAGACTCAATCGAATCTTCATGTTCTCTTAATTTCGACGTCTATAATAGATACTCGATGTCGAAATACACCTTCTCTCTCGGTCTAGTCCCACATAAGCAAACCAAATGCCTTACGTTAATCCTCCACTCCAACGCCGCGTTTTTCTACGAAATGGCACCTTGGTCATGGCCGCGGCCTCGTGTGGCGCAGCCCCCCTTAACGCGACGCAACTTTACGGCGATGAAACAGGCGACGAGCTCCGCATCGGTCTCGTCACCGACTTGCATTACGCCGACAAGCCTCCCGGCGGCAGTCGGCATTACCGCAAAACGCTTGGCAAACTTGAGGAAGCGGGGCGGCAATTTGAGAGCGACAACCCCGCATTTATTGTCGAACTTGGTGACCTCATCGACGCGGCCGATTCCGTCGCAACGGAACGTCGTTATCTGAACACGATCAATCGAGAGTTTTCTCAACTTTGCGATCAGCGCCACTACGTCCTCGGTAACCATTGTGTCGATACGCTTACGAAAGACGAATTCCTCGGCAGCGTGGGGCAGCCAAAATCGTACTATTCATTCGACCAAGGCGATTACCATTTCGTCGTGCTCGACTCCTGCTTTCGCAGTGACGGCCAGCCCTATCAACGCAAAAACTTCACCTGGACCGATGCCAACATCCCGGCTGCCGAACTGGACTGGCTTGCCGCCGACCTCAAGGCGACGAATAAACACGTCATCGTTTTCGCGCACCAACGACTCGACCTCGACAATCATTACGCCGTCAAAAATAGTGCTGCGGTTCGCAAAACGCTCGAGACCGCTGGCAATGTGTTGGCGGTCTTCCAAGGTCACAGCCATCGAAATGACTTGAACGAGATCGGCGGAATCCACTACTGCACCTTGGTCGCGATGGTCGAAGGCGCCACGATGGAAAACAACGGTTACTCGATGATGAGTTTGTCCCCCAATGGTACGATTCGCTTAAAAGGCTATCGTGAACAGCAAGATCGGCACCTATTGAAGCAATAGGGCTCGCTCCGTTGGTTCCCAGGATGGCGCGGTTGTGAAACGCGCCGCCATGTGAATCGTTCCCGCGAACTCTCCCCTGCGTTGAAGTGTCAGATTTCGCAACGAGTCGCTTCTCGTGCATCCCCAGTCTCGGGTACTTTAACGCAGAGCCCCTTTCTTGACCGAGCAAACCGCCGAGCATCGTTCTACCGCCGATACGCGCCGCGACGCGACGGTAGGAATCACGTTGGCAATTGTCGGCACGTTCCTGTTTGCACTCAAATCCATTTTTATCAAGTTGGCCTTCGCCGCTGGGGCGACTCCCACCTTGCTACTGACCGTGCGGATGTTATTGGCGCTGCCGTTCTATGTGCTGGTGCTGTGGTATTTACAGAGATCGAAGGACGTCCAACCGGTGTCCCAGTCGTTAGCCACGCGGTCGTTCGCACTTGGATTTCTGGGATACTATTTGGCGTCCTATCTTGATCTTTCGGGACTTTCCTACATCTCGGCTCAACTTGAACGGCTGACACTTTTCACCTACCCAGCGATGGTCGCGGTGTTGGCGTGGATGTTTCTGGGGGAGCGGCTCAGCGGGCGAATCCTCATCGCGATCCTCAGTTCCTATGCCGGAGTGGGGCTAATGTACGGTCAGGAGCGAACGTTTTCGCAAGGGACCGATGTCGGACTCGGCGTGATTCTGGTGTTTGGCTCGGCGTTGAGCTATTCACTGTACGTTCTGTTCGCCAAACCCACGATGCAGCGAATCGGCAGCCGCCAATTCACCAGTCTTGCCATGATTGGATCGACCTTCTTTGTTGGTGTTCATTTTCTCGCCACGCAAAACATCCGTGACTTCGCCAAACTGCCACCGATCGTGTACGGTTACGGTGCGATATTAGCATTCGTATGCACGGTCGTTCCCAGTTTTATGATCAACGAGGCGATCGTCAGGATTGGAGCGACACGGACGACCGTGATCGGCTCGATTGGGCCCGTGTTGACGATGATGTTAGCGATCGCGGTGCTCGACGAACCTTCCTCGTTGCAACATTTCGCGGGCATGGCGGTCGCGATCCTTGGCGTCAGCCTGGTGGCGCGGCGATAGCGCCGTGCAGCCGCTTCCTCCTCTCCTGCACCCAGTCAAAAGGCCAAGATCGCTGTGATTGACACAACATTGGTTCACATGTAACGTATATGGAATTAAGGAGAATCGCCATGCCCAGCAGCAGGCTTCGAAACGAACTGAAGATGAAGCAACCATTCGAATCGTGCGAACAAGAGGCGATTTTGAATCTGTTGCGCACGAATGACCGGTTCATGAATCGGTTCGGCCGCTTGTTTCGTCAATTTGAACTCACCCCTTCTCAATACAACGTCTTACGCATCCTGCGAGGCGAAGGCAAACCGATGCCCTGCCAAGAGATTGCGGGCCGAATGATTCAGGTTGTCCCAGCGATGACAGGCCTGTTGGACCGACTCGAGAAACAAGGACTCGTTGCGCGAGAGCGCAGTAGCGAAGACCGTCGAGTCGTCTATATCGAGCTGACCGCAACGGCCAAGGATTTGCTAAAGCAAATGGATAGCCCCGTGATGGAGCTTCACAGCCAATTGATTGGACACCTCACTCGAACGGAGCTAAACGAGCTTAGTCGCCTGCTTGAAAAAGCCCGGTTGAGTGTCCAAGAGGATGATCGTTAAGTCTTGGTTTCATTGCCTAAAACCTTGCAATTAAGACAGCCCCTCCGCCTCCTCTAAAACGCAACGCCACGGGCTCTGAGATCCACATGTGTTGTCTTTGAAGTGGCACGCTCGCTGTATTTCCATTGCCCGCTCAGCGAGTTCTGGGTACCCCAGCGATTGCAACTCGCCATCTATTGAGAAGCAAAACGCGGCAGCCCAGAATTCCCCCCGTCGCTCTGCAGCGACTTGTCACGGTAGGCCGGAAGCTCGTCGATCACGCATTTCTAATCTGGCGGCCTTTGGGCGACCATGAATCCGTCTCCAATCCACTCTCTTGTTATCCGTCTCTAAAACAAGGTGGTCAGGGCGTTTCCTTCTTCGAGCAAATTATAGGGGCGGCCTTGCCCATCCTCGGCGCGTAGATCGTCCACACCACTGGCAAAGTAGACCGTCTTGGCGATGTCCGCGGGGGTTAGCGGACGTTCGGCAGGATATTCGCCCAAACGATCACTGGTGCCATAAGTCTGGCCACCTCGAATTCCGCCACCGGCCATCAACACGCTCATGCAATGGGTCCAATGGTCACGCCCTGCGCCGCCGACTCCGCCGGAGCGGGGATCACCAATCTTCGGGGTGCGTCCCATCTCGCTGGTGACTAACACCAACGTTTGCTCAAGCAGGTTGCGTTGCTCAAGGTCTTCCAGCAACGCAGAGAATGCTCGATCAAACTCGGGCAACAAGTGATCTTTCAAGCAGTTAAAGTTATCGCCGTGTGTATCCCAGCCGCCGGCGCTTTTACACTGTTTCTTGATCGCTTCATTCTCTTTCCAAAACACCGTGATAAATGGGACTTCGGCCTCGACCAATCGCCGAGCCATCAACAGGCTGGCGGCATTCACCGAGGCGCCATACCGCTGACGCGTTGCGTCGGTTTCGCTAGCGACATCAAACACCTTGGTCGCGTTAGAAGAGAGCATTAAATCGAGCGCTCGCTGTTGATGCAGCTTCCAGGTTCTTTCGGCGGGAACATTTTCAAAGTTGGCTCGGGCAACGTCGAGCGTCTTGAGCAATTGTTGGCGGGATCGCAATTGATCGGGAGTGACATCACCGGACAACACCAGCGACGGGGCATGGAACTTCAGCGGATCATCGACCGAAGCATGAACGTAGAGTGGATCAAATTCGACTCCCAATCGAGCCGCAAATTGACCGGGGCGGGTGTACGGTGCCTTACTCGGTTGATGAGGCAATGTGAGCGAATTGGGCAGACTCGAATTCCCATCCCGCCGCGCCCCAACGACTGAACCGATATAGGGCCAATCATCGGCGTAGGGACGACGATCATTGCCGAGCGAAAGGAAGGTGGAATCGGGCTCATGCCCCGTCAAATTGTAATAATAACCGGCATGATGATCGTTGGTACTCACCGATGCACCGATCGAATTGACCACCGCCAAGTGATGCGCTTGCCGGGATAGCATCGGCAAATGCTCGCAGAGACGAATTTGCGGCGCGGAGGTAGCGATCGGCGAAAAGGGACCACGATACTCCGCCGGAGCGTCGGGCTTCATGTCCCATGTATCGACATGCGACGCCCCCCCACAAAGGAAGAATAGAATCACTGATTTCGCTTTGCCACCTGTGGCGAGCGAGTTTGCATTGAGTTGGGGAGCGGTGACCGGGGCATCTGCGGCGAGCCGTTGTGGGACTCCAAATTGAAGTCCAGCAAATCCGCTGGCCGAAGCAACCAGAAATGCGCGGCGACTACGTTGTTGATTACGTTGTCTTGCGTTATGCGTCTTCTGGCTCATCGAAGTCTCCAACAAGAAATCAGTGTGATTGCAGCAAAGTTAAACGCGGATTCTATTTGCGAAGCATCTCGAACTCCGCGAAGACGGGGCGATGATCCGACGCGACCGGCTCCGCGATGACTTGAGTGTTAAGCAGTTCAAATGCAGAGGCTGGTCGATAGAAGATGTAATCGATCCGGGCGTTCGGTTTACCCGCCGGAACACTAGGTGAGGCGGTGTCGTCGATCGCGTTGGTCCAATGCTGAAGCAACTCATTCACCGGCGGCGAGTCAGGCGGGGCATTGATGTCACCCGCCAGAATCGTTGGAATCGCATCGTCGCTCGCGAACAATCGGTTGATCTCTGCCGCTTCGGCAAGCCGGTCCTCGGCGACATTGTGTTGAAAGTGAGTGCTGACGAATCGCAGGGGTTGGTTGTCCGGCGCACGAACGGTCACCGCAATCGCGCCCCGCGGGTAGGTCACTTGCTCCGCCGTCGCCTCGGTATAGGGCAGCGGATGAATCGCGACATCGAGAATAGGCAACCGGGTCAACACGGCGTTTCCGAACAACCCGCCTTCGTAATGCTGAGTCGGACCGAATCGCACCGCCATCCCGGTCAGCTCGGCAAGCCGCCGAGCTTGGTGAACGCGCCCCGATCGCCTGACACCAACATCGATCTCCTGCAACGCAACGAGATCGGGTTTCACCGCAGCGATCACGCGGGCGAGTCGCGGCACATCGTAATTGCCATCGGTTCCTTGCCCATAGTGGATGTTGTAGCACAGCACCCGCAACCTCGTGCCCTCGGGTTCCGCTTGCGCGTTAGCCCCACCAACGCAGACCACGATCAGAAACGTGATTGCGGCAATGCGCCACGACCGTAGCAAACAAAGCCTGCCCCGCTTGGGATTGCGTTCTTGATTCTGCGTCACAATGGCTCCACTCGATCGAGAAAAACGTGTTCAAGTAACGGCCATTGTAGCAAGCGGAACAACGCCGGGGGGTCTGTCGAATCAACCTGAGCGTAAAGACGCTCGGATTTTCCAACCGGCCTCCCAGACAACGCTTTCGAGGCTCATTCGCAAGCCAAGAGCAGTCACCACCCAGGAAAAGAGATAACTCGTGCGTGATGATCGTGAAGCGAAAACATTTTGTCGGCGATAGTCGCTCCGAGGGCTGGCAAGTGGGTTACACTATCGCCTTGGAAATTGAGCGGGCAAATGTCTACGAAATGTGAGCGAAAGAATGAAACGGTGTCGTGCGATCACAAAGCTATTGAGTATAGCGCTCACGTTATGTACCGGAATTGCGTTGGCGAGTGAGCCTGTCTCCGCGCCGGTTCCGGCTCCGTTGGCAGCCCAGCAGATGACGCTTCCGGCTGGCTTCGAAGTCTCATTATTTGCCGGTGAACCCGATGTGGTGCAACCGATTGCCATGACCTTTGACACCCGCGGGCGAATGTGGGTCGTCGAGTGTTTGTCCTATCCGGGATGGACATCTGATGGCACTGGAGCCGACCGTGTTGCGATTTACGAAGACACCGATGGCGATGGCAAACACGACAAACGGACGGTGTTTCTCGAAAATGGAGTGAACCTGACTGGAATCGAGCTTGGCTTTGGCGGTGTCTGGTTAACCGCTACCCCGAATCTAATTTTTGTACCCGACCGTGATGGCGACGATCGTCCCGATGGGCCCGCCGAGGTGTTACTCGATGGTTGGGATCTCACAGCGCGACATAACGTATTCAACAGTTTAATCTGGGGGCCTGATGGATGGCTCTACGGTTGCAACGGCATCCTCTCAAATTCAAAGATCGGTGCCCCGGGAACGCCGGACGATCAACGCACGTTGATGAATTGCGGCGTATGGCGATACCATCCCACTCGCAAAACCTTCGCGGTGATGGCGAGTGGTACGACCAATCCTTGGGGACTCGATTTTGACGAGTACGGACAAGCGTTTATCACGAATTGCGTGATCAAACACCTTTTCCATGTGGTGCCTGGCGCCCACTACGATCGGATGTTTGGCCAGGATGTGAATCCATACGCCTACACGTTGTTGCCGAGTTGTGCCGACCACATTCATTGGGGCGGAGGACACTGGACCGAATCACGCTCGGGTGACGCTCACGACGATCCGGGCGGAGGCCATGCACACTCAGGTTGTGCGATCTATCTGGGCGACAATTTCCCAGCGGAATACCGTAACAACGTCTTCATGTGCAACATCCACGGTAGCCGTTTGAATCGAGACACATTGGACCGTGAAGGCCCCAGCTACGTGGCACATCACGCGCGAGACTTCCTGCTCGCCAACGACCCATGGTTTCGCGGCATCTCCGTCAAGTGCGGCCCCGACGGTGGGCTCTATATTACGGATTGGACTGATACCGGCGAGTGTCACAATTACGAAGTCGCGGATAAGTCCAATGGACGTATCTATCGAGTGACTTATGGCGAGGCGAAGCGTGCACCAAGTAACCTTGCGAAGGCGTCCCACGAAGATCTGGTTGCCATGCAATTTGATCGTAATGAGTGGAATGTCCGTCAATCGCGGCGTTTATTACAAGAACGTTCGGTTGATCCGAAGGTGGCGCGGAGCATTGCCGATTTGCTGATCCAAATGCACCCCAAGGACGACCGGGAAGCGGTCCGACAATTGTGGGCGCTGTATGCTGTCGGCGGAATGGACGCGATTGGCCGCGCCGGAATCGTTCAAGACACTGCGTCGGAGTGGGTTCGCTTCTGGATGATACAGCTGGCTGCGGACGAACCCGACGCGTGGTCGTCGCAACTACGCGATCAAATCGCAGTTCAACTTGTCGATTCCACGCCGCTGATCCGGCGCTCACTCGCTTCAACTTGCCAACAGCGAATTCGACTCGGTTATTTGGATGAAGTTCGTGAGATACTATTACAACTGATCTCCAACCGCGATGACGCCAACGACACCACGCTGCAAACGCTTAATTGGTACGCCGTCGAACCGGTCGTGGCTTCGCATCCCGAGCTGGTACTGCAGTGGATGCCACAAATCACCATGCCGTTGGTCCGCACCCATATCGCTCGGCGAATGATGACGCTCGAGGGCGGTTTCGACCGCTTGGCAAAACAGTGGCGGACTGCGGAGGACTCCGCTTGGCAGGCGGATACACTACGAGGCACACTCGAAGCCTACGCAGGCGTGGAAAAGCTCTCCATGCCCGAGGCTTGGCCCGAGACCTACGCGCGGTTGCAAACGCATCCCGACGCCGAGGTTCAACATGCCGCAAAATTGCTAGGCACCCTCTTTGGTGACCTCAACGTAATCGAAGGCTTCCGCGAGCTGGCAAACGACCCAACGGAGGATCCCCAGCAACGGTTAGTCGCACTCGAGATCCTGTTAACGCGGAAGGCCGATCGAATGGGGCCAACGCTGCGTAAACTGTTGGATGACAAGGAGTTGCGCACAGCAGCGATTCGTGGTTTGGTGTCCGTTGGTGGCAAGGAGGTCCCGGAGCTATTGCTCGCCCGGTATGCCGACGTCACGCCGGCACAGCGTCAAGAGATCATCCAGAGTCTGACGACGCGACCGGAATACGCCTATCCGCTATTGGACGCGATTGACAAGGGCCGCATTCCTCGAGGCGACGTTTCCGCTTTGATCGTTCGTCAATTACAAGCGATCAACGACGAAAGCCTGTCACGCCGGTTAGTTGAGGTGTGGGGTGAGGTGCGCCCCGTTTCGGAGACCAAACGCGAGCTGATTGAAAAGTATCGAGCCGAATTTACCCCCGCAGCATTGGCGGCGGCCAATCTGGCGGAGGGCAAAAAGGTATACACGCAAACATGCGCATCGTGCCACAAACTTTTTGACGAAGGGGGTGAGCTGGCACCGGAATTGACCGGATCCCAACGAGCGAACCTCGACTATTTGTTAGACAACATTCTCGATCCCAGTGCGATCGTTCCTGTGAACTATCGCGTCGTCGTACTGTTGCTTGATGACGGCCGCATTTTGCAGGGAGTGGTCGAGAATGAAAATCCGCTGCAACTCACGTTACGGACCGCAACCGAAGAAATCGTCGTCCCGCTAGACAGCATCGAAGTGCGGAAACGTTCGAGTCTTTCGATGATGCCTGAAGGGATGCTGGAACACTTGACCGCGGAACAACGACGGGATTTAATCGCCTACCTGCAATCTCCCTCAGGAGAGGTAAAGTAAACCCGACCGATTCCGATCATGGCAATGGTCATCCTCTCGCAGGGATTCGATTGCCATCGATGCAATCACGTCCCCAATCTCGCTTGGCCCCCACAGGTCTCCCTCGCCCCCAACGATCGCCATGAACGGGCACCACAGCCCTAGGTGTGGCGTGGAGCAAACCATGAAAAGTCGTCCGACAGGTCTACAGATACTTTGTCTTGTGTTCGTTACGTTTTTGGCCCACAGGGCGAATGCGGAAACGGTCTTCATCGAAGCGGAAACGATGCAAACGTCGTCCGACGGTTGGGTCGCCACAGAGAATAGTCAAACACGCCGAGCCTCACGCACCCGTACGCTCTGGGGTGCGACCGGCCCCGGAGACGCGGTCGCAACGAAGACAGTGCAATTGGGCGAGGCGGGCCGTTATCGCATTTGGGTGCGTTACCTTCACGTCGCGGCATGGCGAGGACCGTTCGAAGTCGGTGTTGTGGTGAACGATAATCGCGTCGCGTCAAAGACGTTTGACCAACACGCGGTTCCCGACTTAGCCAGTTGGGAATACACGTGGCAATCCTTTGACGTGGATCTGAGCGCGGGCGACGTCACGCTGACGTTATCGAAGCACGAGCAAAAAAACGCGTCGGGTTACGTTCGCCATGTCGATTGCATGTTATTGACAACCGATCACGAACTGGTTCCCGATCACCTTCCTTACGGTCCGCAAACGCGGATGCGAGTGACGATTGGCGAAGGCTATGATCGTCCGATCTACATGCACTTGTTCGCCGACCACTATCGTGCCCCGTGGTACGCTCACTATGCAATCGGCCGCGACGGAATTCGTCAAGCCCTCGCGCCGCCCGCAGCTGAATTGCTTCAATCAGGCGATGTCACGCCGTGGTGCGATCTGACACCAACGGTGTATCAAGATTCCGGAGCGGCATTGAATTTCTCGGTCCGACATTCCTATCACGAACCGGCCACCACCTTTCGCGCCAAGCTCGAATTTGGACGACCACGAAACGGTGCCAGCCAAAGTGATGACATCGAAGTCATCAAGACCTTCGATGTTCAATCGACACCGAATGGTTTGGTGATCATCGCGCCACCGAATCTGGAAACGGCGGACAACATCGCCCTTTTAAAACGAGACGCAGAATTTGCCGAGGAAGTGGGCAAAATGGCCGACGCCTTTGAGTGGCCAAAACATGGTCGCAGACCAGTGAAGATACCGTTCTTGGTGAGTGCCAGCCTGCGTGGTTACGCATCGCCGGTCGATGCCAGCGTCAAGGAGCGTGAGCAGCGAACACTCGATTACTTTGGGTTCAACGGTGCTCACGAACGAATCTTGCACGGTTTATGGTCAATGAAGGAGGGATCGTATTGCCAACCCGATCTCGAAAAGATGAAGCAGCGGGTAACACAGAACGTTGCAAAATTCCGCGAATCCGGCGGGCAGGTTGAAGACATTGCCGCTTGCATGTTGATGGACGAACCCACCGGTCAATCGGCCCAGTTCATGTCCACCGACAAGGGATATCGCAAGCGGTTTCGTGAATGGCTGCAGGCAAAACGGCTCACCCCCGACGATCTGCTCGTCGCGACATGGGACGAGGTGCGTCCGGTGGTGGAAACCGAGCGAGACGCGTTTCCTGCGTTGCATTACTACACCCAACGGTTCCGCACGCGAGCGCTGGGTGATTTTATGGCGACGCAGCGGAAGCTAATCGAAGAAGCTTACGGTCACTCCTTTCCCACGCTCGTCAACTTCAGCGACGGGGCGACCTATCACGCTAATTTTTACTCGCAGGGCGTCGACTATTTCGAGCTACTTGACGCCGACGACCAGAACGCGATCTGGGGTGAGGATTGGGCCAATGGCGCGTCGACCTATCAATGTGCCGGGTTCAACGTCGCGCTGATGCAAGCGGCTGCGCGACAGCGAGGCCAGGCAATCGGCCATTACTTGATTGCTCATGCGGGGCGAAAACCGTGGGACATCAAGACAAAAGCGACAAGCGAAACAGCGCGTGGCGTCCGCATCTGGAAAAACTTTTCGTATGGTCCGAATTGGAGCAGCCACGAAGGAGGACCGCCATCGCGAACCCATCTTTGGCACGCAAAACCGGAAAACTGGACCGCCAACGCCGAGATCACACGCGAGATCGGTGCTGTCGAAGATTGGTTGCTCACCGCCAAGCCGGCGGCGGCGAAGGTCGCGGTGTTGTACAGCTCGTCATCCGACATTTGGACCGTGCAAAGCAATTTGGCATTTGGCTTCGACCGGATGCATACGTGGCTGGCCTTAGCCCATGCCCAAACGCCTGTCGATATCGTTCCCGAACGCGAGCTTGATCGGCTCGATCAGTACCAAGTGGTCTATCTTTCCGGCCCCAATCTGACTCGCGACGCCGCAACGAAGCTACGAGCGTGGGTCGAGGCGGGTGGGACGCTGTGGTTGTCCGCGGGGGCCGCCGCTCGGGACGAATTCAATCGTCCTCTCGACACGCTGACATCGATGTTACCTGCCGAACGCGGTGAATTGGCGACGCTTGAACCGTTTCGCAGTTCGGGGACCTACCTCGACCGACTCAAAACACATGACACCGTCGCCTGGGGCGATTCGCAACTCGAGGTGCTCTCGGTAAAACAATCCTTGCGTCTCGTCGAACCTTCATTGGGGGAAGTGATCGCGACGTTCAAGGAGGGTGAACCGGCGGCGATCCGCGGTCGTGCCGGCAAGGGGCATGTCTTCGTACTCGGATTTCTGCCCGCGTTGTCCTACATCAAACCCGCTCTCGACGCGCGACGCCCCCTCGAGCATTCACTCAAGCAAAAGCTCGCCGACGCAGAACAAGCCGCGCATCATGCCGCAACCAAAGACACCGACCAACCGTTGGCGACCAGCGCCACGTTGTCAGCGACGGACATGTTGAGTTCACACGAAGGCGCGAACGGTGAATTGGCTAGGGTCGACCGATCTTACAATCCGTGGAGTTTTCCCGCGGGCATTCGCGATTGTTTGCTGACGCCGGTACGCAACCAATTCATTACTCCGACATTATCGTGTGATACGCCGCTCGTAGACGCCGTTGAACTGAGTTGTGAGCGAGGGACTTTGATCGCACTGTCAAATTTCACCTTGCAACCACTCGAACGTGTCGAATTCAAGCTGCAAACGAACGAACCGGTCGTTCGCGTCGACTCCGTACGCCTCGGTTCGCTCGAATTCGAGTCACTCAGCTCTGGCCAGATTCAGTTCGCATTGCCGTTGGAGGCAAGTGACTTCGTAACGGTTTCAACCGACGAAGAACCTCCGGACGCCGGCCAGTCCACTCCAACGCAGGCCACCGGAACGCCCATCCTTCACGGCAAGCCAATCCGCAAGGTTTTGTTTCTCGGAAACAGCATCACGCTGCATGGCCCCGCGGCTAACATCGGCTGGACGGGCAACTGGGGTATGGCGGCCAGCACCGCAGAGGCGGATTACGTCCACCGACTAATCGACCGACTCACTAAGGCATCCGGTGCCAAGCCTGAAGTGATGGTCAAGAATATTGCTGGTTTCGAACGTGATTTGACCGCCTATCCGATTCGAGAGGCCCTTCAGCAGGAGTTGGCATTTGAGCCCGATGTGATTTTGATTGCGTTGGGCGAGAACGCATCGTCACCCAAGACCGACGAAGCCAAGGCAAAATTTGCAACCGCGTTTGCAAGTCTTTTTACAGAACTCAAAAAGCAGGGTGCACCGACGATCTTCGTTCGCAGCACGTTCTGGCACGATGCGGACAAAGACTCACTGTTAAAACAAGCGAGCATGAACGCGGGAGCCATCTACGTCGATATTCGAAAAATCGGCGAAGATCCGAAAAACTATGCCCGCGCCGAACGCCACATCGAACACGCCGGAGTTGCAAACCACCCCGGCGACCAAGGGATGCAGGCGCTCGCGGATGCCTTCGCCGATGCCATCGAAAAACACGCCGAAAAAGCTCAACCCCAACCGAAATAGCAACCGAGGCAATTTTCGTATCTCCAGCACGCGAAACCCTCAGCACGGGCAAGAAATACTGTGTATGCTTTTGACGTTAACCGCCACCCCCGCCGAACTCCACCTACCTGACGACAATTTTCCTGTCACCGCAAAAGGGTTCCTTGCAATGCGTTTCCCCCCCGCTCTGCTGAGTCTAGTTTGTTCCGTCTTTTTGCTTGCCACGACGGCCATCTCAGCCGATCCCGTGCCTCCGAAATCGGATGCCAAGGCGCCATTGCTGGTCGGTATCGCCGAACAGGACATCACCCCGCCGACGGGATTCCCGATGGCCGGTTACTATCACGAGCGATTGGCTGAAGGCACGATCAATCCACTAAAGGCCAAAGCGATTGTCTTTCGAGAAGGCAACACGGCGGCCGCATTGGTCGTCTGTGATTTAATTGGCGTCGCCACCGATTTGTCTCGTGAAGTTCGTAAACTGGCATCCGAAAAAACCGGAATTCCGGCAAGCAATATTGTGGTTTCGGCGACGCATTCACACACAGCGCCAGACTACATGCGGGAGCTCTACCTGTATCTGACCCAAAATGAGGACCAGAACCCACAGCGGGCGAAATACATCGAAAAACTGATCGACGGACCGGTTAACGCGATCGTCCAGGCCCATACCAATGCAAAACCGTCATCGTTGGCGAGTGGCTCCGCAACTCAAACGACACCGGTTGCCTTTAACCGCCGCTCTGTCATGCGAGACGGCAGCGTTCTGACCTGGCAAGCCGAGAGCAACCCCAAACGGATTCGTGCCGCAGGACCGATCGATCCTCAAATTGGCGTGCTCGCGATCCAGGATACCGAAGATGGCACGACTCGCGGGATTCTCAGTAATTTTGCGTTACATCTCGACACCGTCGGAGGAATGAAGTGGAGTGCGGACTATCCGTTCTTCATCGAACGCACCCTACGGGAGGCATTCGGTCCCGAGCTAATTTCTATTTTTGGTGCCGGATGCTGTGGTGATATCAATCACGTTAACCCCGCGTCGAGCGTGCGGAACAAATCGGATTTCATCGGCAATTCCCTCGGCGACTCGATCCGCGACGAAGTCGCTCAACTGACTCCGCTTGAACACACACACTTGGCGGTGAAATCGGAAGTGGTCCAGTTACCGTTGGAGGAGGCCACTGCCGAGCAAGTGGAGCGAAGTGCCCAGACGATCGAGTTGATCAAAAATGGTGGTAAGGCCGATTTCTTTGACCACGTCATCGCCTACAAGAAACTAGTTCTCGATCAAATCCGTCATTCCCAACCCCACGAGAAGACTGCTGAATACCTCACCTGGGGTCGGAGCCGGTCGTTGGCGGGAATCGGGGAAACCTTGCCTGTGGACGTGACCGTGATCACCCTCGGCAACGATGTGGCGATCGTCACTCTCCCCGGCGAAGTGTTTGTCGAACTAGGCCTCGCAATCAAACAAGCGTCACCCTTCCGCACGACGATCGTGGTGGAATTATCTAATGTGGTTGAGACGATCTATGTCCCCCACCGCGCCGCCTACGCTAGCGGCAGCTACGAGGTCACCAATTCGACTGTGATGCCGGGCAGCGGCGAGATGTTAGTCGAAACGGCGGTCCGACTGCTGCGACAAGCTGCGACCGAAAATGAACAAGCGAAGTCACACCAAACGGCTTCCACAAGCAAACCCCAGGACAGCGCGTCGGATTCTCGATCTACGGCGACCACTCTGGTTGTCACCACTCCGGAACCACCCACCGCGACATCATCAACTCAAGTGCATTCCGATGCTACGCCAAAAGCAGAAGAAGAAACCCCATTTCCTAAACGAGGATCATCAATGATTGAACACACCGTCACCTTTCGTCTGAAACACGCATCGGGGTCGGAAGAAGAAACCGGTTTTTTGAACGCGGCGGCCGAACTTGCCACCATTCCTGACGTGCGAGACTTTCAGATTCGTCGCCAAACCAGTGTCAAGAACTCGCATACCTTTGGCATCTCGATGCGATTTGATACGCCAGCGCAATACAAAGCGTACAACGAGCATCCCCTACATGTTCGCTTCGTACAGCAACGTTGGTTAAACGAGGTCGTCGAATTTCAGGAAGCCGACTTCGAACCACTTGATTAAGGCACGCCATCCACGCGACGCGTCCACCCCGGTAGCCAAGGTAACGCTTTTTTGAGGTTGCGTGTATTTCTAGCTAGAAGTGTAAGCGAGAAAAATGGATCTTGATTCAATCGCTCGCTGACGCGTCGGGTTAGGATTTGCTGGGTAGAACAATCACAGCAGCACCGCTAAAAAAAGCAACCACGAACCTTGCCGAGCAAATTAGCCGAGGCAGTTGCTACCGGGGCGCCAAGCCAATACCATATTGGATGAATGGGGGGATCAATGCTTGATGCGCAAGCCATTTTCACGAAGATCGATCCGCGATGTTCACACCCCACAAGCTCATTGACCATCACTCATTCCCCCACCCTGTCCCCCATTATGATCCAATGTCCAACATTGTGACATAGTCCTGCCATTCCCGTATCTCGGTTAATCTCGCGGCTAACTCACTCCACTCGCCAAACTCAGACTTGGCCCCGCAGTGATTTCGCGTGAGTGAAATTCAGATGCACCGTTACCCCTATCACGCGGAGTTAAACGTTGAGACGAATCCATCGATCGGCATTTGCCACAGCAATCATTTTTTTAGCAATGTTTGCGTTCCAACATCCCCAAACGGTCGCTCGTGCCGAAGCGCCTGAGGGCTTCACAGCCCTGTTTAACGGCAGCGATTTGAGCGGTTGGAAAGGGTTGGTCGGAAACCCAAAAACACGAGCGGCAATGTCCGCAGAAGAGTTGGCCGCAGCACAAAAGACTGCGGACGAGTCGATGCGAGCGCACTGGAAAGTCGTCGACGGCGTCTTGCAGTTTGACGGCAAAGGGCAAAGCCTTTGTACCGATAAAGACTATGGCGACTTCGAGCTCTACGTTGACTGGAAGATCCTCGAAGGTGGCGATAGCGGAATCTACCTGCGTGGCAGCCCGCAAGTTCAGATTTGGGACACCGAATTTGAAAACTACTTCCGTCACGGCGCGGAAAAAGGCTCCGGCGCCTTGTGGAACAACAAAGACAATCCACGCTTCCCATTGGTCAAAGCGGACAAACCGGTTGGTCAGTGGAACACGTTCTACATCCGCATGGTCGGCGAACGCGTCACGATCAAATTGAATGATCAATTGGTGACCGATAATGTCGTGATGGAAAATCTTTGGGAACGCAATCTGCCGATCTACCCACGCGGCCAGATCGAACTGCAAAACCACGGCAACACTCTTTATTTCCGCAACATCTATGTGCGTGAAATCGCTGCCGACGAAGCGAACAAGATCCTTTCCCAGCAACAGAACGATGCGGGTTTCGAGAACGTTTTCAATGGCAAGGACTTCACCGGTTGGTCGGGCGACCTGGAAAACTACGAAGTTGTCGACGGCGCCATCGTTTGCAAGCAGGGTAAGGGCGGAAACATCTTTACCGACAAAGAGTATTCCAACTTCGTTTCGCGAGTTGAATTCAAGCTACCTCCAGGTGGAAACAATGGGCTTGCTCTTCGCTACTCGGGCAAAGGCAATCCCAGCGTGGAAGGAATCGAATTGCAAGTACTCGATTCCGAGCATGAGAAGTACGCGAAGCTAGACCCCCGCCAATACCACGGTTCGGTCTACGGATTGGTTCCAGCCGAACGCGGTTTTTTGCGTCCGAACGGTGAGTGGAATTTCCAACAGGTCACGATGAATGGTTCGAACATCAAAGTCGAATTGAACGGCTTCACCATCCTCGATGCGAATTTGGCCAGCGTTAAAGAATCCAAAGACGGTGCCGTTCCCGAAGGCGCTCGACGCAAGAGCGGTCACTTTGGTTTTGCGGGACATAACGATCCCGTTGCATTCCGCAACGTGTCGATCCGCGAATTGCCCGGTGAGCCAGCACAACCGCCATCACGAGACATTGCAATCAGCCCGACCGATGGTCCGATTAAATTGTTCAATGGCCGGAACCTGGAGAACTTTTACACTTGGATCCGTGACACCAAGTACGCCGATCCAAGAAACGTGTTCACCGTCAAGGACGGCATGATCCATATCACCGGTGATGGTTGGGGCGGCTTGATCACCAACCAATACTATCGTGACTACCACATGATCATTGAGTTCAAGTGGGGCGAGAAAACCTGGGGCAGTCGTAAAGATCGCGCTCGTGACTCCGGGGTCCTCGTCCACTGCTGGGGACCCGATGGCGGCTTGAGCAACACTTGGATGGCATCCATCGAGGCTCAGATCATCGAAGGCGGAGTCGGGGACATTCTTGTCTTGACCGGTTCGGATCCCGAAACCGGACAATCACTTCCCGTCTCCCTCACCACCGAGATCACCAAGGATCGCGATGGCGAACGCGTCTGGAAAAAGGGCGGCGAACGAGTCACCCTATCTCGCGGTCGCATCAACTGGTTTGGTCGCGATGTCGATTGGGCCGACAATGTTGATTTCCGTGGCAAAGATGATGTCGAAAGCCCGTTCGGTGAATGGACCCGTATGGAAGTCATCGCCGACGGCGGACACCTGATTTACAAAGTCAACGGAGTGGTTGTCAACGAAGGCTTCGATGCGCAACCGAGCTTCGGCAAGTTGCTGCTTCAAACCGAACAAGCCGAGATGATCGTACGACGCTACGAACTGTGGCCCATCGGAAAAGCTCCTAAAGACGAATTAAAGCAGGACTAGTTCTGCCATTGTCTGTAACCGAGAGATTGGGGCATACAAATCTCTTGAGTTCTTAGGCACCATTGAAGGCCGCGAGTTAACGCTCGCGGCCTTTTTTTGCGTCTCGCTGGGGTCGAGTCACGCGTTTCCTGAGCCCCCCTGCGATTCAAATTCACACGCCGCCCCGACGTGCTTCCCCCCAACCACGCTCCGATCGGACCTGATCTGCAATGGCGTGATCTAGCAGAAGGTTTCCGGGTCGAAATCGCTCTACGAAAGACCGACCGGAAAGCATTCGTTTGGTGTCGAGGAGACGTTGTGGCGTAGCCAAGCGAATGCGGTCGCCCGATCCCCATCTGCAGCGAAGATTGGAGGTATAATCGGACCGGTTTCTTTGACACTCGCTCGTGGCGGCGCGGCAAAGGGACGTTTCTGCATCAAGGATCGTTGACTGTGAAATTACAATTGCTGGCTTGGCTATTCGCCACCGTGGTGTTGACCTGCTTTCCTCTGAAGTTTTGCACCACGCTTCATGCTGAGGAGCTCGCCCCACCAGCCACCCCCGCGGCATCCGCGTCCGCATCCAATGTCGTCCTCGTCACCCTCGATGGCTTACGTTGGCAAGAGTTGTTCACCGGCGCCGATGCAATGCTGATGGACCGCGACGCGGGCAAGGTCCGTGATGTCGCAGCGCTGAAGGAAAGGTATTGGCGTGATTCGCCAGTCGAGCGACGCGAGCAATTGATGCCCTATTTCTGGTCCCAGATCGCTCCCCAAGGAATCGTGTTTGGGAATCCCGAAGAAGCGTCTCGCGCGGTCGTGGTCAACAACATGCACTTTTCCTATCCCGGCTATAGCGAGATCTTATGTGGATTTGCCGATCCGAGCATTGACTCCAACGCCAAAAAGAACAATCCGAACGTCACGGTGCTGGAGTGGTTGAACCAACAATCCTCGTTCCAGGGGAAAGTGGCTGCCTTTTGCAGCTGGGACGTTTTTCCCTACATTATCAATCGCAAACGCAGCGGATTGCTCGTGAACGCGGGATGGGAACCGTTAGCCGGCGTATTATCGAGCGACGAAAACAGTCCTGCGGAACTGCGGGCGGCACACGATCGACTCGCCCAACTCGATCGTGTCGCCGACCAAATGCCGCATGTCTGGGATGGTGTGCGTTACGATTACTTTACCTTCCGAGCCGCCGAGGAATACGTACGCATCCACCACCCCCGTGTGCTCTATCTGTCGCTCGGAGAAACGGACGACTGGGCTCATGAAGGCCGCTACGACCTGTACCTCGATTCCGCTCGCCGCAACGACGATTACATTCGTCAATTATGGACGCGATTGCAATCGATGCCCCAGTACCGCAACAACACCACATTGATCCTCACGACCGACCATGGTCGTGGTGACGGCCGAGTCAGCTGGAAGAGCCATGGTACTGACATCCCCGGATGTGAACGCATCTGGATGGCCGTGCTTGGCCCCCAAGTGCAAACCGATGGGGCAAAACCGGAACAGGTCACTCAGTCTCAGATTGCCGCCACCGTGGCGGCGGCGGTCGGGGAAGACTTCGTGAGCGACCATCCCCAAGCTAGTCCAGCGCTGTCCGTGTTCCCGATCGCAAAATCGAAATAACGTCCGGCGAGGCTATATCATCGGAATCTAGATTGATTCCCACAGCGTCTTGAAGTCGGTTTGAAGGTAGAGGACCGTCTGCGAACCCTGCTCCGCGACGCAACAATGCGTTCGACTTGATCGCTTCTAGCCATTCGTTATCGCCGATCTTCATCACAATCGGGGCGTGACACTCACGCCGACGAATTGGTCCCCCGTCTGCTCTCGCTTCCAGATCGAGCGTGCGTTCGAAAGGCGATCGACCAGCGTACGATTCACCTCAAAATGGGCGTCCCGGATGATCAAGCAATCACTTCGGTGACAACACGTGCCGGTCGGTGAGCGGTGATCACTTCTTGCTGGTTGCGATTGGGATAAACGACCTGTTCGTGGTCCAAGCCAAAGAGGTGCATCACGGTCGCTTGGAAATCATTGGGGGTCACGATATTTTCGACCGCGTGGTGCCCGAATTCATCGGTTTTCCCGAACGTCATGCCTCCGCGAACGCCTCCGCCGGCCATCCAGATACTAAAGCCTTGCCCATTGTGATCACGGCCCGCTTTCTCCGGCGAACCTTGTTCTTGAGTGACCGGCAACCGTCCGATTTCGCCTCCCCAATGCACCAACGTCGAGTCGAGCATGCCCCGTTGGCGAAGATCCGCCACCAGTGCCGCGGCGGGTTGGTCGGTCTTTCGACAGACCGACGCGAGCCCCGATTTCAGATTGCTGTGATTGTCCCAGGGTTGATTGCTATGAAACAGTTGGACAAAGCGAACTCCTCGCTCCACCAATCGCCTCGCTAACAAGCAGCGGGTGCCATACTCACGCGTTTCAGGATTGTCCAATCCATACATCGTATGCGTCGCTGCGGTTTCCTGGGAAATATCCAACGCGTCTGTCGCGGCGGTTTGCATCCGAGCGGCCAATTCGTAACTGGCAATCCGGGCCTCAAGATCCGATTCGCCCTGGTAGGATTGAAGATGTTGGCGGTTGAGCGTTTGCAGAAAGTCGAGGTTTTGGCGTTGGTAGGCTCCCGACAGATGCGACGGTGGCTGTAGATTCAAAATCCGTGGTTCTTTTGGACGAAGCACTGTCCCTTGGAACGTCGAAGGCATGAATCCATTGGTCCAATTGGTCACTCCGTCGACAGGGTGCCCTCCGGGATCGGCCAACACCATAAAGGCGGGCAAGTCTTGCGATTCACTGCCGAGCGCATAAGTCAGCCATGATCCAAACGTCGGCCGTCCCAATACCGCGGGAATGCCTCCGTGAAAATAGCGGATGTTGACTTCATGGCCATTCGCGCCCGTGTGCATGCTGCGGATCAAGCAAATATCGTCAACAACCCCCGCAGTATGCGGCAGCAACTCCGAGAGTTCCGTCCCGCATTGGCCATGAGGCTGAAACTTGAAGGAGCTGCCGAGCAATTTTTTACTGGCTTGATTGACGAACGAAAACTTAATATCGCCGCTGTATTCGGTCCCGTCATACTTGGTCAGTTCGGGCTTTGGGTCGGTCAAATCCATATGCGACGGACCGCCGTGTTGGAACAACGAAATCATCGCTTTGGCACGCGGCTCAAAATGCGGCTTCCGCGGCCGCACGTCGTTGTGCGGTTCCAACTTCAACACCGGCGGCTTCGCCGATGCGTCCTCTGCAGCGAGCATCCATTGCAATGCCAACGCTCCCACCCCCATGCCGGAGTGTTGAAGAAATTGACGCCGTGTGCTTTGTGATGAGTTAGCAATCATGATTGAACCAAACTTCGCATCATTCGATGTAGACAAACTCGTTTGAACTGATCAGCATCTGACAAAGATTGACCAAGACTTGATGCGATGGGGATCGTCCCTGCATCACGCCTCCACGTTCCCTCGCCATCAGCACGAGTTGTGCTTCGGCAAATTCAAGCGCGGTGTGTAATTCATCGTCGCTAGGAGACCGGGACAAGATGATTTCCCAAGCCGCAGCGATTTGCGCAGGCAAGAGAGTGTAGTCGTCCGTCGGCCCTTGGAACTCAGCGGCGGAATCAAACACCACTGGCTCTCCAACCGCGGGAGTGAACGTGATTTTCACTTCCCACGCGAAACCATCCGACGTTTCTCGCGCGATGCAGTCGGTGACGAGGTCGATGCTTTCTCCGGCCTTAACCGCCACCGATTCGACCTCGGTCACGACCGAATTGTGCAATGAATTCCAAGATCCCAGCAGCCGGTCAGCGGAGAAAATGCGTCCCCGCACTCCGTCCCCATTGCTGCTGTGGTGTTGTAGGGTACCGGCAACGCTGAAGTGGCCATCGCTCGGCGCACTCCAACGACGAATTGCCGGATACTTCGGATCGCCGGGATGGCCACCACGGGCGTGCAACGACACCCAACCAAGGGTTGCGGCGGGAAGCTTCGGACCGCCTTGCCAATGAGTGCCGGTGAAATGCGGCAGCGCGACAAACTCGCGTAGCATCCCCGCTTCCTCATCGATCGTTCCAGTCCCATATTTCCATGTCGGAGACGGCAAGTCGGGCGACCAGGATGCTGACGCGGCCTCACTCGCTGAGGAAGCTCTCGTCCCATCCGCCGTGTCGGAATCGCTAGCGGGTTTGGCTCGCACGGCCGCGATCGCTCGCTCGGCGACGCGGGCCGCTTGATCAAGAATAAATTCACCATTGAGCATCATCAACGATTGAGGCGCCGAAGTCGAAACCGGTCGCACATCGCAATTCACGCTCATCACCGGAGCATCAAACGTTTGCAACATGCCGACCGGTTGGCTGCGTCGAATTTGCACATAGATACTTCGCCGCGGCTGCTTCGCATCCACCCGGACTTGGCCTGTTTCGTCCTCTGCAATCGCCACGGGTGGACCAAAAGGTTCTCGATCGAGGTCCCCCGATATTTGCAAAATCGAATCACGAAGAATTTCCGCGTCCATACGCTGAATCGACTTTCGTGAATAAAAGTGATTATCCGCATCGAGAGCCTCGCGAGCTGGATCGCGCAAAGATGATTGACGCCACACGGTCGAGGTCAAAATCCGCCGGTGCAGGTGCTTTAAACTCCAACCATGCTCCATGAAGTCACTGGCCAACTCATCGAGCAACTCCACGTTGGACGGGATATCTCCCAAGCGTCCAAACTCGCCGGGCGTTGATACGATACCGCGGCCAAAGTGATGCATCCAAATACGGTTAACGATCGCCCGCGCGGTGAGCGGATTGCCACGATCAACCAACCAACGTGAAAACGCCAAGCGACGCCCCGTGGTCGGCAGATTCGGGTCGTTGACGGGGAACTCGACGCAACTCCCCTCGGGCGCGGTAACCGTCAGCGCCGCAGGCTGAATCTCTTGCATCGGTTGCTTGTAATCGCCACGGTGAAACAGTCGCGTCACGGGAACATGATTCGCCGGTTCCACCAACGCATGAACAAATTGTTCGACCGGCTTTTGGGCGCGCATCTCGGCCATCTTGGCATCGTAGCCCTTCAACTCTTCGGCGGCCTTGGGACGGTATTGATAGAGTACCCCCGCGGAAATGTTGATGCTGGGGTGGCTGGCGAGCAACGCTTTCTGTTCCGGGCTGCGCTCCGCATTGGTGGTTTCATAAGCCGACCGTAATTGGGATCGCAGCGGCTCTTCGAATTTCAGCAATTCTTCTTCGAAGACTTCTTTGATGAACTCAGCCTGTTTCGCTGCTCGCTCCTCAGCGACCTGTTTGACTTGGCTTTCGATCGCCGCCGCGACCGCCCGATCTTGTTCGGTGTACAGCGAAACCAATCGCTGGGCAGGCGTTTTCCAAGCTTGCCAATCCAAGGCGGGCTCAAAGACCGCGCGCAAGGAAAAATAATCCGCGTGAGAAATCGGATCGTAGCGGTGGTCATGACACTGGGCACATTGCACGCTGGCCCCGAGTAACGTCGTGCTAACGATTTGCAGCGTATCGGCGATCGTCTTGTTGCGTGCTTCGGGGCTGTTATCGCCGCTTCCCGTACCATCGGCAGCCATGCGGAGGAAGCCGGTCGCCGTCAATAATTCGATCTGACGTTCAGTCCAATCGCCTGTGGCGGGTCCGGCAATTTCATCTCCGGCGAGTTGCTCGGTGATAAACTGATCAAACGGTTTATCGTCGTTGAAAGCTCGAATCACATAGTCGCGGTAACGCCAAGCCCATTCACGGCTGATGTCCCCCAGCGTGTAACCGTCGCTGTCCGCATAGCCCGCGGCGTCCAACCAGTGCCGCGCCCATCGTTCGCCGTAATGCGGCGAGCGAAGCAGGTGATCGACCAATTGTTCGTACCAATCAACATCGGCATGATGCAACCAATATTCGATTTGGTCTTTGCTTGGTGGCAAACCGATCAAGTCGTAGAAGACACGTTGAATGATTGTGAAACGCTCGGCGTCGGGTGAAAACGTCAATCCGGCCGGCATCGCCGCAGCGATCAAGGCATCAATCGGCGTCCGCACACGAGCAAGATTCGAATCGAGTGAGACTTTCGGCTGCGTGATCGGTTGATAGGCCCAATAATTGCGTTCTTCTTCGGTGATCGGAATTCCCGGACCGAGTTGTTCCGGTTCCTCACGAAGCGTCGCGGCACCTTGACGAATCCACTTCTCCAGAACCGCAATTTTATCGTCCGAAACACGGGCTTCGCCTGGCGGCATGTCGCCATCAATGATTCGCGATAGCAGCAGACTAGCGTCCGGATCTCCAGGGACCAACGCGGCGCCCGAATCGCCCCCCGAGCGGATGAAATGAACGAGTCGAAGGTCGAGCCCCCCTTCCATTACCTCGGTTGCGCCGTGGCAATCGAAACAATATTCACGCAAGATCGGTCGGATCTCGCTCTCGAAATAGAGTTTCTCGTCCGCTGGCGCCGAACCGCCATTTACCGTCAATAACGATAGACAAACAACCACCAAGCAACGTAATCGCAAGGGCGGCGGCCATGTAAACATGGTTCAATACCGGGGGGAGATAGGTGGGAAGATGGAGGCAGGATGGGGCGCAAGCAGTAGACTGCTGATCACCATTGTGACGCGATCCGCCGCGAATAGCAACGACATCTTTCCCAATACGTTTGCCTCGGGCGTTGTTGACCGCTCGGGAATCAAAACGTGATGATCCCCGAGCGACCGACGCCAATCGAACCTCTATTTCGAGTCTGAAGTCCAAAGTTCCTTCAACGCATCGACGGTCAAATCGGTTAGCACTTGCCCCCCTTTGTAACCGACGAGATTGCTCTCGATGATCGCACTGTAGCCCCCTCCACGCTGCGCCCGCTCGCTAGGAATGTAGAATCCGGGCCCCGTCAATTGAATCACAAACGTTTGCAAGGCAGGACTCCGCGCCTTCATCTGAATTCCGAAATCGGTGAACAGCTCAAAATCATTCGTTGCAATCGCGATGTCCCCTAAACGAATGGTGTGTAACTCCATTTGATAGGGCGTGAGTTTCCCGGACTGTTGTCGCTCATAGCGATCCAGGACGGTTTGTTGCCACGTCATTTTACGAAATAGCTTCGGGTCTTTTGCCGAAACCGCCACGGCAGCTTTAAGGCGTTCGGCTTCCTGCTCGGTCACCATTCGTTCGGGTAAAGAAACGGTTTGCACTTGATGTACGAGGGGCACATCGGTGTGTCGCTCTTGGGAAGCGCCGGCGTAAGCTTCTTCCCATCCGTTAACGATCCGGCGCGCAATCTCTTCAAGTCGATCGAGGCCCCGCAATTTTCGCATTCGCTCTTCAGCCGCCTTGTTGTACATCAAACGAGGCGCTTGATCGCCGGCCGCTCCGGTCCACCCCAGCACGACCAAATCTTCCCCGTGCTTGGCACGCAGTGACAGACGCACCTGGTGCCAAAAATCGGCGTCCACTGACGGGCGACCTTCGACTTCTTGCGACGGGCAAGCGATGTTGACCGTCGTGCCGATCAATTTATCGTTCTTGTCCCAAAAACAGAGCACGTTCACGTCTTGGTCTTCGTACCCTTCGATCGCTCGAAAGTCGGGGTGGTTTGCGTTGCCGTACATTTTCGCAGCCCCATTCTTGTAGACGACACGACGATTCTGGGCTACGACGGCATGCCCCAATCCCCAGCCCACGCTACCAATGTCGCGTGACTCCCAAGCTTTCGCCGCGATCTCTGCGACTCGGTCCGCCAAAAACTCGACGTAATCGGTTGGCTGCATGACGCCTTCCGCAGGCAAAGCGTAGGTGTGCTGACGCATTACCGGCGCGGTGTGCGTATGGGTGGCGTTGAGCACGATTTTGTTAACGTCAAAATCAGGCAACAACTTTTGCACTCGCTCTCGCACCTCGTCCAGAACCGTTTCACGAATCGCGATCAAATCGCACGAGACCATGATCGCTTGGTCCAAAACTTGATCGCCATCCCGAGTCTCCAACGCCAACGCGGATGCGGTACACGGACTGGAAACCTTGGTGGCGATCCGAGTACGCATGTGCCCCGAAAGCGCTACCGGCTCATCCGGCGTGATGCTGGTGGTCGCAACGCCAACGTGCAATTCGGCAGCGCTGAGCGAAATGGAAGGTAACATCCCTAACACGACGGCGCAAATCATCGCCAAACCGCGAGGGGTGCTTAACAAATTACAATACATCAGGTTCATTCCTTGCTGCGTTAAATCACGTCAATCCGCTGACTCGCAAACGCAATCAAAGCGGAGGCTTTGGTGCGGAGCGTGGTCAGCTAGAACAATCGATCTCGGGGAGGTTAAATTAAGGTTTGGAAGCCGGAATCACCGGCAAAATGATTCGACTCGGTCGGGTCGAATCGTGGTAAAGCGTCTGCTGAGCCACCTTCGTCATCCGATGCCGGTTCAACGGTTCGCCCGTATTCGGGTTCACGTCAAAACGAGGAAAGTTGGAGCTCGAGATATCGACACGAATTCGATGTCCTTTTTTGAACACATTAGACGTCGGATACAACTTGATCGTAAACTCGTACGTCTCGCCGGGTGTCATCATCACTTCCTTTTGAAGCGATTCACGAAAGCGAGCGCGGACGATTCCGTCCCCAATGTTCAAATCAAAACCGCCTGGCCAATCGGACGAAGGTGGATAGACGTCGATTAACTTGGCGGTGAAGTCAGTGTCGACGGCCGAGCTCGAGGCGAATAAGCGGACCTCGATCTCGCCGGTGACCTCCAGGTCTTCTTCCAACGGCTCGCTCTGGAACACAATCACATCGGGACGCGCCGACAACGGGATCGGGGCTTTGAAATTCCAGATATGCTTCCCGCCTTTTTGGTTCCATGCTCCCGCCACCATGATGCCATCCGCCGAGGAGATATTGCCGCCAATATTCGGTACCGGGTTCTTGGGGTCGAAGTCGTAACGGGTCGTCGCCTGGTCGGTTTGCGGCAACGAAGTCGACAATCCACCATCGGGTTGCAAATAGAAATCAGTGTATTCAGTTCGCGCCAACGGCCACTCGAGTTCATTGCGCCAAAACCCGCCATGACGCAAACGGCCTTTCTCATCTTTGCTGCCGTCGCCGGTTCCCATCACGAAGATGCGGACTGGGGTTTTGAATGGATCCGCCTTGCCGACGGAATTATCGATCCCTTTCATCCAATGGTCGTACCACTCTTGGCGCCATGCCCATTGGTTGGCCATCGCAGCCTCCTTGCCAAAATTGACTTGACCATGGGCATAGCCGGATTGTTGATTATGAATCCATGGTCCCATGATCATATAGACCGGCCCCTTGATGGCCGGAGTCAACGCCATGAAGGTCGCCGTATTATTGCCGCCCCATGAATCGTACCAACCCGAAACCAGATAGACGGGGATGTCTTTGTACTTCTCAGGTGCGTCGACAATATTGTTCTGCGCCCAAAACTCATCGTTGGGCCCGTGCTCCATGGCCGAGATCAACCAATCCTCATACTCCGGTGATAGGCTCAGCGGTGTCATCCCGCGTCGTGTGGGCATATTTTCAAGGTAGGCAAATCGCTGGTCTGCCAACTCTTTTAACTCACTGGCCGTCCCCGGATCCTGACCGGCGCGACTGCCTCGGCCCGCATTCAGGAAAATCCAATTCCAGAATCGCAGCTCAAACGCACCGGCATTACGGATACTTTGTCGCCCCATGTTTGCCATCGCGTCGACCGGAATCACGGTGGTCAACTCGGGTGCTCTGGCGAGCGCCATCGCGTGCTGGGTGCCCCCGAAGTACGAGGTGCCGATCATTCCAATTTTGCCATTGGACCAAGATTGGTTTCCAATCCACGCGGCACAATCGACTCCATCGGGACCATCATCGGTAAGCATGTGCCAAACGCCTTCGGAACCGTAGCGACCGCGTGTGTCTTGCACCACAAAGACGTAGCCATGGGTGGCGTAATAAGCGCCCATCGTCTTGCCGCCGGCTTTGTTGTACGGCGTTCGCGACAGGATCACCGGTAATGCTTCTTCCACAGGCTTGTCGTCAACCGCGGGCCGGTAAACGTCCGTCGCCAATTGCACGCCATCGCGCATTTTCACCATGACGTCGTGTTGGACGACATAATCGGCCGCGGCGGCAATGGTTCCGCTGGTGATTACCAGCAGCATCATCAGTGCCCATCGACCTCGTCCTCGCATCATCATTTTTATAGCAATCATTTCTCAGTACCGTTATCTAGCTGAAGTGTTTGAAAGAGGTCTAACAGGGTGGCCACAATTTTGGTGGTCGCTTCTTTTTCAACATAGTTTGAGCCCAGCCATGTTTCATAACCGCCCAGCCGATGTTGCCCGGGCGTCGGCAAATAGCCGTAGGAGCCATTGGCCAGTTCAATCGTAAAGTTTTGTCCGAACGGGGCTCGATCTTTAATTTCCAGTCCCGTCTCGGCGAAGGTTTCGAAGGGAATCGCTGCGATCCCAAGGTCGCCAATTCGAAACGCCTGCAGCGGGACGTGAACTTCATCGGGTGCATTGATCACCTTCTCGATCCGGTCCGCGTAAATCGCTTCGCGACTTTGCCGCTTGGGTGGATTCTTGCGTTCCTTTTCCATGACCGTGGCAAAATGCTCGATCATCTCGGCAGTCGGCTTGCGGACCTTCAACGGCAGACGTTTTTCCGCTGCCGCCACGGGCACCCAATCGTGGAATTCAATTTTTTGGTGAGCTTCGTGAACGCGACTGGCGACTTTTTCCGCCACTTCTTGCATCTTCTCATAGCTCTTGTATTTCTTCGATCTCGGTTGCGAAAAGTTGATGTTATTTACATCACCGCTGGTGCCGTTCGACAGAATGCCCACGAACGGAGTCTCTTGCTCGTCAGCCCCCAGTTTCTTTGCGATAAACTTCGCAAAGTATCCGAAATAGTCTGCCGAAACATCGCCGCTGCGGACTCCACCGACATAGTGCAGCGAATAGTTCGCCAACAACGCGATCGGACGCCCCTCGAGGCTTTGCACCGAAAGAAAACTGACTTCGGGATCGGTCGGCCCCGCCGGACGATCCAACGCATCGCTCCCACGTGGCGGATTCATCCGCACTTGATCAATCCCTCCAAAGGGATTGGCTAACAGCGAGGCGTTATTGACGTGCCAACGTCGATTGAAGACCTCCGAAGGTTCATCGATTTTCCCCCAACCAATGCGAGCCGGTTCCAATTGCGCGATCGCTCGACGCACGCCGTCGGAGATGCGATGAGCCAGGAATTTTTGATAGTCGGTAAGCTCGGTCTCACGAACCACTTTGCTCGGACCACGGGCCGTCGTAGCCGAGTGGGTGTGGGTGGACGCCATCAGAACATGCGAGCCGGGAACCCCGGTCGACGCCTCGACCTGTTCCTTGGCCAGATCAAAGACTTCCACCGGAATTCCGACATTGTCACAGATCACGAAGGCAATCTTGGTCTGGCCATCATCGAGAACCAGGCACCGGGCGTGTAGTTCGTCATGAATATTCCGCGCCGGAATCGGTCTCCAGCCACCAACAATCGCCTCTCCCAAAGGTGGCGTGATATTGCTGGTCGCTGCACCGGCACGAAACACCGGCTTGGCATCGGCCGCGAATAACGACGATTCCGTTGCCGTGACGAGGATCGTGCTTAGCACGAACGCGAGGGTCAACATGACCCACTGTCTTGAACTCATGGGGGGACTCGCTATGGAAAGTAAAGATGGAGGGAGCGTCGCTATCGAAGCCAGCCGAGTCCGACCGTCCTATGACGGAGAAACAGGGCTCGGCTTTTGCGCCGCCTAGCTAAGATGTGTTGAGGATGGACGCAGCTCGGAAGGGAAGGAAATGGAGCATTGCATCCACGAATGGTCAGTGGATTATAGTCGCTCGAGAGTGGACGTGTTCCCGCACCGGCCATTGTGGGGGCATCGTCCGCGGATTTTTCGTGAGTAGGATGGCACAATCCCACGTTGCGATGTTCACCGCAAACGGTCATTAGGCAATGATGTCATGCACGACATTGCCGTGTACATCCGTCAAACGAAAATCGCGACCGCCGTACCGATAGACAAGTTTGGTGTGATCTAAACCGAGCAAATGCAGAATGGTGGCGTGCAGGTCGTGCAGATGCACCGCCTCATCGACCGCCTTGTATCCCAACTCATCGGTTTTGCCGTAGACCAATCCTGCACGCGTGCCGCCTCCCGCTAACCAACCGGTGTAACCTTCGGCATTATGGTCGCGTCCGATGGTTTCTTTGCCCTTGAGGATCTGCGTCTCAGGGGTGCGTCCAAATTCGCCGGTCCACACCACGAGCGTATCTTCCAACATGCCCCGTTGTTGCAAATCGGTTAATAACGCCGCGATCGGTTTGTCGATTGTTTTTGCTTTTCCAGCAAACTTATCGAGATTGCTGTGATGGTCCCAACCGCTGGAATGCACTTCGACAAAACGCACGCCTGCTTCGACTAATCGACGAGCAAGCAAGCACTGGCGACCAAAGTCGTCGGTCGCTCCAGCGTCGACACCGTACATGTCCAACGTCTGCTTTGTCTCGCCACTGAGATTCAACACCTCTGGCACCGCTTGTTGCATGCGTTCACTCAGGGCGAGTGAATCGATCACTCCTTGCGCGTCCTCGGTTTGGTCAAGCAATTGCCGGTTCATCAATTGAGCCAAATCCAAGGCTTCCCAGGCGACCTCCGATGGCATCCCGTGCCCCGGAGTCAGATTATGGATCGAAGCATCTTTAATCTTTTGGCCATCCCAACCGAGTCGCGTCGCTTGAAATGCGCTGGGTAGAAACGCGCTGCCATAGTTTGATGGTCCTCCAAAGGTACGTGTCGGCTTGATCGTGAAAAAACCGGGCAAATCTTGGTTTTCCGTTCCTAAGCCATGAAGAATCCACGACCCCAACGAGGGACGCTGGAACTGAAAGGCGCCGGTGTGCAACATCGGAATCGCAATTGGATGGGCGCGACTTGTCGTTTGCATGGCATTCAACATGCACAGCCGATCGGTTTGCTTGGCCAACTCGGGAAACGCTTCGGAAACCCACATCCCACTTTCGCCATATCGATCAAACTTGAGCAGTGGAGCGAGCAGGCTGCCTTTGCCCTTGCCCTTTTTACCTCCCCTCTTTTTGAGTTCGGGTTTATTATCGAATGATTCAAATTGGGAGGGTCCGCCATTGATGAACAGGAAGATGACGCGTTTTGCCTTGGCGGCATAATGGGGCTGCTTGGGCGTCAATAAGCCCGCCTCGCTCTGCGAGGGTGTCAGTCCGGTTGCCATTAGCGAGCCAAGACCACACGCTCCGACTTTCAGCCATTCGCGACGTGAAATCGATGCTAACGAAGGTTGGTGATTCATGGCAACAAAACTTCAAGTTGATGGAAACGCAAACGGATAAAGAAGCAAAACGAGCTAGGGGACATCAACCAAGTAGCGAAACTCGGCAGTCGTAAAGAGCGTCTGAAACCAAGCGGCCCAAGCATTGACATCCCGAACCTTCGGGTCGGATTCGAGCTCTTGGATCTGCTTGACCAACGCTAACGCCGCAGACCGCTCCGCGTCAGTGACCGGACGTGCAAGCGCCCAACGCAGCGCCAATTCAACTCGCTGCTCATCGTTGCTCGCCTCGGGCGAGGCCAACAGTCGCTGCGAAGCGTGCTTAGCCTGCTCGGCGACAAACGTCGAATTACGTAGATAGAGTGATTGCGCAGGAACATTGGTGACGCTACGACTTCCGCTCACCAAACTAGGCGACGGGAAATCGAACAGATCAAATAATTCGGGGATGTAGTCGCGGACGATAGGCAGATAAACGCTACGGTGGTTACTCGGCGGCTGCAACTTCTCCGTTGCAACCCCGCGGGCAAGCGTGTCGCCCAACGCCGTTACGGTGGACCCTTCGGGGCGATTCAGATCGAGTTGGCCGCTCACACACAAAATAGCATCACGGATCGCTTCGGCTTCGAGACGCCGTGGCTGAGATCGCCAATACAATCGATTCAAGGGATCGAGTTTCATGTTCTCGGCGTCGCGGGTGCTGCTGAGCTGGTAAACGCGGCTGAGCATGATTTTGCGGATCATTTGTTTGACCGACCAATCGGTTTCAATGAATTGCAAGGCAAGCGTGTCGAGCAATTCGGGATGAACCGGCTGTTTTCCAATCAAACCGAAATTGTCGACGCTTGGGACCAATCCGCTACCGAACAAATGGTGCCATATCCGGTTGACCATCACCCGCGCGGTCAACGGATTGTCGGGACTCGAAATCCACTGGGCCAACTCCAATCGACCACTGTGCCCCGCTTGGATCACTGGGGAATCGGGCATCGAAACGGCACTTAAGAACCCTCGCGGAGCCAATTCCCCCTTGTCACCAAGATTGCCGCGGATGGCCACATGGATGTCCGCTGGCTTGTCTCGATCGCGAGCGGTCATTGCGTATTGAGGGCGAGCAGGACGGTTCTTTTTGAGTTCGGCTAGCTTCGCTTCGAGCGATGTGACTTCGGCCTGCAAATCCGCAACAAGCTTCGCTGCCGCCTTGGCTTTTGCATCGTCTGCTTTTGTATCGGCTGCTTTTGTATCGGCTGCGACCTTTTCCGCCTCGCCCGCCTTTTTCAACGCCTCTTTTTTCGCGGCAACCTGCTTTGTTGCTTCGTCGATCTTCTTGTCGTGCGCTTCGGCGGCAGCGTGCTTGGCGGCGGCATCGGGACCGATCGGGAGCAGATCGGTAGGCGTGTTGCTGTACGTTTGCTTGATCGTACCGAAGAGCGGTTCGGTACTCATAAAGATCCCGGCCAATGAATAATAATCCTTGGTAGGAATCGGATCGAATTTGTGATCGTGACACCGGGCACAGGCAACCGTTAATCCCATCGTCGCGCGAAACACCGTATCAATCTGGTCGTCGGCCACGTCCATGCGAAACGGAGTGCCGCGAGAATTATGTCGCTTGGGGCCAAACGATAGAATGCTCACCGCGATCCGCCGGGCTTCCACCGCCTCGGGCGTATCACTCTCGCCAACCGGCATCAGATCACCCGCAATTTGTTCACGCACGAAAACATCGTACGGCTTATCTTGGTTGAACGCATCGATCACATAGTCGCGATACGGCCATGCGTGGGGATACGTAAAATTGAACTCCATCCCGCTCGATTCCGCGTAGCGCACCACATCCAACCAATGGCGTCCCCAACGCTCACCGAATTGCGGCGATTCAAGCAAATGATCGATCAACTTGGCGATTGCCTCAGGCGAGTCATCATTCGCAAATTGCTCGAGTAACTCGGCGGAAGGCGGTAGCCCTACCAGATCAAAGAAGATGCGGCGAACCAAAGTGCGACGACTCGCATCGGCAACGGGTTTGACGCCCTCGGATTCCATCGTGGAAAGCACAAATTCGTCGATGACACTGCGTGGCCAATCGGCCTGTTGAACCACTGGCGGATCCACCCCCACGGGCGACTGGAACGACCAATGGCGTCGCCCCGCTTCGTAACGTTCGTCCCGTGCGGTCAGCCCCTGGTCACTACGTGAGTCAGGCGCCCCAAGACGAACCCACTCTTCAAACGCAGTAAACACTTCGCTCGAAAGTTTTTCTTCGGGCGGCATCGGTGAAACATCGTCATCATGTCGCAGCATACGGATCAACAGACTTTTAGCCGGATCGTGAGGAATCACGACTGGCCCCGAGTCGCCACCTCGCATCAGGCCCGTCGGCGAATCGAGCTCTAAACCGACCGCGATCTCATCGGCACCTTTGGAGTGGCATTCATAACAATGGCTCTTCAATACCGGCTCAATTTTGGTCTTGAACAGCACCATTCCGGGCGAGTCCTTTCCGTCCGCTGCCGGCTCTTTGCCGAACCCCAGCGAGGCCGATACAGCGATTGCCAAAAGCGTGGTCGCGAAGATGGGGAAGCGTCCCATGATCCAATTGCCTTTTAATCGAAGTGGCTGTTGTGGAAAGACCACTGCACGAGATGGCAATCGACATCATCAAACGTCGCTGTGCCATTCCGCCATTGCCAGCCGCTGCAACGCCATGCAACAAACCAACTTTAACGAACATCCGAGCCGAAGCTTCGGAGGAGGGCGGGGTGGGTAAGGTGTGGTGGGAAGCCCCGTTCGTGCATTGCTGCATTGACCTTGCTTGGCAATGCGGCATCGGGGCCTTGTTCAACCACCCTAACAGCGTCCTAGCTACCTGTCAAGCAACAAGTAAGGGGGGCAATCACGCAATGAACGCATTCTCGCGACACCTTCATTGGCGCTTCAACGGTCCGCCTCGAGCCTGTTTTATTGATCGACGCTTACACGCTCGGCCTGCTTTTTACGCAGTCGCTTCGCAAGGAACTTCGCCGTTTCATCGGCGATCACATTGTAACCTGCCAAATTGGGATGCCGTTCAGAGTACCATCCTGGCAATTGGCCAAGAATCGAGTCCAGCTCGTTGTCCATCACTTCAACACTGGCCCCGTGCACAAAGGGCTTGACCAGCTCGTGATATCGAGCGGGGATCTTGGCTAATGGGTAGTGACGATACTGAAGTGCGTTCTTATCGTTGCGAACCTCCGCGGCGTACCGCGGGTAGATATCAAAGACCTCGAGATTCTCCGCCGCCGCAGCTTGTCGAATGAGTTGATTGATCCCTTCGCTCACCTCGGCACTCTCAAACGGGATCACGGTCATCGGAATCAGCTCGGCTCCGGGGTGATCCCGGCGCAATCGCTCGCACAACTCCGCGAAGTGCTTGGGAAAATCCTGCGCAAAGTTTTCGGTCAACACACGGTCGTTCAAACCGTACCGGATGAAGACGTAGTCGAGTCCCGGCAACTTTGACGCGTCACGATCATAACGCCCCGAATCCAGTAGTCGGCGAATGCTCTCGCTCCCCATACTTGAATTGATCACATGGCACGCAGGCAGATCCTCCTCAGCCGCCAGCAATTGCTCAATTACCTGCTCAAGGTGAGGTCCTTCGGGTTTTAGTCGCCGCGTCGTCGTGCCTTTGGTGGTACTATCGCCGAGCAACAAAATCTGAAGTTTCCCTTCATGCTCCGCGTGGGCGATACCGGGCGTTCCCAAGCATGCCAAAATGATCCCGAAGCCAAGGATCCGAGCGACGATGCGATTCAACTTCGAGCGAGCATGATTCATCAATAATCATTCCTTTTCCAGACACATTCAATTTGTCGCCACCTTGGGGTGACTCGTTCCGTATCGATCACAGTCCCATTGGCCAGCGGTGCTGGTCGACTAATGTTGTGCTGCGTCATCCCGTCATGACAGTCGCCCAAAAACACGCAATCACCCCATGCATCGAGCTGCCCCCCTCACCGCCTAGCCAAAGCCTACACAACGGCGTAGCAGTGCCCCGGTGCGGAGAAAGTCGTTCTTTCCAGTGCACATTGGATAGGGCCGGATGGCAAAGCCATCACTTCACGGCCGCTTTCGACGCATCCGCCCGCCCCAAGAAAGCGAGGGGGGAATAACCATTAGCCACCGTTAGGTTTGATCGAGCTCTATTGAGCCGCGCCGGCAGGCTCGGTCTGCTTTTCACGAAGCCGGGTGGCAAGGTACTTCGCCGTTTCATCGGCGATCACGTTGTAGCCCGCCAAATTGGGATGCCGATCTGCATACCATCCAGGCAAATCACCGAGAATCGCGTCAAGCTCGTTGCCCATCACTTCCACGCTCGGCCCCCGCACAAACGGCTTGACCAGCTCGTGGTACTTGGCGGGAATTTTGCTCAACGCATAGCGTCGATAGTTGAGCGAGTTATGCCCTTTGGTCAACTCCTCGGCATAACGCGGATAGATGTCAAAGACTTCGAGACCTTCTGCCGCTGCAGCTTGCCGAATGAGGTTGTTGATTTCCTCGCTCGCCTCTTCCCCCGAAAACGGGATCACGGTCATCGGAATCAGTTCGGCACCGGGATGATCTTGTCGCAATCGTTCGCACAGTTCCGCGAAGTGTTTGGGAAAATTCTCTACGAAGTTTTCAATTCGCGCACGGTCATTGAGACCGTAGCGAATGAAGACGTAATCCAGCCCCGGCAATTTTGCTCCGTTGCGATCGTAGCGGCCTGAATCCAAAAGTCGACGGATCGTTTCACCGCTCTGACTTGAATTGATCACTTGACACTCAGGCAAATCCTCCTCCGCCGCCAACAACTGTTCCAACACCTTCTCTAGATGCGGTCCTTCGGGTCTCAATCGCCGCGGCACACTGCCTTCGGTGGTGCTATCACCGAGCAACAAGATTTGAAGTTTGCCGTCGTGCTCCGCTTGAGCGCTGCGTGGCGCCCCGACGACCGTAAACACCATCCCGAAAACCAGCAAAGGCGTGACAAGGTTCCTCGGCTTGAAACGACTACAATTCATCGATAACTCTCCTGTTTTAAGCATATTCATTGTGAAAGGCATTCGCGACTCGCCTGGCATTATCACTCCGCCGCGGCCATACGATTTTGGACCGCGACTGCCCCATCGGTCCAATTTCGAAAATCATCGGGATCGACATTACGTCCGCTGAGTACGACGGTGATGTCACCATCACCACGGAGATCAATTTTCCCCGACAAAAGAGCCGCAATCGTGCTCGCCCCCGACGGCTCAGTGCGCAGCCCATGCTGGGTATCCAACCACTTCATCGCTTGACATGTTTCCGGGTCCGACACCGTGACAGCAGTTGAGACGTGGTCGCGCAGGATCGGCCAATTGTGCACGCCAACGTCGTACGACAACAATCCATCACAGATACTCTCCGGATGATCCACCCGAACGCGTTTGCCCGCGGCTAAAGACTGAGCGAAGTCATCGGCGCCCGTAGGTTCAACGCCCACGATTTGTGCGTTGGGGAAGCCATCCGCAATCGCCAAGGCGTGCCCGGCCATTAAGCCCCCCCCACTGACCGCACAAACAAAATGCGATACCGTACGCTCCTGACGCTTCAGCTCGCTGACGATCTCCAGACCGCCTACCCCATTGCCCGAGATCACGTCGTTGTCATCGTAGGGCGACGCTTGAACCGCATCCTCTCGCTCGGCAATCTCTCGCGTCAAACGATCTCGCTGTCCCGTTTGATGATCTGTCGACTTGTCGTAGGTACGAATCTCGGCGCCAAACGAGCGGGTCCTCTCAAACTTGATTTTCGGTGCATCCTCAGGCATCACGATGATCACGCGTTTTCCAAAGGTCATCCCGGCAAACGCAAGTCCCGAGGCAAAATTTCCCGATGAGTGGGCGGCCACCGGGCGATCGCCAATCGTCTCCAAATGGTTGGCCATCCAATTGATCGCACCGAGCAATTTGAATGATCCTACGGGCGTCCAACCGTAGTCCTTGATCCACACCCGACGCCCCGCCGCTAAACCAAGTTGCTTCTCCAACGCATACGACCGAACCAGCGGCGCCGGAGAGAGATACTTACGGATCACCGACTCGGCGGCGCGGACATCGTCCATGGTTGCAATGGACGTTGCAGGTTGCGAGGGATTCATTGGAGACCGGACCAACAGGAAGGAACAGACAAGCGGGAGGAGAGAACAGTGGGCAGACGGCTAAGCGAAAAAGACTTTCGCCGCGGTGTCTTTGAGGATCCATTGCTTGTCACTTGCGGACAAGAAATCGATCCGATCACGGATCAAGGCGATCGATGCCTTGTAGGTGTGACCGTCCTGGACTTGGAATGGGCAATCGCTTGCCCACATCAAACGTTCTGGACCAAAGTGGTCGCAAACCTGTTTGATCATCGGGATCAAATCCTCGTAGGGGGCGGCCTTTTTACCAAGCGCATAGAAGGCCGACGTCTTCACATGGGTGTTCGGGTACTTGGCCATGCGACAGAGGTTGTCGAGTGAATCCGATTCGATTTTGCCGCTGACTCCGATCCGCGCGAAGTGGTCCACGACGACCTTTGTCTCGGGAAACTTTTTGCACAACGCATCGACGTAGGGAATATCCTGAGGATTGATCAAGGGGCAAACCGCTAATCCGTCCTCCGCCGCCTTTCGCCACAACTTGGCCATCCCAGGATCCGTCACCCATCCTTTGGGATCGCCTCCCTTCGTGTCGGCCATCGAATGCAAGCGAAACCCGCGCATACCGCTACTGGCCAACTCATCCATCCGATCCACGAGGTCGGCGCTCTGATGATCGATCAGTGCCACTCCCGAAAAGACGCCGGGATTCGCCTTCATCGCCGCCAGCATGTAGCTGTGATCGTACTTGTAGAAACTCATTTGGATCAAAACGATCCGCTGTACACCGGCAGGCTTGCAATGCGCGAACAATTCCTCCGGCGTAAAGCTTGGCGGCAACATATTTGCCGGTTTGAATCCAGGCCCAAGTGGGTAAGTTTCGGTGTCGGGAGTCCAGACGTGAACATGCGCGTCAATCCAACCTTCGGGCGTCGACGATTTCGTCTCCATTGCGGACACCGTGGAAGTGGACGCGGCCAGCGTTGCGGCGGCGGCGAGCGAACCACCGACAAAGGAGCGACGGCACAATTTTAGCGATTCGTTGTTTTTCAATTCCACTTCTCGTTATTCCCATTCAATGAAGGCGTGTGATAGAGCGTTCTCAAAAAATTGGCCCACTAAGAATCTAACTCAAACATCGTGAGCCAACGGAGCTAGTGGCCGATATTTCATAATCCGACGCGTAAGCGAGGGACCAATACTTTCGACTCAGTTACGTTCAACTCAGTCCCTCGCTTACACGCCGGCTTATGATTTGCGAAGTAAAACGGTAATAGCCCCACTTCAAAACGGACGCTTCGAGTTACGATTTAGATTGCCCACATCCTTCAACATTCACCACGCCGGACATTGGGCGACCGATTCAAGGCCGCCGCGTGTCAAACAGGGATGCGGCCCCAGAAGGTCGGGACCGGGATGCTCGGAAGGCTGTATCGTCTAAACGAACTCGATTAAAAATTGTCGATAGATCTCGGCGGCCTGAACCACTTCGCTGCACTCAATATACTCCACCGCGGCATGAGCTTGGTCGATACTGCCAGGCCCCAAAATCATGCTGGGGATTCCGATCGCACCAAACTTGCTGGCATCGCTACAAAACGGGACCCCGGTCAATGTGGCGTCCAGCCCCAACCTCTGCAAAACATTGGACATCGTTTGCACCGCAGCGGATTCGGCGTCCGTCTCTAACGGCCGATCGCTCAGCATGGGTGGATGCATGACCACGTCCATACCGGGATGCTCGGCCGCAACCGAGTCGACGAGTTGTTGGTAATGTGCCAACACGTTTTCGCGTGTTTCGCCGGGCAACAGACGACGGTCGATCTCGATCTCGCAACGATCGGGGACAAAATTAATCTGGACGCCGCCACGGATCACGCCGATGTTGCATGTTGCCGGGCCGAGCAATGGGTGCGTGTGCTCGGAGAGTCGCCGCGTATCCTGCTGAAGGGCAGTGATCACGTGCGCCATGTGCTCGATTGCATTCACCCCGAGGTGCGGTTTTGCCGAATGCGCTGCTTTGCCTCGCGTTTCGATCTTCCAACGCACGAGCCCTTTGCTCGCGATCACCGCCATCAAACCCGTTGGCTCGGCAATGATCGCCGCTTCGGCATGCCACGGATTACGAGGCGGAACCTCATGGCTGAGGATGTGCGGGTCGACCGTGCCGGGGCTCAACGAATCGCACAACGCCACGACGCCGCGATACGAATACTCTTCATCGATGGTAGCGGTAAACAACACGTCGCACTCGGGTGTGATTCCATCGGCAACCAAGCTGGCGACCGCGTGCATCATCGCCGCCATTCCACCCTTGGTATCACACGAACCTCGACCGTACATTTTCCCATCACGAATCTCGGGATTCCAAGGATCGATGGTCATGCCCACCGTGGAAACGGTATCCAAGTGGGCTTCGAGCACGATACGCCGTTCGGGGTTCCGCCCTGGAATGCGAGCGATCACATTGGGACGGTCGGGATACACCTGTTGACGCCAAGTTTCGACTCCCAAGGCCGTGAAATACTGTTCGACAAAGTCGGCCAACTCAGCCTCGGGGACGCCCCCTTCGTAGTTCGGATTGACGCTATTGATCCGCACTAAATCCGCGAGCAACTCGATCACGGCGTGGTTGAGATTCTCCGCCGATTGGACCTGATTCTCAGGGACGGCGGACTCGTTGACGGTTCTCTCACTCATGGCTCTCTCCGGCACGTGGTTCTTTCTGCCAATGAATCTCTTGAATGGGACCTACCATAAACAGGTAGGCGGCGATGCCCATCGCCATCACTCCGGCGGCCACGTAAAAAGCCGCCTGGTACGTCCCGGTTTGTCCGACCGACCATCCCGCGACCAAAGGGGAAACGACGCCACCCATATTACCAATACAGTTTTGAATCCCGGTCCAACTACCCGCCGCAGGCCCCGCCAACGTCTGCGTCATGGCCCAAACGTTCGCGGTGAACATGCCCAGTGCACAACAGGCCCCCGTTAACAATCCAATGCATACGGTCGCCGACTGAGCTTGCGAAGCCGCGATCAACAACACTGCCGCGATCGCAAGTCCACTCAGCGAGATCGACTTGCGCGCGAACGTGGCCGAATGGCCCCGTTGGATCATACGGTCCGCTGCCCAGCCCCAAAAAACCGAAGAGGCGGCCATCGCCAAGAACGGCAATGCCGCCGAGACCGCCGTCTCTTTCAAATTTAAATCGTGGACGTCCATCAAATAGGACGGTAACCAAGTCAACAAAAAATACCAAACGTAGCCTAAGGAAAACATGCCCAATGACGTCCCCCAGACCGACCGATGCAAAGCAACTTGGGCTAGCGTGGGACGGTCCGCCGGGGCTTGCTCCGTGGTCGTCGTCGCTTGACGCGGACGCGATGGAACGTAATGGATCCAAGGTAACAACCAAATGAAGCTTCCGAAGCCAAGTACGATAAACAACGATCGCCAACCAAATTGATCGACCAACAAACCGCCGGCTAGGATACTGAGGGCGGGGCCAATCTTGGTTCCCGCATCGATCAACGCGTTAGCGGTGCCCCGCTTGTGCTCGGGAAAATTCTCGACGATCAACCGCGAGATCGCCGGATACGCCGCACTTTCGCCCAACCCTAGTAGTAAACGGGCCGCTAACAATGCCGCAAATCCGCCGACAAATCCCGTCATCACTGTGGCAATGGTCCAAATCAGATAGCCGCCTGCGTAGACCCATTTCACATCGTAGCGATCGACCAACCAACCCGCAGGCAACTGGAGCAACGCATAGCTCCAGAAGAAAACTGACAACAGCAACCCTTTCTGGGTCGGCGTCATTGAAAACTCGGCATCGATTGCAGGAATCGCCACGGAGAGCGCTCCGCGATCGATGTAATTGACCAGAATTGAAACCACCAACAACGTTAACAACACCCAACGAGCGCGGTTAAGTGAATCCGGTGGCGCGGATGAATCTGAATTGGCGTCGATGATTTTCTCGCAATGCTTGCTGGTGGTTAACGGCCGACATTCCCTTCGCCGAACGACTCGCGGAGCAACACTTCCAAGCTCCTGAGCTCAAACGGGGCGCTGACCGGCACCGCCCGTGAGCTGGAATGTAGATGCCATCGTACATCGATTCAAACGCACGATGTTGCGTTAGCCTAACAACAAATTTGGAGTTAGCTGAGGATATCGGTAACAACGCGTCCCGCCACATCGGTCAAACGGAAATCACGTCCCGCGTGTCGATAGGTAAGACGTTCATGATCGATCCCCATCAGATGCAGAAGGGTCGCGTGCAAGTCGTGGATGTGTACTTTATTGACGCTAGCGTAATAGCCGTATTCATCCGTTTCACCGTACTGGATACCGGTGCGCACCCCCGCGCCCGCCATCCACATCGTGAAGCCTTCGGGGTTGTGATCACGTCCATCGCGACCGGCACCTTGGCAAGTCGGCGTACGACCGAACTCGCCACCCCACAACACGAGCGTATCCTTTAACAATCCACGTGCTTTTAAGTCACGCAACAAACCTGCGATCGGCTTATCGACTTCGGCCGCATTCTGCGTATGCCCCTTTCGCAGGGCGCCATGTTGGTCCCATTGGACCTCGGTGTTACTGTGTGAGACTTGGACAAATCGCACACCCCGTTCGACAAAACGCCGCGCCATCAAGCACTGGCGACCGAAATCCTCGGTCACTTTGTCGTCCAACCCGTACAATTTGTGGGTAGCCCCCGTCTCGCTGCTCAAATCCAATGCTTCGGGCATTTCCGTTTGCATCCGGAACGCCAATTCGAAGGACTTGATCCGCGCTTCCAAAGCCGAATCGGGTCCCGTCGTATCGAGGAATTTGTGGTTAAGCGATTGCATCATATCAAGCTGCATCCGCTGCGCTTCGAGTGACAACCGTGCATTTTCGGCAAATTTCACCCGTGCTTGCTCCGACGATTGACTGGCATTGCCCAGCGGGGTGCCTGCACAACTGGCGGGTAAAAACGCAGACCCCCAATTCTTGGTCCCCCCGTGCGCGAGTGTGGGACAAATCGTAAGGAATCCCGGCATATTCTGGTTTTCGGAGCCCAACCCATAGTTGACCCAGGACCCCATGCTTGGACGCACAAAGACATCGCTGCCGGTATGCAATTTCAAGCAGGCCCCTCCATGCGCCGCGTTGGTACCATGTAGCGAATTGATGATACAGAGATCGTCAACACACTCCGCGACATGAGGAAACAACTCGCTTACTGCGATTCCGCTTTCGCCATATTTCTTAAATTTCCATGGCGATGCGAGCAACTCGCTGGTGGGCGCAAATTGGACGCGTGGCTTCTCAAACGGCAGCGGTTTGCCGTCGTCTTTCTGCAACTGAGGCTTGTAGTCGAACGTATCCATATGCGAGGGGCCACCTTTCATGAACAGAAAGATGACTCGCTTGGCTCGCGGGGCAAAATGCGGTGCTTTGATCCCGCTGGGATTTTGCGGCGTTGTTGCAGCGCCAGCCTCCTCGGCCAATAGTGATGCCAAGGCAAGCGATCCAAAACCGACTGCGGAGTTTTGCAGAAGTTCTCGGCGTGAAAAATTCATGTTCGATGGCTCAATGGTTCGTGGAGGGATGAGACCTAGGTTCGACGCACGTTGCGCAGCGGCACATTAACGCAGATAAACAAATTCATTGGACGAAACAACCGATTGACAAAAAGCTTGCCAGGCAAGTCGTTGAGGGTCCATTTTGTCAGACCGTTTTGCCACCATGGTTTGAAACTGTGACAGAAACGCGGTCGCGGATGACAGTTCTTCTGGCGAAGCGGGGCGACCGTAGGATTCCAAATACAACCGATTGATCCGAGTCGGCAAATCGGTATCGATTTGCAGCAAACGATCTGCAATCGCAAACGTCAACTCGTCAATAAGTTCAGAGTTCATCATGAACAGCGCCTGAGGGGCAATCGTGCTAGTGTTCCGGTCTCCCGTTAACACGCTTGCATCGGTGTAATCAAACAACTGAAACATGTCGTAGAGATGGTTGCGAATCACCGGAACATAAATCGAACGCCGCGATGTGACGTACTCGGACTTGTCTTCGGACGTATGGTTAAAAATGTACTCACGAGTCTTGTACTGCATGATGTTACCACCGGTGGTGCGATCGAGCGTTCCGCTGACCGCCAACAAACCGTCGCGTATTGCCTCCGCTTCAAGTCGGCGAAGGTTATAACGCCAATAGAATTGGTTACCTGGATCCACGTCATTGTTGTGAGCATCAAACGTGCTGCTGGTTTGGTACGTCTCGGAGAGCATGATCATGCGATGCATCGCTTTGATCGACCAACCCTCTTCAACAAATCGCACAGCCAACCAGTCCAGCAACTCGGGATGCGACGGAGCGTTACCTTGCACTCCGAAATTATCGACCGTCGTGACGATCCCTTTACCGAAGTGACCTCGCCAAATCCGATTGACCATCACTCGCGCGGTCAACGGATGCGTTCCGCTGGTCAACCAACGGGCGAATTCAAGTCGGCCACTTTGTTCCGCTGGCAAAGGAGACTGATTGTCATCGGCCAGCACCTCGGGGAACCGCCGCGGGACGACATCACCGAGCGTCAGATGGCTGCCGCGAAGATGCACCGAAGTGTCCGCCACAGTCCCCTCAACGACTCCCATGGCCATCGGCATTTCGGGAGCAGCATCCTGGATCTTCTTCAGCTCGTCTCGCAACTCCTTCAGAGCGGTGAGCGTCTCGGCCGGGAACAACTTCTCAACTTCCTCAGGCTTGGTCTCCGCCGCCGGCGCGGGATCCAATTTCGCAGTCGCATCGGCAACCCGTTCTGCGATCAATTTCTGCTGAGCCGCAACGCGTTGTTCATGCGCTTCTCGACGAGCCACATCCTCCGGCGTCTCGATGGCAGTCTCGTGCCATTTTGCGACCGTTTTGTAGCTATCCATCGTGTGCGTGCTTTTGAAGATCCCCGCCAAACCGTAATAATCATGGTGACTAATCGGATCAAACTTATGCGTATGACAACGTGCACAGCCGATGGTCAGCCCCATGATGCTACGACCAATCGTGTCAAGCTGCTCATCGATGATGTCCATTTCCATCTTGGCTTGATCCGGTTCAGCCAAGACCTTCGGTCCCAAGACAAGGTACCCGGTTGCGATTAGCCGCTCGTTTTTGAGCGCCACATCCGTTCCCGAATCGAGCAGATCACCAGCCAATTGCTCAACGACAAACTCATCGTAGGGTTTGTCGTTGTTCAGCGCGTTGACGACATAATCGCGGTACCGCCACGCATTTCCATGAGCCACATTTTCATCTAAGCCGTTGGAGTCAGCGTAGCGGGCGATGTCCAACCAATGTCGCCCCCATCGTTCGCCGTAGTGAGGCGAAGCGAGCAAACGATCGACAACGTGACGAAACGCGTCGGGAGAGTCATCGGCGATAAAGGCTTCGATTTCCGCAGGCGTCGGCGGCAATCCGATCAAGTCAAACGTTGCACGACGAATCAAGGTCGCTTTATCTGCGGCGGCAACTCGCTGCAGACCCTCTTTTTCTAAACGCGACAAGATGAATGCATCGATCGGATTGCGTGAGCGATCCGATTGCGACCCCGAGCCGGAATCAGCCGTTGACGCAGCGGCGACGCGAGGGGGATCGACCTTGACCGGAGGTTGGAACGCCCAGTGTTTCCGCCCTAACTCAATATCAATATCCCCACGACGCTTGATCGGTTTGACGTTTGCACTATCGGGGTGCGGCGCCCCCATTTCGATCCAACGAGTCACATCGGCAATTTGCGAATCCGAGAGTTTTTCATCAGGTGGCATCCTGAGGTCGCTATCGTGATAGAGGATGGCAGTTAACATCAGACTGCTCTTCGGCTTCCCCGGAACCACGGAGGCTCCGGCGAGTCCGCCGGTCAACATCCCTTCGAGTGTATCGACTCGGAGGTCGGACTCTTGCTCATCCTCGCTATGGCAATCGTAGCAACTTTCGATCAAGACCGGCCGAATCTTGCTTTCGAAAAAACGAATCCCTTCGGCGTCCGGCTGACCACTTCCCGCGGCGACGGAATCATCCGCGTGTGCCGCTGGAACGTTGATCGTTGCGGAACCAAGCAACGCGACCAGCAACGTTGGTAAGATCGGCGTCGCCATACGATCGATCAACCGCGTGATCGCCTTTAACGATTGCCGGAACCCCGCGGCGGGCGTTCCCTGTGACTTTGCATCAAGCATGTTCGATTCCTTATCAGTTGGGGTTGCCGGATTCGTAGATTCGCTGAATCTCGGCATCCTCGAGCGCATCGCTGAGCAGAAGAAATTCATCCATTCGTCCATTAAAATTCCGAATCGCCTTGGAGGTCTGATCCAACGGACGCCCCCAATTACACAATTCCGCGTCACCGATCCGAACCAGTCCATCGTATTCAAGCAATTCTTCATGAGGCACGCGGCTCCCGTTGAAGTAGTGACGAACGGATTTATTCGGACCATCAAATACCGAGGCGACATGGACCCAGCTGCCCAACCGAGTCAGGTCAACCAAGGGATCCGTGTATCGCCACTTCACGCCCGAGGCGTGTCCGACCGAAAGCCCAAGTTGACCTTCGCGATCAAATTGCCAATGGATTTCGCCTGCGTCCCAACCATCGGTCAGCAACAACGAGCTGAGCATCCGATCGAGCCCATCAACGCGAACCCAAGCCGCCAAAGTGACCGATTCGAACTCACCGGCTAAATGGAATCGCACCCGATCGCTAGGACGCTTGAAGTCGAGCGCCGTCTTTTGCGGCCAACGACCTTCGCTCCACGAACAACCGATGACCGCCCCATCGGAAAGCCGCTCCGCGGACGCTTGATTTCGCAGGGTCGTCGGTGACCCCACGGGCGGATCAAAGGTGTAGTAGAGCAGCACGCGAGGATCCAAGCGGATCTCCTCACTCCATTGCCTCCATCGCTGGTAGCCTTTTTCGATCTGTTGTTGCCGTTTGCGTTGCAATAACGATTGGGGCGGCATCTCCGTAACCCGCTCGGCCAACGGTGCCGAACGGCCACGGGAATCCACACTCAACGACTGGCCGGTCGCCAGCTCATGCAGCAACGTTGCATCGCTAGACGCCGCCGGATCATAGAGTTCGACCAAGCCATCGAAGACCCGCACCTCGGTGCGTTCGCCTGGCATCGCAGAGACACCAAACTCGGTTCCCAAGTCAACAATTTTTGTCTCCGGTGTCAGCACCGTGAACCCCCGCGCGGGCACGGGGACTTGGGCCCAGGCCCGCCCGGCATACAACTGGACTTGATCTTGGTCCTTGATTTCCAACCGCGCCGGCCCTTCCAACGTCAGCATCGCGCCGCGAAAGAACTGCAATTGAACCAGCCCTGATTGCAAATGAATGACTTCGTGCGGTGAGACCGCATCTCCTTCAGCGAACGCCACGTCGCCGGCCCATCGAGCATCCACGACTTGCTTTAAAATTGCGACGGAATCGTCCACCGGTTCGGCTGGAATGGTGTTTTCGACCATTTCAGCCACCGACACCTTCACCGCCCTCGGCCCCACTTGCCGCCCGGTCCACAAACCGGCCGCAAACGCGGCCAAGACAGTTGCTGCCAACACGGCGGTCGCCAACGGGGCCCAGCGACGCATCAAATCGCGTGCAGCACGCACGCTCGAGCGATCGAGCACACTGTTAAGAAAATCGAATTTTTGAGATTCCGCCTCTAGACGCAGATCCAACAATTGCACAAACCGCACCGCAGAACGATCCTCGGCCGACAAGATCGTCAACGCCTCGTCGATTTGCAGATGGTCGCGGAAACGCTTGCAGAGCTCCTCGTCCGACGCCAACGACTTGGTTAGCTGGCTCAGCTCGCGTTCCTCGATCTCGCCATCAAGCAAACGACCGAGTTGTTCGTCAAAACGAAGCTCGCTCATATCGTTCCCTCTCGCAAACGAGTTTCGACACACTTTCGCAGTAAACCGCGCAACCTTGACAATGCCTGGCGAACCGCAGCGGGCGTCATATCCGTTTCACTAGCCAATTGCGATGCATTTTGACCGCGTTGGTAGCGGCCGTCCACGAGCACTCGGCCATGATGGGGCAAGCGTTCCACGCAAACACGCAGTGCCGCAAACCATTCTTCGCCCCCATCGTCCACCAACGAATCGCCATGCACCAACGATTCGTCGGGCACCGCTAACATCGCTTCGCTAAGCGAGACATTGACGACCCGTCGTCGCCGCGTGGATTTCCGCAACTCGTTTCGCACCAAGTTGCGAGCGATCGCTCGCAACCACGGACCGGCCTGGTCAACGTCATCGAGCATCTCAAAACGCTCGTACGCAACGACAAACGCATCTTGCGCTAAATCATCGACGGCATCCGGTAGCGTCCCCAACATGCGAATGAACATGCGGAGACGTCCCTGATGCTCCAGCACAAGTCTGGCGAATTCGTTTCGTTGCATAGGTCACGTTCCCTTTCTAATACCATGTCGGCAGAGGTGGTACTGTGACACCAATTCTTAAAAAACGTGCCGATTCAGGGAAAACCACTGTAATCGTGGGGTCGCATGGAAACGCAAACCGCCATGCCGTGGATGCGAAACACGCCGATTGCCAGCTTTAGCTCGCTGACCCGACACTCTCTCTCCTCGTGACGATGTGAGGAGAGAGAGAGCATTTAACGTCGAGAAACCGTCGTTTTTCGACTAATAACGCCAACGCTTCAGATAGCCGATCAGATTTCGCATCTGTTCCACATTCATCACCCGCTGCATCCCCTCGGGCATCAGCGAAACACTCGAAGCGCGGAAGATCTCGATATCCTCACGCTCAAATCGCCGGGTATGTCCGCCTGGAATCACCAGCGTCACGGAATCGCTTGATTCTCCGGCGAGCAATCCGCTGACCGCTTCGCCATCGACCGTTAGGATGCTGTAACTCGCATAAGAGGCATCAATGGCCGCACTGGGGTCAAGGATGGCGGCAAGCAATGCTTCCGGCGTCTTGGTACGGCTATCGCTGATATCGGGACCCACCACGTGACCGACCTCATCGATGCGATGACAATTAGCACAATGCTGGGCGAACAATGCCTTGCCTTGCACCACGTCGGCCGTTTCAATTTCCTTTGCCGCAGACTCATATTCACGAAGTACTTCGAGCACATCGCCAGCCGGAGCGAACGTTTCGCGTCCTAGCTTGGCAAGATCGGCGTCCGAATGCCTGCGAAACCAATCCATCGACGAAGGATCGACGAAGGTCCGAGGCAGGTTACCTTGGCCAATCTCGGTCAATAACCAAGTTGCCGTTTGAACACTTCCGCGTACCGCAGTGACCACGGCCACGCGGTCGGTGGGCGAAATCGATTCCGCTTGATCGAGCACCTGCTGCTTAGTCCACTCGGTGTCTCGCTGCATCAGCACCCGATACGCCGCGGCACGGACGGTGGTGTCCACAGCCTTATCCACAAGCGCTCGCAATTCGGTCGCAAACTCAGGCTGTTTGCGACACCACTCGATTGCATCCAAACGGGTTCCAACAGCATGCTTGTCGTTAATCGCGATCGAGGCGGCCAACGAGTCGAGAGCCGTGATGCGATCCGCCGCTTCCTTGGACAACGAGGTGGTGCCCTTCGCACCGCCCCCCTTGCTCCACGCCGCAGCCATCTGCATCACCAACGCTTGCGTCGCTTGATCCGCCGCAGCGCCCGTGGGCATCGCTTCGGACAACCAATTGACTAACAACTCGGTCGCGCGCTGAGGATCTTTCGCCGAGACGCGACGCATCCAACCTTCGAATACCGACGTTGGAATCACCGCGGTCGCCCGACTCTGTGGCGTAGGCAAACTGGCGGACAAAAGTTCACTGGCAAACTCGTTCGGCAGCGCGGTGAGCAATTTCAAGACCCAAGGGGCCTCGCGATCACGAATCGCCAGCGAAACCAGTTGCGAGATCTTCGCATCATTCAACTCCGATGCATCGACCGACGCCACTAGCGTTTCGAGTGCCGCTTGACGAACGATCAAGGCGGAATCGTCAAATGCAGAAAACAGCATCGCCGTCGACGAAACAGGATTGCCGTCAAAGCGGTTGCCTTGTCGCATTTTGATGGCTAACGCTCGCACTCGGTCATCCTGTTCACCCAATAGCGAGGCGTGTTGCGTTGGTGTCAGCGCGCCCCATCGGTTCAACAACATCGCGATGCGCGCCTTCGACTCGCCCGCCACAGCAGAATCGCTCAGCAAGCGAGCGAGTGAATCGATCACGTTAGCCTGCGGCGGCGCGGCGGGTGAGTAGTGAGCGAGCAAGTGGTCGGACGCGAGCATTCTCGACAACAGGTCTTCAGAAACGATCGCCTCAAGTGCACTTGCATCGTCGCGTACCGCCACCGACTTGATTTGTTTGTTGGGCACATGCACCTGCCAAATCCGACCGAGTTCCTTGCCATCCCAGGTATCGGGACGATTTTGCAATTCAATCGGCGCCCAATGGGGATGCTCAATCACAGCGCGAACCATATCGACGACAAGCACCCCGCCGTCCACGTCCGGCACCAAATCGACAGCGCGAAACCAGTCATCCGAACTGGCCAACCATTCGGCCTCGTTCGCTTCACGCTCGCTCTTCCATGTGCCGTTGCCCCAATGCATTCGTTGGCGTTGGACCAACGAGCCGGTTGGCTCGCAAACCAACAACCACTCCGACGTATCATCAATCGCCCAACCGGGAGCGGTGACACCACAAGCGGCGCTGAATTGGCCTGCATGCAAATTGCTAGTCGTCCAAGCGTTGCTGATCGGGTGCACTTCGGAGTTAAACCCCGACTTGCCGACATCGGCGATCGCATCGCCCGGCGTCAAAAACGGATCGCGATCGATCACATCGGCCGACAGCACGGATTCGATTGCCGGATTACGGTTGCTACATCCAAATCGTCGATTGAAACCATCGATTGTCAAACCGTGTTGGCTGTTACCCGAAACGGTTCCCCACTCGCCGCCATGCGGATCGAAGACAAAATCGCGTCCCTGCAGCTTGAGTGGCGTCTTGCTGGCACGAAAACGAGGGTCGACCGCGATGATCTCGCCACCGCGTAGTCCATTGGCGACGTACACCCAACCGTCAGGGCCGAGCCTAGGATGGTTCGCGCGCAGTTGTTCATTTCCAGTGGTAAAACCTTTGAACCACACCTCGCGTGTGTCCGCTTGTCCGTCTCCATTGTCGTCACGCAGGTAGACGATCTCACCCGCCAACGTCACGATCGCGCCGTTTTGCCACGGCAAAATACCGGTGGCAAAATCAAGTCCATCGGCGAAGGTCACCGACGACTTGAATCGACCGCTCGCATCGCGATCCGAAAGCACACGGATACGGCCATGACGTTCGGTTTGGCCTGGTTTGGGCATGGGATAGTCGGACATTTCGACAACCCACAATTTGCCGTCCGTGCTCCAAGCCGCCGACACAGGATCCACGACATCGGGTTCCGCTGCCGCCAAACGGACTTCAAGCCCCTCTCGCACTTTCAACTGCTTGGCCGAGTTCTCCGGCGTATGTTTTGCAGCATCGACCGATGCACGATCGACCGCTGTCTTGGCGGGCACTTCGGCTGGCTGTTCCGCATGGACGCTCAATGCAAGAAACGCCAATGGAATGACCGAGCTAAATCGCCAACGGATCATTATCGGGAAACACTTCATTTTTGACTCATCTTATTTAACAATGATAACAACACTTCAGATATCCGTTCAGAAGCGTCAAGTTGTACACGATTGGTTCCCATCCATGTTTCGTAACCGCCTAATTTGTGCTGCCTAGGCGTGGGCAAATAACCGTAGCTGCCGTTGGCCAGTTCGATGGTGAACGAGTCGGCAAAGGGGTTGCGTTCCTTGAGATCCAGGCCCGTTTCGACAAACACCTCAAATGGAATAGCGGTCACGCCCAAATCACCAATCCCGAACGCTTGTAGCAACACGGTCGTCGATTCGGGGCCCTCGGCCAGCGATTGCACGCGTTTAGCGTAGTTTTTCGAAAGCCGGTGAATGCTGGCGGGATCTCGTCCTTCGTCCTGAAGACTTGCAAAATAACGTAGCATCTCAGGATCCGGCTTTCGCATCTGCAAGACTAATTCCTCGCTCGCCGCAGTCAAAGGGACCCAATCATGATGCGTGATCGACTGATACGCGGTCGCGACCCGTTTGGCGATCAACTCCGAGACCTGTTCAATTTTTTCGTACGGCGCATGCTTCGGCCCTCCATCCTTGAACGGAATATTATTGATATCCCCGCTCGTTCCATTGGTCAGGATCCCAAGGAACGGTGTATTTTCTTGACTTTGATCGGCCGGATCGACTCCAAGATGTTTGCCAATTTTTTCTGCAAAGGCCCCAAAATAGTCCGCCGAAACATCACCCGCGGGAACGCCACCGACGTAGTGCAACGAGTAGTTTGCAAGTAGGGCGAGGGGCTTCCCATCGAGCGTTTGAACGCTCAGAAAGGAAACCTCGGGATCGATTGGCCCGGCAGGTTCGATCAACGTGGAACTTCCTGCGGGCGGGTTCATCCGCACCTGATCCACCCCTCCAAACGGATTGCTAAGCAAGCGTGCGTCCTTGACGTACCAACGGCGGTTATGAACCTCCGACGCTTCCTCCACTCCGCCCCATCCGATTCGAGCGGGTTGCATCCGCGCGATCGCTTGCCCCACGCCGTCGGCAATCCGCCGAGCGACCAAGGTCTGGTAAGGGCTGAGCACCAAGACGCCATCCACCTCTCGGCTCCCCCCAGCGGAAACACCGGAATGGGTATGGGTCGCGGACATCAAGACATTCGCCGATGGCACATCCGTCTCAGCATCAATGAACTTTCTGGCCGCGTCATAGACCTCGCGTGGAATCCCCACGCTGTCGCAGATTGCGAACGCGATCGTGGTCTTGCCGTCATGGAGCGCAAGACAACGAACGTGCAAGTCGTCGTGAATATTCGATACTGTCGGCCTCGTCCAATTGCCAACGATTGGCATCCCCATCGACGGGGTGATCGCGACTTTTGCTGCTCCGGCGCTAAAAACGGCCGCATCGGCCGCTTCCACACGTTGGCCCCACGCGGCGCAAAAGATGACCGCTACCGCGCTCAACCATCGGGCTCGCATCCCTTTAGACTTGCCGTGACCGGCTCGGTTCATTTTTTGTGAACACATCATCCAACGATTTCGCTTCATGGGAACCACTTTCATTGATCAAAAGACATGCCGTCGGCGTCACGCGTAAATGCGCCCCGATCGAGCACACGGTTAAGCAAATCCACTTCCAGACTCTCTTCTTCGAAACGCAATTGACGCAATCGAACAAGCCGAATGATGGTGCGTTCATCACTCGCGACGATTGCCAAACATTCGTCCGCCAATGACGAATCGGGGTCACCTTTGCAGAGCCCTTCATCCGACGCCATGATTCGGGATAGCTGATCGAGCTCCGCATCGCTGAGCTCTTCTAGCAAGCGACTCAATCGCTCGGCGACATGAGCTCGGCTCACATCATTACTTCGCCCTGACATCTCTCGTCGAACCTCCGCAACAACGCGTGTTCTGGCGACCTGATATGACGAATAAAGGTGGGCGTCAGATCAGTGTCGTGGGACCATTGTATTCCGTATTCACTACAGATGTAATCATGCATGAAGATTCGTCATCCTTTTCGCTCAAACCCCATGCAGGATGGTGACAACGGGTCGGAGGTCCTTTTCCCGGAACCGGAATCGACCTCGAGTTGCCGCAGAACGGCGTCATATTCGTGCTTGCAAAACCCCCATGCACTTCGCTGGCATGGTAGCATAGCGGGCAAGGTCTCTTGAAAAGGCTCATCGTTTGGGAAAATTTCACGATCCAAAATTGATCGCAAGATTTCACCGGGCATCCCGCGTCGCAAGCGTGGCGGTGATCACGATCAGTCTGCTCGTGCTGATCGGCTGGACGCTTGATCTCGAGCCGCTCAAAACCGTGCTGCCTGGCAAAGTGGCAATGAATCCAGGTGGTACCGCGATCGGATTTCTGCTCTGTGGCACGGCACTATGGCTGTCGCAACGCCCTGGCGGGCTGAAGGCATCCATTTCGGTTTCACAACGTTGGGCTATAGCACTTGCCACGCTCGCCGCCTTGCTCGCGCTGGGCCGCATCCTGGGCTACAACCAGGACTTCGACTGGGGCCCCGATCGATGGCTATTTCCGACGAAGCTTGATGCCTACGAAATCCCCAACCGCATGGCGCCCAATACGGCGTTGAATCTATTGCTCTGTGGTCTGGCAATCGTTTTCACGAACCTTCTCGGGCGCTGGCGTCATCACGTGACCGAAGGGTTGACGCTATCCGCAGCGTTTGTCTCGCTGTTAGCAATCGTTGGCTATGCCTACAGCTCGGTCAGCTTGATTGGCATCAAAGCTTACATCCCGATGGCACTCAACACCGCGGTCAGTTTTGCGATTCTCTGTATCGGGATTTTGTGTGTGCGGCCCACCGAAGGGCTGATGTCAATCGTGACGGCCCGGGGCGCCGGAGGATTGATGGCCCGGCGAATGCTCCCCGCCGCCATCTTCACTCCCGCCGTGATCGGTTGGCTGTGTTGGTGGAGCCAAGCACAAGGTTGGTTCGACCAATTGATGGGGTTGTCGCTGTTCGTGTTAACAAACATCGTGGTCTTCGGTGCGTTGATCTGGTGGAACGCGGCGTCGCTCAACCGCACCGATGCCGCACTGCAGGAAGCGCGGATCGAATCGGAATCCGCAAACCGCGCCAAAAGCGAATTCCTAGCAAACATGAGCCATGAAATCCGCACTCCCATGAACGGCATCATCGGCATGGCGGAACTACTTTCGGATACCAAGCTTGGACAGGAACAACAGGAGTTCCTGGGTTTGATCCGCCAGTCCGCCGATTCACTGTTACGACTGCTTAACGACATTCTCGATTTCTCGAAAATCGAAGCCGACCGTTTGGAATTGGAGCAGATTGAATTCGACTTGCGCGATTGTGTTGGCGAGGCGATGAAGTTGTTCCTGTTGAAGTCCGAAGAGAAGGGGATCGAGTTAGCGGCCCGAATCGATCCCGCGATCCCTTTCCGACTCGTCGGTGACCCGGGACGCTTGCGGCAAATCATCGTGAACTTTGTTGGCAACTCACTCAAGTTCACCGAAGCGGGCGAGGTGGTTGTTAACGTTAGCGGCGAAGATGTGACAACCGAAACCGCCTCACTGCACGTCACGGTGCGGGATACCGGAATTGGCATCCCGTATGAAAAACAGAAAAAGGTGTTTGATGCATTTTCGCAAGTCGATTCCTCGACGACTCGACGCTTCGGTGGCACCGGCTTGGGTTTGACGATCTCGCGACGGTTGATTGAGATGATGGGAGGACAAGTGTGGCTACAAAGCACTCCCGGCGTGGGTACCACATTTCACTTTTTAGTTCAATTCGATATCGCAGCCGATCAAACACCACGTCGCCCCGCCGAGTTGTCACGGCTTGCGGGCACTCGCGTGCTTGTCGTTGACGACAACCCCACTAACCGGCGAATCTTGAAGGAGATGCTCGCTCATTGGAAGCTGGACGCGGAACTGGCATCCGACGGCGAACAAGCGCTGCAGAAGTTTCGTGCCGCGGATCGAGCTGGCGAACCATTTCGCTTGATCCTATTGGATTATCACATGCCGACCCAGGACGGAATCCAGTTCGCTGAGAAGTTATCGCGTCTGCATGCCAAGTCGCCGATCAAAATTGTGATGTTATCGTCGTCGGCCAGCGGGATGGAGCCGAAACGATTGCAACAGGCCGGGATTGTGCGATTCATGACCAAGCCGGTGATGGCGTCAGAATTACTCAGCGTCGTGCTCGACGTGATGGGCGTGACCGAACCAGACTCGACCAACGCAGCGCCGCAGAGCTCCACTGCGACGCAACGTCCCGTGTTCCAATGCAAGGTCCTGCTGGCCGAAGACGGCGTGGTCAATCAGCGCGTCGCCACCGGATTTCTAAAAAAATGGGGACACGAGGTGGTGATTGCGAATAACGGACGCGAAGCTGTGGAAGCAGCGAGACGCGAAGCCTTTGACTTGATTTTGATGGACATCCAGATGCCCGAGATGAACGGGATCGAAGCAACCGCGGCCATCCGAAAACGGGAAGCGAAGGACGGCCGACACACCATCATCGTCGCGATGACCGCCAACGCAATGAAAGGAGACCGCGAGCGATGCCTCGCCGCTGGGATGGATGACTATATCTCCAAACCCTTTGACTCGCTGGAGCTACAACGCGTCCTCGCTCGGAGCACCCCGGAGGACTCGTGCAGCAAATCGAGCTCCGCGATCGACACGCCGCCAACCTCTCGTTCCACGCCCACCGCTTCGCCATCCCCGCCGTCGCCATCCCCGCCGTCGCCAGCCCCGCCGTCGCCAGCCCCGCCGTCGCCAGCCGACGATGGATCGCAACTCGATTGGGCATGGACGCTCAAACAAACCAGTGATAGCGAGGAAATGGCCCGCGAGCTGGCGAATGTTTACTTGGCAGAATCACAACAACTGCTCGGCAAAATCCAAGCGGCACTGGACTCCGGCGATGCCGATGCACTCTCGCGTGCGGCCCACACGCTGAAAAGTGCCGCTGGATATTTCGGCGCTCCCACGGTCGTCCAATCGGCTCAACAACTCGAAGATCAAGGGCACTCGACCGATCAACACGACATCGAACCAGTCCACGCTCAGCTTGTCGAAGCGGCTGAGCGATTAGCGGAGGAACTCAAACTCAAACTGAATGATTTACCCGCTTAAGAGTCAATCGCGGGTGTGCCCCCGTTTAACGCTGTCACCCTAAAAGGGCAGGACCAAGCGAGTTCACCGGTCCGCGTGAGCTCTCCTACGCAGACCGCATCGCGCACTAACCTGCCAGCGTTTCTTCGTCGACCGTTCTGATGACAACCGCTCACTCATCCGTGAACATGCCGTTGCCGTTGAGCAGGATTTTTTTACACTCACCCACTTGAGTCACCGCTTCGCTGCTGAGTCGCGAAAACAAGTTGCCTGAGATCACCACGGACTTGCAATTTTCCAATAGAATCCCAGTCGCTTCGTTGGGGTTCGCTTCCAACTTGGTCGGCTTGTTTTTTCGTCGTTGCAACGGCTTACCCTCGGCGTCGTTTCCGATCCAGGTGTCGCAAAAATTATTAGCGCTGATCGTGATGCTCGCGGAGTGACTTCGTACCGCGACGGCCGCATTTTTGACGATCGTGAAGGTATTGGCTGAAATCGCACAACCATGCGCGTCGCGCAGATCAATGCCTCCGGCGAAATCGTGCGCGATCACGTTGGCCGAGAGCGTAATGCCATAACAATCGCGGTCCAGCACCATTGCCCAACCTTGGCATTCTTCGATCATGTTTCCCGTGATCACCGATCCATAGGTGTTCTCGATGACAACGCCATTGCCTAAATGGTCATCGAGATTATTCCCCGTCATCGTCAAATTGTAGGCATCAATACACTGGACTCCGTCCTGGTTTTCCTCGAAATGATTGGCTGAAACGATGATGTCGTGTCCGCCCTCGATGTAGACACCGCAATTTTTGTTGTAGGTGAACAAATTATCGCTCACACGAGGGTCTTCGTAACAGAAATACAAATGCAACCCGTCGCCACCGTGGTAACTGCTTGTCACGCCATGAACCATGATCTCTTCGATATAGCGAGCCTCAATTCCCGCACCGCTTTTCTCATTTCCGGTAACGCGTAAGTCGGCGACGCTGACTCGCCACAAACGCTCTTTCGAAGGCGTGACTTTACCCGAATAGGCAGGGTTTTGGATCAAAATCGCAGGCTTTCCCTCGGTATTCTTATTGACGATGTGCGACGCGGCGCCGACCCCAACGATGCGTGTGTCACCCGTTTTGATCACCAGCGGCTCGCTAATCTCATGCGTCCCCGGTGGGATCTGCAGCACTCCTCCCGATGCAGGAACGGCATCGGCAGCTTCCTGAAGCGTGGAAAACTTGCTGGCGTCGATAATGGCTTCGTTGGCGATTGCTTCGATGGCAAACAGGCCAAGCTGACAACCGACGGTAAAAACGGAAATGAGCAGGGTCAATCGCATGGATGGTATCTCTTGCAGGGTGAAGGAAGGATCACGGTGTCCATTTAGAATTCACAAGTGGCCGCTCGATGCGCGTGACAACATCGTTCGTTCCCGAAGACGATTCCCGAAGACGAACGAGTTTGCTAACGGTCCATGGCTCTCGATACAGCGTCTTCTAATCGCACCGCCCAACGACGTGCAGACGGAAACAACGAAGACGCAAAGAAAATCCGGACCAACCGAAGGCTAGTAAACACGGAAACAAAGGACAGGGTGACGGCGGGACACTTGTCGAGAGCCGAAGTCATGCTCGCCCCTCTGCGCTACAGCATACGTAAACCGCAGCGACTTTTCCACTCGTTCGTCCGCCAAACAGGCTGGCGCGTCGATCACGACACCCCGCCGGCTTCGGCCCGCCTTTGCTGAGCCAAACGGCCAGCGAGGCAATCGCTGGCGCGTGCCAATTGACCGCAGCGCAATCCACCGCAGCGCGTCGCTGGGGAATCCTGCGACATCAAACCAGGCGTAGAAAAACACTCCCTAGGGCACTATCGTCGGCATGGCTAAGCCAACACAACGAGCTCGTTTCGACCACGGCGGGTCGCGGGCACTCAAATTCCGGCGACCCCAAGCGACCTCTAGCTCGCCTCGGAACGAGAGACGCCCGCTTTGGGAAGCATCACCAGCAACAGCACCATACCGCACACGGCGCTGAGACCTGATCCTATCAAGACGCCGGTCTTGGCCGTATCGAAACCTTCGTCACCGAACGCCAAACCGTCAATGAACAACGCCATGGTGAATCCGATGCCCGCCAAAAAGCTGCCTGCCGTCAAAATTCGCCAAGTCAGTCGCTCGGGCATTTTGGCCCATCCCAACCAAACCGTCACCGCGCTGAACAACAGCACTCCGACCGGTTTGCCGACCAGCAATCCTAAAACCACCGCGATGGCGACCGGGTCACTGACATTTGCCAATTCAAACGGCACGCCGGCATTGGCCAGTGCAAAGACGGGAATGATCAGAAAACTGCTCCACGGGTGGAGCGTCGTTTCGAGGTACTCCAGTGGCGAAACCGTCTCACGCGTCAAACGTTGAACCTCGCGTACCTTTGCAGCCCGGCCCTTGAATGACGTCCAATCTCCGCCTCCAAACGACTCGCTTGTGCTGTTCAAGTACTCATAAAAATGGCTCGGCACAATCGTTGCTTTAGCGGGAGTCATCAATCCCAAAATGACCCCAGCCAAGGTTGCATGAACGCCCGACTCGTGGAACGCAAACCAAGCAACCAAACCCGCGACGATGTACGGAGGAAACCGGCGAATACCAACCCGCGAAAAGAAATGAACGATCCCAATACCGACACCCGCGAGCATCAAGAACCGAAGATCCAAATCGTTTGTATATCCAATCGCAATCACGATAATGGCTCCGATGTCATCAACAATCGCAAGCGATAGCAATAACACACGCAAGCTATTCGGGACCCGCGAACCCAACAACGCTAAACAGCCGACCACAAACGCAATATCCGTTGCCATCGGAATCCCCCAACCACGCGCGGCCGGTTGATCGTATTGCAGTGCCAAATAAATGCCCGCCGGGACCACCATCCCACCCAACGCCGCTGCAATTGGCAGTATCGCACTGCGAATATCGGCCAAAGCGCCATGCACGAGTTCGCGTTTGACTTCTAATCCGATCACGAAAAAGAAGAGTGCCATCAAGCCGTCGTTGATGATGTGACGCAGCGAATGTTGGAACTCCCAGGATCCGAACGAGAAGCCCACCTCCGTCTTCCAAACGCTCAAATAAGAGTCCGCCCAAGGCGAATTCGCCAAACCGATTGCGACCACCGTACAAATCATCAGCACGATGCCGCTGGTGGCTTCGATATGTAGAAAATGAGCAACCGGACGAACCAGACGGTCAATCGGTTGCTTGGGCATTAGCGTGGAAGCGTCACGAACGGGCACCTTTGGATCACGACCTTCACCGTCGTGCACTGTTGATTCAATCATACTCAAACTTGGTTCGTGAATTCGGACACTTGTCTGTAAATGAAATCGGGATGGATCAGCGGAGCACGCTGATTGCCGTCAACGCTAATCCGCGTCAACGAGGCTTTTTTTGACGTCGGTCTCACCCTGCTCTACGAAATCCCCTGCACCCTTCTCGCCAACCTCCACGCGCTAGTGCGGATCGGATTGACGGTGGCAATGTACCATCAAAACCCACATGCGACGATGCCGTTAGATCAGGGCCGTTGGATCTGGCAATGCCGTCTGGACTCCCCTGACGGATGGTCGTAACGGTCCCCCTCGGGTTGCACACACTAGGCAACGCATCGCGTTACATCGCCCGTGTTTCATGGGGCGTGTTTCATGGGGCGCATCGCATCAGTGGCGCATCGTGACCGCAAAATCGAACGCTGGTTCGCTGCGCCCGTTTTGCACCTCTCGCTCACCGACACCCCATAAACGCTCACCTCACAAGGGGTAGCTGATTTATCCCAATCGCCACCAACGAGTCTGGTTCCCATCGTTATGAAAACATTCGGCGGGGCACGCAACAGCGATTTTACGAACCGTCGGGTTGTCCGTTGGCCCGCTCGTCACGGCCCTCCGCAAGGATCGCAGAAAACCAACGCGGTTCACATAATCGACGCTGCCGCTAACGCCTCGGCTCTGGGACTCGTCTAAGACCAACTCGCCAAGCGAGGGCGGTGAGAAACCGGTCCCGCCGGATGAAGAGATGCGTGATTTGGTTGGTCTGGTTTATCAGTCACAATCCAGCGGCCGGATGAACCTCACCACGGGGCCAACGGCCCCTGCTTTGGCTTGCGAAGGACCGCTCTGCTAGGTGGGCATCGTTTCGCGTTCGGGTTGGAACACAATCTCTTCGATCCGCATTTTGCATTCCCCGCTTGGTACCTTCCAACGCACCACATCACCGGTCCGACAGCCAAGAATCGCAGTACCGATCGGAGCCAGAATCGACAACTTGCCGGAGGCGATGTTAGCCTCTTCAGGATAAACGAGGGTATAAGTTTCGATCTCTTTGGTCTCCAAATCGAGGAGTTTTACGATCGAATCCATGGTCACCACGTCCGGTGGCACTTTCTGCGACTCAACGACTTTGGCAGCATCCAATTCGCCGCGCAAATCTTTCAAGCTAGTCTTGTCACTGATCGCTCGAGTGAAGGCACTGGCCAGAACTTTATCGAGTCGCTCATAGTCATTGCGAGTGATGACAATTTTCTTAGTGGCCACGGGAGTGTTCCATATCGGGGGTGATGTTGAAGAAAAAGAAAACTGAAAAGGGGGTCGCCAAGCAGCTCAGCAACATCAAAACGGAAGACGCGACCACAGTGATCAACGCGCACAAAGCGGTGCATTCCTCTTTCAATCGCGTCAATGCCCCACGGCCGTTGCTTCCCATTGCAACCGCTGGACCAAACTCATTGGCTAGACACGAAGATGAGCGGGGAAGTGATCGTAATTTGCCAAGAACAGGGAAGTTGTCGAACTTTTTTTGAAAAGGACGACGGCTAAGACGAGAGCTCAAACACGCTCGTGCTGCCGCCACGACGTCAACGCCCGTTGTCGCGTGTCGCGGGGAGTTAACGTTGCGTGCAATCGAGTTCGCTTGGGTGGGTGAGGAACGACGAGCCGCAACGATCGCCCGTGAACCTCCAGCGAAAGCTCCGTCCAGGCAAACAGGGCGTGTTGGCGGCTAAATTGCCGCGTGGCGTGAATCGCAAGCTGAACGCCATAATACGACGTTGCCGTCCCTCGAACCCTGACCGCTTCGACTTCGGCGTCGACGCAAAGGTTTTGAATCAAACCATGCGTCACCGTTTGCAACGCCGTTTGATAAGAATTGAGCCATTCGTTTTGCTGACTCCATTGATCGATCGACACAAGAACCGTCCTTGAATGAGAATGAACCGAATGCGGAGACACGCGTTCTCCATGTCACTGCGGTCGTGCAATTCCGATGCCGCCGCCATCCGATTCATCGCCATGTCGCGTTCCCGAGTGTTCTATTGGCGATAATCCGCCGCAGCGATCTCATGTTTTTTTAACAGCTTATGCATTCCTTGACGCGAGAGTCCCGCTTGTTGTGCCGCTTGCGAAATGTTTCCGCTGTGTTTTTCAAGGAGGGATGTGAGATAGGAGTGCTCCGCGTTCCCCAAAGCTTTGTCGCGCGAGGCATTGCCAATCACCGAGCCCGCCGCTTTGCCATCGGTTGGGGGACGCCGAAGCGGTTCGGGCAGATCCGCGACTTGGATTAACTCCGATCGAGACAACGCCGCCGCTCGCTCAATCGCATTTCGAAGTTCGCGAATGTTGCCAGGCCAATCGTATTGACGAAAACAATCGAGCGTCTCGTCGGAGAAACCAACCACCGATGACCTAGCCGAGCGCAGTTGCGGCAGGAATCGCTCAGCTAACAGGATCACATCGTCACCACGTTCGCGCAGCGGTGGCAACATGATGTGAATCACACCAAGGCGATAAAACAGGTCGCGGCGGAACCGTCCCTCCCTGACTTCGAACTCCAAATCGCGGTTCGTCGCACAAATGAACCGAGTATCGACTTTGATTGGAGTATTTTTGCCCACCGGGGTAAATGTTTGCTCTTGGATCGCTCGCAACAGCTTGGCCTGAGAAGCTGCGGGCAACTCCCCCAGCTCGTCAAAAAACGCCGTTCCTCGGTGACCATGACTGAGCAAACCGGATTGGTCCTTCACCGCACCGGTAAAGGAACCCTTGACGTGCCCAAACAAAACCGATTCGAACAACGATTCGGGGATCGCGGTGCAATCGATGACTTGAAAATTGTTATCGCGACGTTGACTATGTTGGTGAATCGCCTTGGCGACAATCTCTTTCCCCGTTCCACTTTCGCCCGTGATCAAGATGTTGGTATCGGTTTCGGCCACTCGATCGATGATGTCGAATAACTCCAGCATCGCGGCGCTGCGCCCGATTATTTCAGGGAATTTCTCAGTCAATCCAACCCGCTCGATTTCGCTGCGTTCGACCGCAGGCAGCGAGTTGGAGGGTAACGCCAGGGCGCGTCGCACGCTGCTAAGCAGATCTTCGAACTTGACCGGCTTGAGTAAGTAGTCCGCAATCCCCAGCCGAATGCTCTCAATCGCGGTCGGCACCGAGGGGACTCCGGTGACAACGATCAAAGGAATATGAGACCAATTCCGGCGTCCCTCGCGGAGCAATTCCAGTTTCAAGTTGCCGGGCATGTTGAGGTCCGAAAGGACGAGATCGAAGGGCTCACTGTTGAGCGCTGCGAGCGCCGCATCGGCATCCGCAACACAAACGCATCGATAACCCGACTTGCGCAGCAATTCCCCCGTGGTGCGCAAATAGAGCGGCTCGTCATCGGCGATTAAAATTCGGGCAAGAGGTGTATCGTTCATAGCAGATTTGTTGAATTTAGTAGCTAACGTCACGTGGACTTACGGTGAATCGACGAAATCGAATCACAGAGAATTAGAAAACCAATATCGCGGCAACGCGAGAGCATCACTCGGCAACCGAACGTGGCGAAATTGTCGCTGCATCAATAACGCTGGGGCCGATCTGGGGCACCCTAAATCTTCTGAAATACGGCACCGAACTCCGACCCTTCACCCAACCGACTCTCGACCTCGATCGAACCTCCCATCGCTTCAATCAAACTCCGCGAAACCGATAACCCCAATCCCATTCCTTGCTTCAAATGGCCCGATTTGGTGCTGAAGAAAGGGTCAAAGATATGCGGCAGCGCTTCGTTGTCGATCCCTTCACCGTGATCGGTGACCACCACTCGTACCGATTGCTCCGAAGCGACCACGTCGATTGCAACCGATTGACCTGGGCTGGACGCCTGAATCGCGTTGCGAATCAGATTCAATAAAATTTGCTTCACCTCGCCTTCGGGCAGAGTCACTTGCGTCGACGAATCACGGCACTGCAGATCGATTGTCACCTCCGCTTCGTGCATCAACGGTTCCAATAATGAAACCACATCGACGATCGCCTTTTCGATCGTGAAGGGAACTCGGTGCTGCGGTCCCGGCCGGTACAGTTGGTACATCTGATGGGTGATCGAGCTGATGCGTTCGATTTCGCTATCGATCAATTCGAGCAACTCAAAATGCTCATGCTCCGGCTTCAGGTCGGCTTTGAACAGCGCGAATGCATTACGAATTCCCGCCAGCGGATTGTTTACTTCGTGTGCAACGCCCGCGGCAAGTTGCCCTAGAGCAGCCAGTTTCTCCATTTTTCGGCGATGCATTTCAAGCTGGGCAATGCGAGCGGTGCGTTCTTGTACGAGTTGCTCGAGATGCTCCGCGTGCAACCGCAACTGTTCGCGAAGTTGGTGACGTTCGGTAAAGTCACGCACACTCGCACGGAACCCCAGGTGCTGGGCAAATTCGTCGTACATCGGTTGCCACGAAACGGCCATCCAGCGATCACTACCGTCGCGATGAATGGCGCGAAAATCGACGTCGTTCCCAAAATTTCCCGCCTTGGCCTCGCGCATCACCTCAGCCATCCGATCGCGGTCCTCCGGGGCGACCATAGGCAAGGGGTAATCCGCCATCGCTAAACATTCTTCGGGTCGATACCCCGTCATCCGCTCGACCGCCGCATTGACCCACAACAACCGCCCATCGGGTGAGTGCCAACTTTCCCAGTCATAGGTGTAATTCGCGATCGCTCGGAAGCAATCGTTACTGATTTCGTCTTTGGTTTCAGTGTTGATTCGCATGAGAGCCATTCTACCATCGCCGCCCCGACTCGTAGCAGTCGGTCTTTAAACCTTTCGCCCCACGTCTCACCGTGGAATGCAATTCACCGTGGGACGCAATCAATATGCCATGGAATGCCTTGGACAATATGCCATGGAACGAGAGCCAGCTCAAATGGTTCGATCCGAACCCTCGCTCTCCGACGCCATCATCTCACCGAAAAGTATCGCGTTGCAAGAAACTCACAGAGAAAATCCTCGGTTGAAATCACCCGTCGAAATCCACTCGAGCGAAGATCGTCGTCGGCCCAGGTCTGCCCTCCTCATTTTCATTTTAAAGTGGCCTCCGCTGATCTCGCGGTGCGACAATTTTCAATAGCCCTCGTGGCGTACGACACCAGACTCTTGCCGGGTCAAATTGCCCGAGTCGGTTCACGATTGCCGCGGTCGCGCGATGCGTGAGCCCTTTTCGTTCAACGTGATCGCAAATCTCTCAAGAATGCGACGCGAGGGCCAGCTCGAAAGGGGGGCGTGGCGCGTTTTTGGCTCAATCTCATCCGCGATTCAAGCCATATTTTAAATGGGGCCGCATTGCCCCCACGACGTGGCACGCTAACTGCGTTTGCTATCGCAGCACTTGAGTTACCATCATGACGCGCCCCCTTTTTTCGACGAGAAATCCATGTCCGCCGCCGATCTCCTTGACCGCCCGTCGTTCCCTTGGTCGCTTTTTCAACGTGAAGTACAAAGTCGCCCAACGCGTCATCGATCCCGTCCCATGCGTCGTCCTGCCGTGAAATGGATGCTGTTGGCATGCAGCTGCGTCGCCTTGCTAAGTAGCGGCTACCTCGCCTGGGTCTCGTTGACGTCTGGCTCGGTCGCGGGTTGCAGTGGTTCGCTTTTCAATTGCGACCACGTATTGCACAGTCGTTGGGCAACGATTTTGTCCGTTCCCGTTAGCATCCCGGCAATGCTGACACACGCGACCCTGATTGGATTGTTGATGGTCGGGCGTCTGCGGATGCCGATGGAGCGTTATCGATGGTCCGCCATCAGCTTTGCTGCGATTACGGCAGGAACCGCCGCAGTTTGGTTCACCGGGCTGCAACTGTTCTGGCTTGAGCATCTGTGTCCCTATTGTCTCGTCGCCCACGCTGCGGGAGGGATCGCCGCCGCCATCGTGCTAACACACCGTCCGTTTGGTATCGCACCGCTATTGAAGATCGTCCCTGCTGCAATCGCATCGGTCGCCGTGTTGATCGCGATTCAGCTTGCTACGCCGGCTCCCGATACGTTTGAAACAATCAATTATCCCACCGTGCCGTCCGCCATCCAACCCACTCCTGAGGCTGCGATCGACGAGGATGCCAGCTTGTTCGAAGCCCCGATCTCGTCGACTCGTGCGTCACAGCCAAGCTTGATTCCCCAATCGATCGTGATGGCGATGTTCTCTCCGGGAATGTTGGTCCACGCCCAAGTGGATCAAATCGCGGCGGGAGCATCCGGAAGCGAACCGAAGCAACGACACACCGCAAAAATTCTGGGTGGCATCGAACTCGACACGTCTCAGTGGCCGATTATCGGACGTCCAGATGCAGAGCTGGTGTTCGTCGAAATGTTCGATTACACCTGTCCTCATTGTCAACGGACCCACGCCGCATTGACCGAGGCCCAGAAACGTTACGGCGATTCATTAGCCATTGTTTGCTTGCCGGTACCGCTGGACCGCGCCTGTAACCCCACGGTCAAACGAACCGGCGCCGCTCACGTCGAGGCCTGTGACTTGGCTCGACTGGCGATCTCGGTTTGGCTTGTCGACTCCAAAGCGTTCAACTCCTTCCACGATTATCTCTTTGAAGCCAAACCTCGCTATGCGGATGCGTTGCAGCATGCGTCGGAACTCGTTGATGCTGCGAAACTACGTCAAACGATGGCGGGCTCGACGCCGGGAGCTTACATCACTAAACATGTCTCGCTATACGAGAGGGCGGGCGGCGGGGTGATTCCCAAGCTGATGTTTCCACGCAGCACCACGGTAGGGGAAGTGGCTTCGAGCGAGCGATTGGTGCAATTGATCACGCAACATCTTGGACGTATCCCCGCAAAACCATGATCGGCACGCTATCCATTGGCTGCGTGTCCCCTTTCCTGCTCGCCCCGTCGTTTTTCACGCATTAAAAACGCGAGCGTTGGACGCATTAAAAAGGGGCGACCGATATTACAAATCCGCCTGCAGGAACAGTTCCGTCAACGCCTGGTCCCGTGCTTCCAATGTGGCGTCGCTGTGACGAGTCATCTCGCCGTCAATCACGACAACGGCGTTTTGCTCTGGATTGGTAGCGGAATTGGGAATCGCAATGCGGGCCGACGATTCGCGCGTGACGTCGCCAACACCCTGCTCTCTTGGTCGCTCCGCTCCAACCTCCACCCTGGGCGTCGGTAGGATCGCCAAGGCCAATGTTTCGGTCGGCGGGGATTCCGGCTCTAACAATTCGTCGACCGTTAATCCGCGCGGGTGCCGCTCAATGAAATTGATCACGTCCAACGCATCCAGCACGGTCACCTTGGCGATCCCAAAGTTATCCACCGAGCCGTTCACATCATAATAAAAATTGGCCAGTTCAGCTTGTGAACTCGGCGTGGCCAGCATCACCACACTGCTTTGGTAGCGGTTCAACAAATTGATAATGTGCAGTGCGTCCAACGCCGTTGTAGCACCGCTGCGATTGACGTCGGTAGGTGCAAACGGGTTTTGCCAAGGCCGAGTATTGATGGTCTCAACTCGAGCTAGTCCATTGGTCAAAACATGGCGTTGCCCCACGCCGTCAAAAATGGGTTTGCGTACGACCCAACCGTCACCCACGTAGTTCACCTTATCGTCCTCATCATGCACGACGGTCAAAACGTTGTTGAGATCCGTGGTGTCAATCACGCTCTGGGCATCGAGCGTCAACTCGTTCGGACTGTTCCCAACGATATCAATCCGCTCGAAATTCGACAGCCGGCTTTGATTCGAATTGGTGAGATCCAAATGGCGACCACTCCCGCCGAGCACGAACGTGTCGTTGCCACTTTGACCGTCCAAGATTGGCAACAAATCAACTGGCAAATCAAACCGAAACACGTCCGCTCCGTCACCGAGGTTCACCCGCGTTGTCCCGCTCGCCTGTTGGAAATCGACCACTTCACTGTGATTGCTATCGATCCGCAGGACGGTGTCGTCATCGTCGGATCCCGTGTTGTAGACAATGTTGTCGTCGCTATCGGCAAACACGAACTCACGATCCACGACCTCCAAGGTGTCCTCAATCGGCTCCAAATCAATTGCGTTGAGGTCGTAGTCGTTGACCCCGCCGTTGCGATTCGTTGAGAACGTGGTGCTCAGGATCGATTGGAAGTTCGTCTTCAGAAACTCCAGTGGCGGACCATCTGGGTTTCCCCTTTCCAACCGCAGTGCATCGTTGCCCCCAACGCCTCCATCAAAAACAAACCGGGGCAAACCGTTCGTCCCCAAGGTGCGAAAGATCAGCAAATCATCGAGATCGGGCGTTCCATTGAGCCGAATGGTTTTCGGGGCAAGCGTTCCAGGCCGATAGATGATGTTGCCGCTTTCATCTCGCACTACAACTCCGCCGGCATCAAGCTCTACGATGTGCCGCAGACCTGTGGGTTGAAGGTTCACCACCGCGGCGATCGGTTGATTCGATACGACGACCGCCGACCCCAGAAAACCGGGGCCCAGCTCGAATCCTCCGCGTTCGGTGAAATTAGTGCCATCGAACACCTTGACTTCCGCAGGCACGCCCACCCCTGGGGTAATGACGATGTCGCTAATCCCGTCCGCGGTGACATCCCCTGCGGCGACATGCACCCCGCCAAGAAAGCCCGGATCGTAGGCGAAGAAGTTGGCAAGCAAAACGGGGTCGGGCACAACCGCAGCGCGACCGATCCCCGCTAACAACGCCGAATCGATCGCTTTGACGTGACCGCCACCAATGGAACCACCCTGGTCCGCTCCGACGACGATGTCATCGAGTCCATCCCCATTGAAGTCAGCCGCGGTAACAAAAACACCACCGTTAAACGAAGGGCCAAAGGCAAAAAAGTCCGACTGGATCCACTCAGGAGGTAGCGAGCCGGACCGCGGAATTTGACTGGCGGTGTGTCCATCAAACACTCGCACATGAGGTCCGCCGCCAGCTCCGGTCGCAGTAATGATCTCGGCTTGACCGTCTCCGTTGAGATCTCCCGCCGCAACGCGAACGCCGCCGAAAAACTGCGGATCGAAAGCGAAGAAGCTCGCCAACACCGCTCCGGTAATCCCGTCAAAGACCTTGACCTGGGGAGCCGCCCCCTGCCCCGCTGCGACGATAATGTCATCAAACCCATCGCCCGAAACATCCCCCGCTGCGACAAACACCCCGCCACCGATATTTTGATCGAAGGCCTGGAAACCATGCAGCGGGTTGCCGGTAGCGCCGTCAAACACCTTCACATGGGAAAAACCGCCTGGCCCCGCCCCCGTGATGATATCGGAAGTCCCATCGCCATTGACATCGCCGCTGGCAACCCGCACGCCGCCGGTGAATGAAGGACCGTAGGGTTGAAAGCGAAACGTCTCGCCACCCGCATCAAACACTCTCACCACGGCTGGATTACCTGCATCCGCTCCAACCACGATGGATCCAAAGTCGATAATCGGAAGTGCAAACGAGGTCAACTCGATGGCATGCGACCGAATCTGGCCCGCCGAATCGGTAGCGCGCACTTCGACCTCATGATCCCCTGCAGAATTGGGAAGTTCAAATTCGAAGACGAACGGATCGAATCGCAGCGTCGCCTCGGATTGCCCGTCCACAAGCAACTCAACCGAACGAACCGCGACATCATCTTCCGCCTCTACCGCAACCCGTACGCGTGTCCCCTCGACCACCCCTTGTCCGTCCGCTGGGCTGAGGATGCGGACGGTCGGAGCTTGATCCCCAACAAGTTGTAATGTGATCGGCGCCGCGGAACTGCGATTATCGGCGATGTCGTGTGCGATTGCGCCGATCTCGACACTCGTCACATTACGGGGTAACACCCGATCAAAAACAAAGGGTGCTTCACTAACCGTTTCCACAACGATTCCATTGACGAGCAAGTCGACCGCTCGAACTTGGACATCATCACTGACCTCCACAGGAATCCGAATCGTTGTCCCTTCAATCAACGTCGTCCCGTTGTCGGGCGAGACAATTCTCACCATAGGTGGCGTCTCATCGACCATCACGGCGGCGGTCAAGTTCACCGTGAAGGTGGAGCTACTGCTGCCGTAATCGTTCGTTTCGAACGCCAATTGCCCGTTGAAGGTGCCCAATGAATCAGCGTCAAACCCCAACGCTACTTCGGTCCAACTACCCGCGGGTAAAACGTCCACTCCAGGATCGATGATCGAAAAGACGCCGTCGTTGACTCTCAAGTTACTCAACACGAGGTCAGCGATTCCTGTGTTTTGAATCTTGATTCGATTCAGCAGCGTGGCTCGTCCAGTTTGAGAATCCAACGCGGTCTGACCGAGATCAACGGTGTCCCCATGGTTAACCGAGGCACCGGATTGATCGTAAACCGCCAACGTCGCGGCCGGATCGATCCGGATCGCATCAGCCAACAACACGCCCGTCGTACCGGTTAGCTCCGTGCGGATCCCGGCACCACCAACCACCTCAATCACTCCTAAACGCTGCCAATCAATCCCGAACTCACTAAAGTCATTCGGAGCAATAAACTGATTGACGTTTTTGGAAAAGGAGTTGGCTCCGCTGTGGACCGTAAATGATGCGTTCGTTGCCGCCCCCGGTTGCGATCCCTCCCAGGTGGCGGAGACCAAATAGCGGCCGTCGGGAATCACCGTACGGCATTCCGGGAGCGTACAATCCCAAACACCGCCGGAGGTATTTCCGCTCGCCGGCGTGCGGGTCAGATCGCCAAACGCCCCGAATTCCACGCTTCGATTGCCGGACGAGGAAAACTCGGAATCGCCATCGTCAATGATCAGCGTGGAGGAAACCGGCTCGATACGCACTGCATCGGCGATCACAAACGAATCTGGGTCGTCGTCACCGAGTTCGGCGCCGGAATCGTACAACTCGACGGTCAGGGTATGGCCCGAAATGGGTGCGACCGCAAGATGGTTGAACAAGATTCCATCGACATCAAGCTCCCTTGTCGCGAGCTCTTGATTCACGCGGAGATCGGCTATGATCGGTCCCGTGGAATCACCATCACGAACAACGTACCGCGCGTTCTCACTGCGGTCTGGGGCGTGCGTCCAGGTCGCCGAGACAACAAACGGCCCCGGAGTGAGATCGTGAAACGTCCAACTCGCCACGTTGCCCGCATTGGCGGCACTGAATTCAATGTCGCCATCAAAGCCTTGCAAGAATCCTGGGTTGAATTGACGAGTAAAGCCTTCCGCAGCATAGCCTGAATCCCCGTCGTCAATGATCTCCGCCGCCGCACGAACTACACGGACTTCCGCGAAATTGACATACGACACGTCTCCCAGCCCGGTTCCGGGAAACGACAACGTGGTTCCATCATCGACCACCACCGCGCCACCTGCGTCCACGATCAAACGATCGGTCCCGCCACCCCCGTCGAGCGAGCGAGGGACGCTGAGCGGTTTCACATAAATCGTCGAATCGTCGTCCAAGGGCGACCCCACCAGATTTTCCCATTGGCCAATTAGCCGAATCGTGTTGCCCGCCGAATCAACGGTCTGGACCGCCGTCGAATCTAAATCGATCGTGATAGGAAGCAATGCGAGTGAAAAATTGAGTGTATCGTCGCCACCGGTATCGATGAAAACATCCGCGCCACCTGGGGTGGCGAACAGCGTGTCGTCGCCGGTTCCCGCATCGACACGATCGTCCCCGGGACCATCGAAAAGCATGTCCGCGCCGGGCCCGCCGAAAATGACGTCAGCGCCTTCGCCACCATCGACCCGATCCCCCCCTTCGCCCCCGTCGATGCGGTCGTTGCCCGGTCCACCGAACAATCTGTCATCGCCAAGTTCGCCTCGCAGATCATCCGCGCCAAAACCTCCAAAAACGATTTCGGCTAGCTCACTACCGACGACGATGTCGTCACCATCATGCGTGCGGATGTTGACTGTGGTGACGTCCACCACGTCGTATCGAAAGGTAGCCGGGAGGCCAAAACTGGTGCTGCCGTAATCCACCACCAACGTGTCTTCATTCACCGTGGCGGTGATCGTATCTGCCGACGCCGAATCGCTGCCGTGAATGAACACCGGTCCGCCCGGTAGATGATACAGCCCGCGAAGCGCACGGGTATTGTCTTCATTGAACGGGTCGGCATCAAATTCACTGACCACGTCCGTATTGTCCCCCACGGCCAAAATGAAATAATCCTCCAACGGATCGTCGCCCTCGACTCCTGGAAACGCGATTTCACCGACGTCCGATCCAATCGTCGCAGTGAGAAATCGATTTCCACCGACCCTCAAGTCATCGTAATCGCTAACCGGCACTGTCCCCAATAACGTGTCGCTCGCACTCAATTCCGCATCCTGCGACCGATAATATCCCAGATCGAACGGCGATGCATCTTCAAACAAAATGCGATAAGACTGGGTATGCAAGTCGGATCCCATGGCGAAATTCCGGCTCAACACGATGTCGGCGTCGGGAGTTCCGGCAAACAAATCGACCTCACCAAACGGAACCGGCGAACCGCTCGGAGGATCGGTCACCGAGGGATCCAAGTCGCTCGCATCGCGATCGCTTTGAAACGCGACTCGGGAACCATCGCGGCTTGCGGCCAAAAATCGTGTGCCGGAAATCCCATTGGGGCCGATCCCGGATTCACTGCTGGTCTTGCTCACCATCGAAGTCACACCGGTCCACAAATCACGCACATAAACATGACCGCCGGGAAACGCGGTGCCCGCGGGAATCAAATCTCTCGCCGTGCTGGAAAAGGTCACGTAGCGCCCCTCGCTGCTAATCGAAGGCGCGGTCGAACCGGCAACGCTAATGCCCACATCCGTATGCACGCCCACCCCCGTGCCAGCGGCGTTTATGCTGACCAAGATCATCTCCGTCTCGCCAGCTTCATCAAAAATCCCGTCGAGATCGGAGTCGCGGTCAAGCACAAAAATGTCCGAGAATGCGTCGCCATCGGTGATCCCCAAAGCTGGGTCAAGCAGATCGCTAGCGAGGGAACGAAAGACGATGAAGCGACCGTCATCACTCATCGCCGGGCCGGCACTCACTTCGCTGTCGAGCAAAGGCGACGGAGGAGTCGCGCGGTCACCGGCCACCAATCCCGCCACCTCGCGACTACGACTAACCAACGTCGTCGTCCCCGATTTCAGATCGCGAACAAATAGATCCTCTGCAACATTGTTATCGCTGGCTCCCGCGACCAAGTCCGTTGCACGGCTGAAGAACGCCACGTGCCGCCCGTTGCGACTGACCTGTGGTTCCCGCGAGTTCCCATTGCCTGAGTTGGTTCCCGTGCGGTTAATCGAAACCAAATCGACGGGTGAATTGCCGCTGCCGACGAAGACATCAATGCGTCCAGAATCGTTGACACCGCCCGTCGCGGCAGTGACCAGCCCATTGTTCGAGGTTGCAAAGGCGACCGTATCTCCGCTGCGGTCGGTCGTAAAATCAAACGTCGTCCCGCTGGCAAATCCTGTTCCCAATCCGCTGCCATCGACATTGATCCGTGTCACCGCCCCCCCCTCGACGCTGGCGCGATACAAATCGCCACCAAAACCATTGGTGTCAACGATCGTCGGATCGTCGACCAACATATCCACAGCGAAGCTCGTAAAGATCACGAACTTGCCATCACCACTGATCACCGGTCGGTTCGCCGATCCTACCACCACGCCCGCCGCCGTTAAGTCTGAACCGAGGCTCAACAGGGTCGTTGACGTTTCCTCGTCGCCACTTTCGTCAAAGATACCGTCCCCATCCGCATCACGGTCGCGAACGTAGACGTTGGGTACCACGTCGATGAGAGTCCCTTTGACAAGATCCGTTGAATCGCTGAGGAAGGCTACGTAACGACCATCATCACTGATTGCGGGAGCGAACGAGCCCGACGCACTGCACCCCACGCTGGCATCACAAATGCTGCTGTCGGTTCCATCGACGTTGACACTGATCAGCGCCGTCGTCCCCAGCAACAAATCACGCACAAACACATCTTGCCGAACATTCGTGTCCGTTGCGACTAAATCCGAAGCATAGCTTTGAAAGGCGATAAAGCGACCGTTTGCACTGATCGCCGGGTTGCTTGAATAATCGTTACCCGCCAATGGAGAAGCAGGCGGAGGCGTCACGCTGACGAGATCGACGGCGAGCAAATGCCGAGCTTCCAGTCGTTCGAAACAGGGGAGAAACGGAAACCGGAAATGGAGCCGGTTCTTTCGCGTTCGCGAATTCCCGTTCTTTTTCTTGGGACCGAAAATCAAGCGTGATGGTCGCGTAGCCATGATCGGTTCTCCTCTCCTTACCGGCATGGGCGACGACGACCGAGTTGCGGAAGTCGACCACGCGATGCCGATGTGTTTCAGAACCTCACGCGATGTCGAGTTGGTACTCACCGCGTGGAATCAAACTCGTGAGTTGATTTTGCTGCCCACCTCACGCACCCCTTCCGTCGGACACGATCTTCCCACCACTCGGGCCCCCACGCAAGCATAAATCTGGAGATACTGAATGCAAGCATTCGGAGCATGTGACTTAGCGTCGTTTCGACGCTTGGCTCTGCTGGAACCGCCGCCAAGCCACTTCGCTGCGTCGAAAGGGTGGCAGCGGCCTCCTTTTACCGGGGGCGCCCCTCTCTGAGCATCCGGTTCGGCAGCAGGAAGTATCACACCGTGACACGGTGTTCTGAATCAGCCCCCCGCCGCCGGCTTCCTCACCGCTTTCTTTTTCCGCGGCTTCACGATCGGCTTGATCATCACGATCTCGGCATCGTTTTCCAGCCGGGGGCCGGGCGTGGAACGTCCCTGGTCAATGATTGCCCGCAGCATCTGAGTCATTTTGGCGACGCGATCGGGATGCTTCGCTTCGAGATTGTTGGTTTCGCCTGGATCGATGGCAAGGTTGAATAACTGCACCGCTGGCAACCCTGACATGTCCGCCTGACCGGGCCGCGGTGCGCTCCAACCGCCCGAACCGGGACACAGACAAAGTTTCCAATCGCCATCGCGGATCGCAAACTGCCCGCCAATGGATTGCGACACAATGGAGCTCCGAATCGGCTGCTTCGCCTCGCCCAACAATACCGCTCGAAACGACACACTATCCTCGCCGCCGTGTTCATCGACCTTGGCTCCCACGATCTCCGCTGCGGTCGCCAGTAGGTCGATTTGCCCCACCAATTGATCCGTTCGCGATCCCGCCTGCACCTGCTTTGGCCAACGAGCGATGAAGGGAACCCGATGGCCTCCCTCGTAGATATCCGCTTTGTGGCCGCGGTAGATGTAGTTTTGGTCATGGCCGGCCGCTTCGAGTTCCGCGATGTTGGCGGCGGGAGAGCAACCGTTGTCAGTGGTAAAAATGACGAGCGTATTTTCGGCGATCCTGTTGTCGTCGAGTGCTCGCAAAATTTCGCCCACCGTCCAATCGACCTGCATGGTGAAGTCGCCGTAAGCATTCACTCCACTCTTCCCTTTCCATTGAGGTGTCGGCACGATCGGTGTGTGCGGTGCGTTGAGTGGAAAAAAGACAAAGAAGGGGCGATCCGACTTTGAATTGTCCGTGATGAAGCGAACCGCTTCGCTAGTGATCCTGGGCAACACATCAACCGCTTCGAATCCAGCCGCCGCCGGTCCAGGACGATGAAATGCCTTCTCGACCGTCGCTGGTTCGATCGGGGTGCGATCGCGCACGTAAACGTAGGGCGGCATGTCCAACGACGCACTGATTCCAAAAAACGAATCGAAGCCGACGTCGCACGGACCATTTTGGATCTCTGCGGTGTAATCAACATCCCATCCCCCTTTGAAACCGCCCGAGAAATCGCCGAAGTCATTCGCCGTGCCTCCGCTCTTCAACGGCCAATCCCAACCGAGGTGCCATTTTCCAATGCATGCGGTCGAGTAGCCATGTTGCTTTAACAGCGATGCGACCGTCAAACGCCCTGGAGAGATCAACGGCTTCGAGAACCCGCCGAGCACACCCTGTTGCAGATGGGTGCGCCAGTGGTAACGCCCTGTCAACACTGAATACCGTGTCGGTGTACAAACGGACGAGGAAGAGTGTCCATCCGAAAAGATCATTCCCTCCTTCGCGAGCCGATCAATATTGGGCGTGTCAATTTTCGAATCGGGATTCAAAGCCGAAACATCGCCAAAGCCCTGATCATCCGCCAGGATGAAGATTAGGTTGGGAAGTTCGCGTGACTCGGCTTGAACCGGACACGCACTCACCAACGCTGACATGCACACCGCAATCCACAAACAGGCATCGTTCGTTGGACAGCCGCGTGGATGGCGACAAAACCACCCACGATCGCCAGCCTGGTTCTTAGCAAAGGTGGAACTCATGTTGATTCCTAACGTTTTTTCGATAGCGTGTTCTCAAACTCAACGGCCTTAAACTCAAAGGCCTGGGACGCTTGTCCCCAACACCTTTCACCACGCGGATCACGGCGCACCGCACCCAAGATCCGCGTGTTGAAGTAGTTTCATTCGATGGGGTTTAAGCCTAGGACTCGTCGAGCAAAACCATCGCGTTGGTCAGAAACGTTAGAGCTTGAAATCCGCTGATTGGGTACCCCCATCTGGGACTAGGAAATTCAGTTTTGGATCACTAGCGTCGCTATACTCCGGCGGGATGACCTGTTTCGCCGCGTTGGCTTGCCTAGCTCCAACACCGGATTTCGCTGCCTCCGCCAGTTGCAAATCGTCCATCCCGTCTCCCGCCTCAAATTGACTTCCCGCCAGATGGCCGCCGTCAATTTTGCTGAAGTAGACTTTGTTTTCGCCAGCCACCGCTCCTTGGGGTAACTCATAACGACCTTGATTGTCCGTTTTACCCACCGTCACCAATTGCTCATGGACGAAATACACTTCAGCGCCTTCGATTGGCTTGCCATTGAGCGATACGGTTCCGGACACTGGCTCGGTCTGCGGGAAGCCAGACCCACCGCAGCCGGGAACCCATAGCAAGAACGATAATGCCAGGCTGCAAAACGTGGTTCGAGCACAGGCGTTAGGGATAACTTTTGCAAAACATTGAACAAACATAAAACGCTCGGGATTTGGATAACACAGTAGAAACGGAATGGACACGAGTCGTCGAACAGAGCCCACGCGTCTTGTGAACCCTGTTGCAGACCTTGGCGCCCTCCGGAACTCCAGGGGGAGTTGGAGGGCTCAGCCACTTTGATCAAGGCTACTAATATTCACTGACGACACTGCCATCGTGAATGTAAGCCAGCTTGGCGAGCGTCGCATAATCCATGTTTTCAGAAAGAAAGTGAACGGACCCATCAGCGAACGCAAACTGAGCTCCTCCAGGATGATAACTGTTGAATCCCCACGCATAGGTCTTCCCTGGAGCTTGGCCCGGGTAGGTCGTGTTGATCGACCAACTTTGAGCTTCCGCAGCAGTCGGGGTTGGGACCCCATTGGTGATAGTAGACACAATTCTCCCGTGACAGCAGGTGTGCGCGCCGGTCATCCCCCACGGCCCAAAGAGAGTCGACGTTTTCCATTGTCCCCCCGCACCTTCGCCAATGGCGATGGAGTTGCTCAGCCCGTCCAATACAGCACGAAGTTTCGCCCCAGTCTCGTTTCCGAACATCCCTTGATTCACGCTGTCTGACTTCGTATCGAACGGCGCGTCATAGTCGGTAAACGCCCCGGTTGAAAAGAAGTAACTCGTGCGAACGGCATTGCGCATCGAGTAAAACTCGGTTGTCCCAGCGTCTCGGCTATATGTTGTCCCAGCCTCCGAATGGGAGGGGCACTCCAGATACGGTAGTCGAGCGTTATAGATGCCATCGTTGATAAGGTCCGTACCCACGGGCGTGATCCCATACGGGGATGACGTGCTCGAGGCAACCGAAAAGTTGTACTTTGAATACTCCGCAGACGACTCGAGATAGGGCAGCAACATGGCCCAGCCCGTCGTGTTCTTCACACCACCGTTTTCCGCGTGATAGGTGGGATTGTTGTACCGCCCCGAACCGTGGAGCGCCGGCGGGTAGGACCTCAGAGCGTTCTCGTAATTGTGCAACGCTAAAGCCTGCTGCTTCAAGTTATTCGAGCACTGCATCCGGCGTGCTGCCTCTCGGGCCGCTTGAACCGCGGGCAACAACAAACCAACTAAGACACCGATGATCGCAATGACCACAAGCAGCTCTACCAGGGTGAATGCGAGACGATTGGAACGGCACTGCATGGTGTTTTCTCCGATAAGATCAAGTAGAAGAGAATTTGGAACAGACGAAATCATCGCAGTTCCTAGGACGCTCGTCGCAAGCTTTCCTTGACGCAGAAACGATTAGTTTGACGCTCAAGGAAATACGTTTATAACACAAGACACCGGAGAGATCTAATTTTCTCTGATAGTCAATCTTCTCGCACCCCATGTTAAGTAACTAAACGCTGCGGAATCGATTTATCTTATTGCAATCCGCGTTTCCCCTCCCCTATTTGGACTAGACATCCCAAAGTCGTGCCAGCAGAGATGACGACCGATGCTGGTTCCAAACTCCGCTTGCGATTGTTGTCTATGTCCAAGGCCTGCCAGCACAAAAAACTCACGTTGCAGCAACTCCGAAGCCTCTGTGAGACGGCCCGTAGCGGTAGTTTTGCCGCAGCAGCGACGGCGTTGGACAGCAGCCATGCAACAGTGCATCAACATGTTCACGCATTGGAACGGAGTTTCGGGGTGAAGCTTGTCGACCCCCATGAGCGTGGATGCACGATGACTGAGTCCGGCTGGCTGCTGGTGGAACTCGCCAATGCCGTTCTCGAAACGACAGACCGTCTTCAACAAACGTTCGCTACCACACTGGCGGACCTCGGTTGCAACTTCACCATTGCGATAACGCCGCGTATTTTCCTCGAGGATCTGGCTCCAGTGGTGGCAGAGTTCTGCAAACAGTCGCCGCAAACGCGACTCACCTTCTTAGAGATGGACGCAGGTGAGATCGCCACAGCGGTTGAAACGCGGCGTGCTGACTTCGGCTTCACGCCGGTGCCTCTTGCTCAAGACCAAATTCGCACGCTCGATTCAGAAGCCAGCTACTTGCTTGAGATACGAATCGTCGGCCCCAAAGATCATCCGTTGTCTCGGCGGCGGGTCATCCGTCCCAACGATTTGATAAAATACCCCATTGTCAACGCACCGGGAAAAGGGTTCAGTGGGCTGAATTTGGAAAGCCTGCTTGATCAAGTTACCACGGGGCCGAGGATCGTGCCGCAGGCAACCGCCGTCTTTGCATCATCCCAACGCGAGTTGGTACGGCTTGGTTTCGGCCTTGCGCTGCTCGCCGTTGCCTCCTCCACCGCCCCCCATCCCGAATTCTTCGAGCGTTCACTGAACGGGAGCTTCGCCAAAGTCCCGGTTCGACTAATCCGCCGACGTGGTGCTCATTGGCCACCCGCAGCCGAAGATTTCGTGCGACTCGTGCGTGCGAGGTTCAGCTCAGCCCCATAGTGCTCGGCATAACAGTGATCCAATGCGCATGCATGGAACGCAAACACGACCGATCGAGGTGCCCAGCAACCACACAACGAACGTCGAGGATGTGGATCGAACGGGGTTTGGTCCGACAAGCATGCCTTCGCTCCCTCGTGGGTGTGTAGAATCAAGCGTTCCTGAACTTCTACCACACGGGTTACGACATGACGCATTGGGTAACAGTCACGCTTTCGATCGCTTGCTCCCTGACGATTTGGACCTTCGCCAGTGCTCAGGAAGTGTCCACTGGGTCGCCAGACACAACCGGCGACGCGATTGGTTTTCAACGCCTTGTCCTGAGCGACCAATACTATTGTGATGGGGTTGCGTCGGGCGACATCGACGGCGATGGTGATCTGGATATTGTGGCTGGACCGTTCTGGTATGAGGGACCGGAATTTCAAGTGTCGCACGCTTTTTATGAACCGGTCCCATTGCCGCCGGCTGAAAGCCCTAGCAATAGCATGTTCAGCTTTGTCGCGGATTTTTCCGGCGATGGCCGCCAAGACATCTTGGTTCTCGGTCGGGTCCATAAGCACGAAGCGGTGTGGTATGAAAATCCGGGAACGACGGATGATCTTTGGCAGAAACACGTTGCCTTTCATCGCGTCCGAGGCGAATCACCCACCATGATCGATTTGGATGGTGACGGCGTGCCACAGGTCATCTGTCACTGGGATGGGTGTTGGGGATCGATTCAACCGGATCCTTCCCAGCCGACTCAGCCGTGGCGGTTCATTCGGATTGGTGCCCCCGAAGACTGGCCACAGTTTTATCACGGCCAGGGTGTCGGCGACGTCAACCACGATGGAAGATTGGATTTGATTCTCAACGACGGTTGGTACGAACAACCCCAAATCGTTGCAGGCAACCCCCAGTGGAAGTTTCATCGCGGCCGGTTCTCACAAGGTCGAGGAGGCGCGCAAATGTTTTCGCAAGACATCGATGGTGACGGGGATCAGGACGTTATTTCCGCCATTGACGCCCACGGCTGGGGATTGGCGTGGTACGAGCATGTCAAAACCGATACAGACCCGACTTTTAAAGAACACTTGATCATGGGCGATCGCTCGGCGATCAAGCAGTATGGGGTCGCATTCACTCAGCCGCATGCGCTCGCATTGGCGGACATCAACGGTGACGGATTGCCGGATATTGTCACCGGCAAACGTCGCTGGGCTCATGGCCCCGATGGTGATATCGAACCGGCAGCGCTTCCGGTTGTTTACTGGTTCGAGCTGCGACGCGAAGCGGGTGGGGTCCGCTATGTTCCCCACATGATTGATGACGCATCAGGGGTAGGCGTTCAAATCTTGGCGACCGATCTGAATCAAGACGGGCGTATCGACGTCGCTACGGCATCCAAATTGGGCACGTTCGTCTTTCTGCAGAAGCCTTAGCAAACGATCCTCGAACACGCGGGCTTGCACAATCGCTACGAGTGACAATCGCTACGAGTGACAATCGCTACGAGTGACGATCCCCCGTCGAGGGAAGCAGCGTATTGGACATATTCAAGCCCCCGTCTTCCTGTCGAGTTTTGCTGCAAGATTTTTAACACAAAGATGGGGTCACAGGAGGCTGGAACAAGAGCACGCCGCTGCGGTCCATGCTGCTTCAAAATGGCATTTCGGAGTTAGGGTTTCAAATCCGTGTTGCGAAGTGGCGGATTTGGTAAGATGGTTGCGTGTCGACCGTCACGTTCAGGCGGCCCCCGCCAGGATCCTCCCTCATACCCTCAGTGAGCTTTACGATGAACATGAATCGCCCCCATGGCCAGCGAGTTGCTCGGCGAGAATTTGTCAAACTTGGCGGGGCCGCCGCAGTCGGCGTGGCGTCGGCTGGCCTATTCGACGCTCGGTTTGCTCATGCTGCGGGCTCGTCTGAGACATCCGCGGAGACAGTCGTCGCAGAATTGTATGCCTCCCTATCGGAGAAACAGAAAGAAGCCGTCTGGCGACCGTTTGATCACGCCGACCGTGGCAAAATCAATGCGAACTGGCACATCAGCAAAGCGACCATCGGGGACGATCTTTTCTCCAAACAGCAAAAGACGCTGATCGACCAGATCGTTCGAAACATCACAACGAAGGACGGTTACCAGCGTTTAATCCAACAAATGGATGATGATGACGGTGGCATGGAAAACTATAGTTTCGCCCTGTTTGGAAAACCCGGAACGGACCAGTTCCAATTTGAAATGACTGGACGGCACCTGACGATGCGCGCCGACGGAAATCGAGTCGACAAGGCGGCGTTCGGCGGCCCCCTTGTCTACGGGCACGGTGAAGAGAATCCCACAGACAATCTCTTCTATTACCAAACCCAACAGACGAACAAGGTTTTCCAGGCTCTGGATGCCGGCCAAGCAAAGCAGGCTCTGCAAAAGAAGGCTCCCAAAGAAGCAGCCGTGCAGCTGCAAGGGGCTAGCGGGCATTTCCCAGGGATCGCCGTCAACAAACTTTCCAGTGACCAAAAGGAACTGGTCGAGGCGACACTGAAGGTTTTGTTAGCGCCCTATCGAGAAGGCGATGTTGATGAGGTGATGGAGATCCTGAAAAGCAGCGGGGGACTCGATCAACTGCACATGGCGTTCTATCAAGAAGAGGACCTCGATGATGACCGGGTCTGGGATATTTGGCGGGTGGAAGGCCCGTCGCTGGTTTGGCATTTCCGCGGGGCCCCGCACGTTCACGCTTACGTCAACATCGGCGTGAAGTCGTAAACGCCCGCACTAACCAGGCAGGCAGGAATCATTGGATGAATTCTCATGCCCCCTTTGGACGCTAGGGCCGGACCGCTAAAAGTTTGAGGATGACAAAGGACTTCGGTGGCAAGTGTTTGTACCGGCAAATTCGTCAGTTGTCTCGCCCTCGACGAAGTCGGGGGCGAGAAGTGGCAAAAATGCCAGCGCAACTGCAAAACCACGACAAGCCCAAAGATTTGGCGGTCCATCGTTAGTCCCGGATGAACGAGGAAACCCTGGGGCAATCGTTGGACAAGTCCCCGAATGTCGACGTCGATATTGATGCACGCATCGCAGAACTGGGGCGGCAACCGGATAGCTGTTGAACGTTCTTCATCAATGATCAGGGCCGCAGTAGATTCGGCACCGACACGAATCCTAATGCCGTGGCGTCCCCGCTCTCCTATCGCTTTATCGAAACCGATGACGAATACTGCGACACCGTAGAATCACACCCCCTAACGTCCGCCCACAAAAACCGAAAGATATTATCGTGCATCGATTGCTCCTCGCGTTTCTAATGCCCTTGCTAACGGCGTCCGTCTACGCAGACGAACCGCTGCCGTCAACGATCGATGAACTTCGTTCGCGGACGCCAGAGACGTTAACCGAAGGCGGTGTCGTGATGACCTTCGACGACCGGAACTTCCAGGACTGGATCAAGGCGTTGCCGCTGTTCGACGAATTTGGAGTCAAAGCAACGTTCTTCATCAGCGGGAACATTGATGCCCCGGCGCTGGACGCGATTCGACAACTCAGAGCTCACGGGCATGCGATTGGGGCTCACAGTGTCAACCATCTCAAAGCGGTGGAGTACTTCGAAGAAAACTCGCCTGAAGCGTTTCTGCAGCGTGAGATCGCGCCCCAGCTGAAAAAGCTCCAGGCAGCAGACGTGCATGCGATGTCGTTCGCGTACCCAATGAGCCGCAACAACGCCGCGACCGACGAGACGCTACTAAAAGTGTTTCGGCACGTGCGAACAGGCAGGGGGATCGCTGCCGACAAACGGCTCAGCGAAGACGATGCCTTTTTTGTACCGGCTGCGAAAATCGCCGAGCACGGATGCCTGTATGGCAAGGGAATCGACTACGCCCCATTGCGGCCGGATCGCACGTACGCACAGATTGACGGAGCGTTTGAACGAGCCGCCAAAAATCGAGAAATCATCGTGTTGTACGCGCACCGCATTTGCGAAAACGGCACGGGGCATTTCGTGACTCCCGAAGCGCTCGCTCGCGTCTTCGGCAAAGCCAAGGAACTGGGACTACGGTTCTACACGTTCGACGAACTGCCGTAGCATTGCCTTTGGGGTAGATTAAAAATCGGCCCGAATCGGCCCGAGGGCCCCGACAATTAATTGATGCCATCATCCGTTTCGGCTGCCCTGGCTTCGAGCACAATTTTGGTCTGTGGTACGATCCGGCGACGTGATGCGCACAACGATACGCAACGGAATAGCGTCAATGTCAAGCCGCCGTTTCTCGAGCAACCGTGGGTTCGCAGCGGACAAGGAAAGATGTTTGACGGACTGCCGAAGTATGATCTCTCGCAATACAACGATGGGTACATTCAGCGGTTGAAACAGCTCGCGGGCTATTGCGACCGCAAAGGTACAATTCTGTTCCACAACCACGACATGCAGCATGCGTTGTTGGAGACACATGCTCACCAAGACGACTTTTGGAGAAAACGGCGAAGACATTCTTGGACGTTCGGATGTAATCTCCAGGCTAGCCCCGGTTGAACGTTGCAGCCGTGGCTAGCGCCAAAACGGCCGATCTACCGAAAGACTCCTCCCTATCTGCTTCGTCACTTATCGCAACAACTCGATCGCTGCTTGTCGAAGTTCGCTTATGCCCAACAAGCCGTTGCGATCATATTCGCTCGTGCCTGCATCCGCGTCATTTTGCTTGCGGACAGAGCCGGTCAACTTGGTGTAATGGCTGATAAAGTCGCGCATCTGATTCGCATTCCAGTGATGCTTGGCGCCCACCATTTGCAGGTACGCAATCAACTGCTCAGCCTCGCGATAGGCTTTGAGTCGCGTCGAATGGCGAATGACGGTTTTCCCTTGTTCGTCTTTGTCGAAGATCAATAGCCCCAACGGGTCGGCTTTCTTCAACGCCTTCCCCGTTTTGTCGACGGTCTGCCACGGGACGATACCGGTGGCTCCGTATTGCCATGCATCGAGCGCCCACGCTTGTACCTGACGATTGCTTTCGTGGACCGCGTTCGAGGTCCCGTAGACCCACACTTTCAGCCCGTCGCGTTCGGCGCGATCGGTGACGAGCCGACGATAATGCTGAAACGCCCACGAAGAGACGACCCACAGATCGTTTCGTCCGGCGAGTTGTCCGCGGCAGTATTCCGGTCGCGAGATATCGATCCGATAGTCAATTTGGACATCCTTCGCCTCGCGGCGTCCACGGTCCGTTAGTTCTCCGTAGTATTGCAGGGCCCGGTAATCCCAGTACGCAGTGGGTTCGTCTAGAATCCATGGTGCCTTGGTCTTCTCGTTGAGAGATCCTTTGTTGTTGAAGTAAACCTGGAAACCCGTTTCGGTCCAGCCCTGATGCTTTGCCATGCGGGAGAAATCGGCCAGCACATTGACGTACGTTTCCGAGTAGACGGGACTGTCCGCGAACGCCCGGTAGGCGTCGGGATCGCCGTTGAAGTACGCCCGACAGTTCAACGGCCAGCTTTCATGAAACGTCAGATAGAACCCCGGTGCGGGGATCGGACCGCGATGACCATCGCGAAAGTACGATCCGTCCAGATAGGGCCCAAACGCTTCCACGAAATCGTCCCAGTACGCCTGCGTGGCTCCCGGAGCGACATCATCGTACCGCTTGTTGTCCATCCGACGACCAGACCGCAGCCGCATATCGAGGTTGCTTTTGCGAGCACCGGCTTCCGCGGTGTGGTGCGAGTAATGCAGGATGTTGGCATGCACGCGATGGTCGTACGCCGTTTGCTGCAATGCGTAAAAGTCGTCCACATGGTCCGGCAGTCCATAGCTGTTCATCTCGCACAGAAAGGATGCTTGGCGAGGCAGCTGTATCGGCAGGATCGTCAACACCACCGGCACCTCGCGACCATCCGAGACCGTCAATTTTCCTCGACGGACGCCTGGCGCCGAGTCGAACGGGACGTAGACGTCGGCAAACAACGCCTCGTCAGCGTGCGGCACCAAACGAATGCGTTCCGGCAGAGGCAATAATGGATCCGGAATCTGTCGACCGTTCGCCAAAACGTACACCGCCCGAAACAGATCAACCCGCATTGGTGGACCATCGAATTGCAAAGACACGGCGACTTCCCCGGTCCCGCGTAGCAGTGCCTGGAAGCCCACAACTTCTCCGGCCGCAGCCGTCAATTGAATACGCTGGCCGTCAAATAACGCATTATGGCTGCGATAGTCGGTCGGCAATTCCCCCACCGGTTTACCAGCCCGGTCGTACTTGTCGGTGACTGGAATAACGTCCAAACCGTCCACTGGGTTTGTTGAGGCCGGCGGCAGTCTGACCTCTGGATACACGGGCGGCTCGACGTGAAACAGTTCCGACGTGATGGCAGCTGGCATCGAGCGTTGACCGGTCCGATTGATCGTCACCACTTTAACTTGATGGGTTCCTGGACGAGCGATGGCCCCAGGCAGGTCGCGCAGCGGAATCGATTGTGACGCCCCCGGCTGGACCCGCGGGATGTTGTGACGCGAGAGCGCTTGACCGTCGATCGCAATTTCGTACGCGAAGCCGTTCGCGGGTGCCTGTAGTGTCAGCCGTGCGCTGGATCCATCAATGGGCACAAGCTTGAGATCGGTGGGAGGTGCGGGAGCTGCATCGGGCTCATCGGTCACCTCTACGCTGAGATACGGCTGCTTGCCCGATTGCTCGCGAGCAAAGATGGTCGGGTTGCGACTGTAGTCCACATCATGCTCATGGATCGCCAACCCAAACGCGACCCCCGTGGCCAGCGCATTGACCATATCGGCGGGAACTTCCCAGTGATACGCACCATCGCGAACGTTGGAGTCGGCCTGATGCACCAACGTAAACGCATTCCCGCCTGACACCGCCGGGAACTTAGCCCCCGCGTATCCCCAGCCATCCAACCCCTCCACACCGGCGGTCACCCCGTTGGACTTCCTCTCGTCCCACGTTGTCGCAATCGTCGAGATCGTGACACCCGAGATCGTCTCCTGCGATGCCTGGCACACCAATTCCGCCCGCGTTACCCGACGACCACGGAGCGGCGTCACATCGAAGCCCATTGCCACGATATGCTGATTTCCCTTGATGCGGATGCGCGAGTTCTGCCCTGCGTTGACGGTCCATTCTCGATCGACCATTACGATCGAATTGTCCCGCGTGGCGGCCAACCGCAGCGTTTCCGCCAACGCAGGGCCCGCCCATAGACTGCACAAGCCGATCATGAAAATCTTTGTTGCCACGGATAACCTTACCTACTCAGGAGTACAAACCTAAAACGAACAAACGCGGTTCATGTTGTTCCGCACGGGTGATTCGCCCAACGATTGAGTATAGCCATCCGCGGCCCCAACCTCCGATGTCCGCACAAACTAAGATGAACTTGATTCGCGACGATTCACCACTTGGGAAGCGTGATGGAGTGAGCCAACACGAATACTCGTTCCGAGGACCAATGATGGCGACTGAGCTTGATACATTGGGACGCGAGTCGCTCGTACAGGCACGTGCCCAGAGGAGGTCGAGTTTAGTCGCCATTTTTTCTGTCAACACGACTTCAACACAGCGATAATCAAGGCATGGCCTTAAAACTATCGACCGATCGAAAACCACACCAAGGAGCATGCATTGAAGACCAACCTCCATCATCGGATCGTTTTGCTGACGGTTCTTTTTGTTCTCGCTATGGGTGATAGCACAACGGTAACCGCCTCACCGCCGGGCGGCGCCTTGGACGGCGACAAGCCGCGTGTGATTGTTTCGTCGGATGTTGGCGGATCCGATCCAGACGACTTTCAATCTCTGATCCATTTGCTTCTTTACTCCGACGTTATCGATGTGGAAGGCATTATTTCATCGCCGCCGGACGCCGGTCGCACCCAGCACATCATGGAAGTGATCGATGCCTATGCCAACGACTACTCGCATCTACACAGCCACTCAAAAGACTACCCCGCACCGGATGCGTTGCGTAGCGTCGCAAAGCAGGGTGCTCTCGAAAAGGCACCGCAACAAGGTTGGAGCGAACCCACCGATGGCTCGCGATGGATTGTCCAGCGGGCGCAAGCCGATGACAAACGACCGTTGTGGATTCTCGTTTGGGGCAGCATCACCGACGTGGCGCAAGCGATCCACGACGATCCCTCGATTAAAAGCAATATCCGCGTGTATTCGATCGGCTCATGGAATACCTCGCAAGATTCTGCGGCACGTGCTTACCTGTTCAACCATCATGCGGATTTGTGGTGGATCGAGAGCGACACCTCCTTTCGAGGCATGTACATGGGCGGAGTGCAGGACGGCGAGTGGGGCAACCTAAGTTTCGTCCAACAGCACGTGAAGGGACACGGATCGCTTGGAGATCTATTCTTTACGAAAAAACGCGACATCAAGATGGGGGATACACCGTCATTTTTGTACTTGCTTCGCGGCAACCCCGATGACCCCACGGCGCCGCATTGGGGCGGCGCGTTCGTAGCGACCGATCACGGCAAACACTATTGGACCGATAACCCCGATCCCAGTTTGTCCACCAGCAAACGGGCCGGAGCCAAAACCGTCAGCCAATGGCGCCGCGAGTTCCTCGAAGACTGGAAGCAGCGAATGGACCAAGTAACCGAGTAACCGAGTGACCGAGTCATCATGCAGTATTTGGCTGCAGGGACTCGCAATCGATCGTTGCCAAAGCGACGGAATGCTCGGCCAGCGTATTTGATCAATTTCCAGCCCGTCACCGTTCGCTTTTTTCGCCGACGAAAGCAATCGTTCCCCACCGGAGCGGGGCCATGGCGGTTCATTCTATTGGCTGACTTTCTCGCCACGTATTGAGCTAGGACTGCGGTGGAAAGTCGCGGGAGTCGAATAGACAGCCTAGATAATCTGGCTGAATTTCTGGAGAAACAAAGGGGCTACGGGCCAGAAAATGTGCCAGGACAATCACACTCTCAAGGACGCGATTGCACCGTATTTTGTGCCATTTCCGTGTCCGACACCGTTGGCATTTGGGCGACCCTCCTTTTGGTGTCTGCCACCTTTATTCGCCCCCCATCCGCTTTGAACGCCCCCTATCTGACGAGAGCACGGCATGTGGTTGCAACCTTGCCTTCCCCGTCGTTAAACTCCGCGACCTCATGCGCTAGCACCATTTTGTCTTTGCTGCATTCCCCTGCCTATTCGTTCCTTTTTTGAAAGGACCCCCACCATGAGTCACGAAATTTTTGTCTTTAAGAGTCGGACCCGCCCACGTGGATTCACGCTCGTTGAATTGTTGGTGGTGATCGCCATCATCGGAGTGCTCGTCGGGCTTCTGCTGCCGGCCGTCCAGGCTGCTCGCGAGGCGGCGCGACGGATGCAGTGTTCGAACAACCTCAAGCAGTTGGGACTGGCGCTGCACAACTATCATGATACTCACAGGGCGTTGCCTGCTTTGATGATGGGGCCGAGCTACAACCCGTATGTGAGCGGCTTGGTACCCATCCTGCCGTTCATCGAGCAGGGCACCGTGTACGATCAGATCCGTTCGCCCAACACCTTCAACGGCGTTGCCTTTAATCCGTATGGCCCAATTCCCTGGTCGACCTCGACCTATGACCCGTGGAACGTACAAATCGCCGCTTTTCTATGCCCTTCGGACGGAGGCGCAGGCACAAAAGGACCGACGGACAACGGTCGCACGAATTACGTCTTCAGCGCCGGCGACTGGATGCCGACCGGTTATACCGCAAAGCAAACCATTCGCGGCCCGTTTGGCTATTTAGAGACCTTCAATTTCTCCGCCATTATCGATGGACTTAGCAATACGATCGCGATGAGCGAACGGGCCATCGCCAACGGCGCGGGTGAGAGAGTCAAAGGCGGAACCGTGATGAGTTATCTGGATCCCGCCAGCCCCGGGACATGCATGAGCACGCTGGGGGTCAGTGGTTTCTATCTAGATAGCTTGACCACCCGTGCATGGGCGGGAGTGTACTGGAGCAACGGCGTTTCGGGATTCACGCAGTTCAACACCATCCTGGCTCCCAATGGCCCTTCCTGTGCCGAGGCGACATGGGACTCCGGACGTACGCTCGCGCCACCCACAAGCTACCACCCCGGAGGCGTGCAAGTGCTGATGTGCGACGGATCTGTCGCATTCATCACGGATTCGATCGATACTGGAAACATCTACGCAGCTCCAACGAGTAGTGGGCTCACGCCCTACGGCGTCTGGGGTGCCCTGGGATCGAAGCAGGGCGGCGAAGTTGCCAATTTACCGTAACGTGTCGGAGGCTCGGCAATTGATAACCACGGTGACGAGTCGGGACAAACGAATCGTCACTCACGCCATCCGCTGCTTTTGCTAGTCATCTCCTGACTTTGCTCCTACTTACTACGACGAGAAAACGATTGATAATGCAACGTCTTAATCTAATGCACGTGCTGCTCCTGGCCGGGATTGCTTCCCTCGTTGGCTGTGGTACAGACGCAGGGCTCGATGGCACCATTCCCGCTGCCGGCACCGTGACCTGGCAAGGCCAGCCAGTCGAAGGCGCGGTCGTGGCGTTCATCCCCACCGATGGCAGCCGGCCGGCCAGTGGCAGAACTGACGCCAGCGGCCAATTTGAGCTGACAACTCTCAAGGCGAACGACGGCGCGATGCCCGGTAGCTACACCGTCACCATCTCAAAATCGGAGGTGGACGGGACCGAGATGTCCTCCGAAGAAGCAAGGGCTTATTTTGAAAAGCACGGGCAACCACCGACCGTCTCCAAGAAGGAATTGCTGCCAGTGAAATATAAGCGACCGGACCAATCGGGTTTGACCGCAGAAGTATCCGTCAGCGGCGAAAATCAGTTCCCATTCGATCTGACGGAGTGATCGAAAGGATTGCGAGCCGCACGTAACGGCGCGGCGTTTGCATCCAGCGAGATTCATCTTCCCCCGGGGATAATCAAAACCGGGGTTACGGATTGCAACGCTTCACGCGCAGAACCTTCCCTCTGGGCTGTGTTGTTCATCGCCGATCGCGTCGGAAGTGAAATGTAAAACGAAGCATCCGACGCCATGATCCGAGAGCCGCCAACTCTCGGATCATGCTTAGATGTTCCAAGCCTGGATCGGTCGATCCAGGGACGTTGCCGGACGTTGTGACGACCAAGGTTGCTGTAACGTCTCCGGTGCTGGATTTAGCTCACGAAAAACTGACGATGGAGGCGTCCAGGACGGCTGTGGCATCGGTCGCATGTCTTCGTTGCTCGGCGACTGCATTGGTGGCGAGGTGAAGTTGCGTGGGGGAAATTGACTTGCTCCCGACGGAGCGTCATTTCCCTGCGGCCGGGCTGTTGCGGCATGCCGTCCCCCGGGACGACGCCGATGCAGATCCCCTTCACCCCAGTGATCGTGGTGGCCAAGGTGGCCTTGCACCGGAGACTGATAGCCCGCCGCCGGCGACCGAAACGACCTCGGCGATCGCGACCGTTGCGATTGAGAATAAGCGTCCACAGGGGGCCGCATCATCCGCGGGTCAATCAACGCACCGGAATGATAATCATGTGAGTAACCCGCGCCAAAATCAGATGGCAGCGGCGCGATGTCCGCAGCGTGAGGTGCCTGTTGATAATAATTTCCCGATCCCGATCCCGAGCAACCCGGGCCACAGTGATGCCCCTGAGCAAACAATTGGGCAGCCACCAACGCGAGTCCACCGCCATACAACAATCGAGCCAACATACTTAGTACCTCTCAAGGGAATCCGTTCGAACCGAATCGATTCTTCGCGTCGCCATCAAGAGAGTCAACTTACGAAATCAACCTTTCCAGTTTCACGGCACCGAATTCAGTGTGGGGCCCCTACCAGGACGCCCAGGATCAACTGCGTTAATAGGAGAGCGATCTACTAGACGCGGATATTTCATAACCCGACGCGTATACGAGGGACCCTTCGTAAAATCCCTCGCTCACACTTCGGGGTATGGTTTTGTTTGCGTACATCATTCAAAATGCGTAACACGTTAATGATGAATCGGTTAAGACCTTTTTGCTCGGTCGGATGCATTATCCGGGCTAGCAAGCGACGCTTCTGCGAAAAAACTATCTAAGTAACGAATGCCTTAGCCGGGGCGTAGCGACCCAACAGAACCCACACCGTAGGCCGGTCGCAAAGACCGGGCGTCGTGGGGAAACCGATGGGACGGATGTGGGTTTCAGAACAGTCGGGGAGTTGTATTACCCCCGTCACATTATCTTCATTAGACGTCGCCGAGCACGCGAAACACCATCGAGTCGATCCGTTCGTCCGTCATGATCTGACAAGCCAGCCGACTCGAAGCGGCCGCGTTGGGCAGTTTATCCAATGTCATGGTTTCGTCGCGATTCATCTCTTCGTGTAGCATGCCTGAGACGATTTCGACGTGACACGTTCCGCACCACGCGTGTCCTTTGCAATCGCCAATGTTTTCGTACAACTCGTTGACGATCATTTCCATCAGATTGTTGTAGGCGTGCCGCCTAAATTCAACGACATGCTTCGTACCATCGAGCAGGATGATCGTGACCGAGTAGCGTTGCTGGATCAAGGATGGTTCTGACATCACAGTCGTCGACAGGAAATGAAAAAGGATGGAGGTAAGCACCTCCGCACAACTCATTGGGCTTTACGTAGCCTAGGCTACGATTTGCAGTTTCGCCGCTTTGAGGAGTTATGCCGAAAGACTTCTGCCGAGGTGCTTAGTTTTTAGAGCAGACTCGCAGTTGAATTACCCCCATCACATTGTCGTTCCCCTGCCGAAACCGAGTATCTAAACAATCCAAACCTTGCGCGTCGTTCCGAGGACGTTTCACTTCCCCGCCAACTCCGCGATCTCTTGAGGGTCGACCGCACGGCTGTAAATCCGCAAATCGCGGAGCCGTCCGTTGAAATAGTCTTGGGCACCGAAACCAATTTTCAAGGGTTGATCGTTGGAGAGATCAAAGTCGGTCGCGTCAAACTTGCTTGAGCGTGACACCAACTTTCCATCCACAAACAAGCTGAGTTGGTCGTCCCCTTTCACAGCGGCAATGTGTCTCCATCCGGGACGCAGGGCGTGGTCATGGGTGACATTCTTGCCGACTTCGATCGAATGCACGCGTCCCGAAGGGAGTGCCCCCGCGAACAACCGGCCTTGGAAAACGGCCATCGACCACACGCGGCGATAACGCACGTCCGGGGTAAAATCGAGTCGGCCCACCTGGGTCCATGTGGGCCCATTGTCAAAGCGGTACACCTCCCCGGTCGGCAACGTGCCGACGTACATTTTTCCGTTATAGACCGCCAACGGCATCGTTTCTTTTTCCTCACCCGCCCGTCCGGCAAAGCCCCAGTTGTCCGGCCCGGCAAAACGGTAGACTTTCGCGTGAGGCCATTCGCTGACGTACAACTCGCCATGATGCACGGCAAACCCGTACGTCTGTGTCGCGTCTTCAATTAGTCCCATATGCGCCCACGACTGGCCATCGTAGCGGTAGACGGCTCCTTCGTCGTAGCCACTCGCGTAAATGTGCCCGTTATAGACGCCCAACGCTTCGACACGCTTGCCATCGGGCGTTCCACATGACGTCCACTGCGTGCCTCCTTCGTAACGGAAGAATCCAGCCGGTGCATACATCGAGCTGGCATAGAGTTTGTCGCGAAAAACGACCATCCCGTTGATGGCCTCGACGTCGGGAAGCGAGCCGCACGACTCCCATTTCCCGTCGGCAACATAACGGTAGACCTTGCCACCGAGATTGGGGTTTTCCGATTCGGCCAACGACGAACCGCCCAGACGATACTTGCTGACGCCGACGTACAGGTCTCCCTGAAAAACGGCCATCGATGAAACCGCGTTACATGCGTCGGGGGCGCCACAGTCGGTCCAAGACTCACCGTCGAATCGATACACACGCCCGGCCTCATTCCCAGGCACACAGGTGCCAGCAAACAATTGACCGTCGTGCACCGCCATCCCATAAACCAACACGGCATTGCCTAAACGGCCATGATCGGTCCACTTTGCTTCGCTTTTGCCGTTATCGATACCAAAGTGCAGTTGACCAGCATTGGACTGGCTCGAGGTCACCCCCGGCCGGCTGTCGATACTCAATTGGAATCCACGACGAGACTGCGGATCGTATTTTGAGAGCAGGTTTCCCGGCAAGTCATCGAGCGATTGTTCGGTATGCACCCAAACCGCGATTGAGAAATTACCGGTACCCACATCGAGAGATTTCGCATCATCCACCTCAAGGTATTGACCACGACCGTCAAACCGTGCGCCGCCGTGGGAGTTTTCATTGGGCCCCGATGAAACGAAGTCGACGCCGTGATTTTTTGCGTGCAATGCATTTTTAGAGGAATCCTTGGCATCGCCCGCAAACTTCCAATGCGCCACGAGACCGTCATCGGCAGGAAGCCGCGACGAGCCGATCAACACCAACGCAAGCGAGGCGAATCGCAAACCAAACCGCAATAGATTCATAACCGATTCCTAACCAAAAATGACGGGCCAAAAGTGTTCCGAGGGGCGTTTGCAATAACCACGAACGAATGCCGTGACCACGCACCAGGATACTAAAGACTGCAGGCTCACGTATTACGATCCGTCGATATTTTTTGGGCCGGCCACTTTGACAAGCTGCGCGTGCTCCCACCTAAAACCAACCACCATTCTCTTCGGCAAGGGCATCCTATCGTGAAGCGAGTCAATTTCCGGTCGTCTGGAGGCCAGCTCGCGCCATAGGCACCAAATGAAAACAGCGGATGGTTGGTCCCGAGGATGTTCACGACACACACGAGAAGGGTAAGCAACGAAAGGCTAGCGGTGCGTGATCACCGCGGCCCGAATCGCCAGCAAGCATGAGCGCCGACAGCTTAGCCGAATCAAACGGCGGGTTCCATTTTGGCTGGAGTCTTCAACGAAGGTCAATCAAACCCGAACGCGACGAGTTGGCGATACCGAACGACGAGCATCCCGATACCGCCGCGGCGCAGAGGAACCATTTGGCACACCGCTTGCATCGCCATCGCACGACGGCGCCATCGCTACGAAGTCGCACATCATTTGCGTGGTAAAAGACGCTTCCTTGAGTCGCAGACACTTGCTGTACCGGAGACGCAGCGGTTGGTCACCGAATTAGCGGACATGAAAATCCAAACGCCATGTCCAACCTCGGCGTGAGCCATTTGCAGCTAATCGAAACGAGACTTGAATCCGCCCTCCTGACCATTCCTCAACATGAAAGCGAATCCAAAAGATGAATTCCGACACATTGATGAACACGGCGCAGACTTTAGTCGCAGGCGACAAGGGGATATTGGCGATGGACGAAAGCAACTCGACTTGCAACCGCCGTTTTGCCGCGTGGGGCATTCCGCAAACCGAGGAGCGCCGCCGCGCCTATCGTGAATTGCTCGTCAGCACACCGGGACTTGACCAGAGCATCTCAGGGGCGATCCTTTACGATGAGACGATCCGCCAGCAGCTGAAAGACGGGACCCCGTTTGCCCAAGCTCTCACTAAGGCGGGCATCATTCCCGGCATCAAAGTGGATACTGGCGCCAAGAACATGGCCGGGTTTCCCGGTGAAAAAATCACCGAAGGTCTGGACGGCTTGCGCGAGCGGTTGGCTGAGTATGTTCAAATGGGAGCCCGCTTTGCCAAATGGCGCGGGGTGATCGTGATCGGCGATGGCATCCCCAGTCGATCTGCGATTCAAGCCAACGCCCATGCACTGGCTCGTTACGCCGCGTTGTGTCAAGAAGCCGGACTGGTCCCGATCGTCGAACCGGAAGTGTTGATGGACGGTGAACACACGATGCAGCGATGTGGAGAGGTCACCGAGGAAGTCTTGCGAACGGTTTTCCACCAACTCTACGTCCAACGGATGATGTTGGAAGGAATGCTGCTCAAGCCCAACATGGTGCTGCCGGGATTGGCTTGTCCGCAGCAAGACACAGTAGACGAGGTGTGCGAGGCCACGATTCAATGTTTCCGTCGGGCCGTCCCCGCTGCGATCGGAGGAATCACATTCTTATCGGGAGGGCAGCCCGCGGAGTTAGCCTCAGCCCGCTTGAATGCGATGAATGTTCGCCTCGCGTCGCAAACGCCCTGGCCGCTGGCGTTTTCGTTTGCCCGCGCCATCCAACAACCCGCTCTGGAAATCTGGTCCGGCCAAGACGCAAACGGCAGCGCAGCACAGAAAGCACTGTTGCATCGAGCCCATTGCAACCGGATGGCGCGGCGTGGCGAATACAATGCCCAAATGGAGAGCGTCGAAGTGTCTTAAACGCCGCTATCGCTTGCACACAACCTTGTCTCTAGCACTCAATCCGTTTGACCATGCAGCCGATGGCGTTGGGGGTGAGGGTGCGTCTCCGGCACGCTCGACTGCGATTGCGTTCGCCTCGCCGCTCGCTCCGCGAACTCACTCGTGACCATTACGGGAGCCGGAGAATCTCCCACCATTGGGCACTACCCATTCCCAAAACCGTGCGATTGAGCCGGATCGCGATTGATGACGCGATGCCAATGTTTGATAAATGTCTCGCCATGTTCCGCTTCCAACTGTTGCCGTTGGACGTGCACCTTTTCCAAAACGTTGGGCCACCACACGGTATCCAAGTACTCCAGACGCCGTTTCTTTTCTTCCGCAGAGATTCCCTCTTCGTTCGGATCCATGTCGGCGTGATCAAATTGCATTTGCCGCCAACAATCGCCTTTGGCAGGCACATAGCCCGTCGAATCGTGAGGGAACTGATCGCCAAAATGGTCTAGTTCTGATTTGTGAAACATCTTGATTTCTCTTTTCCGTTACCACATCGATTTCCGAGTCATAAGACGCCGCTCTTTCTATTGTAAGATGCCCGATGCGGGACGGCGAGCGATCGATACCGCACTCGGCTCTCAGCCCCGATTGTTTAGCGCCGCCCGATCCACGTTGCACGTTCGCAGCCACATTGTCGCGGTTGCGTTTCTACCGACACCGATGCGGTGCAAATCCGAGTCACGTTGTGACGTCCGGTGGCGCGCCAACGGAGGTGGATCATTTTGTCACAATGGGGGCAATGGGATCCGTCTTGCCATGAAAATTCCGTCTTGCGGAAAAATAACCGACGGTAAGTCCCCGGCATCATCCCAGCGCAGCAAGCGACGCGAATAAGAACCAGTGGCACAAGTCTTGCACCTCTCGCACACTCAAGCACCGACCGTGTACCCCGATCGCGTTGCCTCAAAGAGGCACGCAGAAAGTTCATAGAGCGACACGGAATGTTAAAACACCGTCTTCTTTTGCCTGAAGGCATTCTTCTGATCGAACCCGATGCACCGCTCGAAGCAGCGGACTTTGAAAGCGTCGCCGCTGAGATCGATCCTTACATTGCCGAGCGAGGCAGGTTACCCGCAATCTTGATCCACGCGAAAACGTTTCCCGGATGGGCGAATCTCGCCGCGGCAATCGCCCACCTGCGGTTCGTTGAGAGTCACCATGCAAAGGTCGGCAAATTGGCGGTCGTCAGCGATAGCCTACTGCTGGCTGAGTTGCCTCTGATGATCGGCCCATTAATCGATGTGGAGGTCAAGCACTTTCCGGAATCTGCGTATAACGATGCTTCGGTATGGCTAGAGGAATAACCCGCGATGGAAATCGGGCGAAGCACCTCAGAGGCAGATGCACATCATACGGTGTCCCTCGCCACGGAATCCTTTTGCAGTCGCGTTATTCGGTGTGCGCCGGACCAGATTTTCAATGCAAACGAACCAAAGGGCCAACGACACGCCAATGGTTAGGCGTCCTCAATCGATGCGAACCATTCGCGAACCGTTGGCCCAACAAATCATTGGTTTTCACGATCCAAGTCCGCTCTGCTGAGGTCACTAAACTACCGGGGCTTTGCCCCTCAATACAAAAGCACAGCTTCAAAGAGCGTTATGAAAAGCATGTAACCTAAAACTTGCGAGTCGCGGTTCGGGCTGCCTATTGAACTGCGGAACACGACGGCATCAATGCCACCCGTAAATGCCACCCGTTCGCTCACGTGAGGCATCCCCTTACCATTTCATGCATGACAAATCATCCCACCAGAATCGTAGTCCTCGGCGGCGGATTTGCCGGCGCGTACTGTGTCAAGCAGCTCGAAAAACACATACGTGCACGTGACGTTACCGTCACTCTGATCAACGATCGGAATTATTTCGTATTCACGCCGATGCTAGTCGAAGCCGCCACGTCGGCACTCGAACCGCGACATGTAATTGTACCGCTTCGAGGTTTCCTATCATCGAGCGACTTGCTGATGGCCGAAATCGAAAACATCAATTTGAATTCTCAAACGGTCACGGTTCAGCCGGAGTTTGGCGATCCCATGACGGTACCCTATGACCAACTGGTGATGGCGATGGGAAGCGTCACGCGAATGCCAGTCATTCCCGGTGTTCAAGACTATGCGGTTGGACTTAAAACGCTCGCCGATGCAACGGCGCTGCGGGATCGGGCGATCGGGATGTTAGAAATGGCAAACATTGCACCCGATCACGAACACCGCCAAAGTTGGTTGACCTTTGCCGTTGTCGGAGCCGGGTATACCGGGGTGGAAACGGCGGGTGAGTTCAATGCGTTTTTGAAAGAGGCGATTCGAGATTATCGTAACGTCCGCGAATCGGACATTCGCGTGATGTTGATTCAGCGTTCGGGACGGATCCTGGATATGCTTGACGAAGCGATGTCCGAAAAGGCAAGCGGGGTGCTCCAACGCAACGGGGTGGAGATCCGTTTAAACGAAAGCGTCTCGGAAGTTTTTGAAACAGCCTTCACGCTGAACAGCGGCGAAAAAATCGACTCCCATACCGTCATTTGGTCTGCTGGCGTCGCTCCGCCGCCATTACTGAAGGACTTGGACTTGCCGCTCAACGGGCACGGTTATCTTCAATGCGAGCGAGACTTGCGTGTGAAGGGGTGCGACCATATCTGGGGCATCGGCGATTGTGCCTCCAATCTAGACGCCAACGGTAAAGCGTACCCGCCGACCGCACAACATGCGTTGCGTGAAGGGCGGATGGCCGCACGAAATTTGGCTGCGGCAATCGACGGTCGCCCCACCCACGCACTGGACTATCGCAGCAAGGGCACCATGGCTCCGTTGGGCGGTCGACAAGCGATCGCGAATGTCTTCGGCATGCGTCTCGCCGGATTCGTCGCGTGGTTCCTCTGGAGAACCGTCTACCTCACCATCATGCCCGGCTACGGTCGCAAGCTGCGAGTGGCAATGGACTGGACCGCCGATCTGTTTTTTCGTCGTGATTACTCACAACAGAATTTTCATTCAGCGAAAAAGACACCGTCCAGCCCATCGGAGTGATGACTCCGCAGCGTGCCTCTCCGCGTCGGTGCAGCCGACACGTATCCTACTTCGCTGGAATATCGAGGGCGTGAACGAGCAGATCGACGGGGCACATCCGTGGCCGCAATGAGTCGACTCGACCTCGCAAATGTCACACTGTGTGCGGTATTGGCACGCTACAACGATCTGCGTCAGCCAGTCGCGAAATCGACAAAACACATACCAATGGCGACGGTGCACTCGGGTTTGGACGCGACCGATGCTCGCATCACACTTCACCCAACTCGAGTGCATCGCCTCGCTATAAATCGTAGGGAGGTGGCACGGAAAAGAGTGGAAAGCGATCAATGGATCGCTGTTAAATCGTGTCCCCGAGCGTGACGCTTGGATCACGCTTTCTGGGAAAGGCCGGCGTGAGGCGACAAGCAAGACACTCGAGCCTCTGTGATACGTCGTCGCCAAAATGGTTGCCGCTTCATCGACTCACGTACAGCGGTGCGGGTCACGATTACCGGCACCATCCATGTCCGAAGCGCCAACGACGTTGCATCTGACCCCTCCATCAATGGCCGCGTGGGCACCGAGATACCATCACCGGTATGCATCTGCCCCCCCTGATCATCAACCGTCTCTTCCTTTTTTGCGTAGGAAGACACCGCACTGCCGTTCTCTTGCAACTCCTATTTCCACCAATAGACCGCAGCAGCAATCAACACCAAAAACAAAATGACCAAATAGCTTGCACCTACGATCCCGAAAACGGCACTCGGTTGTGTTTCGTCAAACGACATCCGCTCCTCTTTGCCTCGTTCACTTGCTGGAACACCCTCGTGATCGTCGACGCGATCCGAAGCGTCGTCTTCGGGTACACTTGGCGGCCTATTTGCAAGTCCACTCATCGAACAGTCCCTCCTTCGTCGCGGATTTGTTAAAGCGACGATAGCAACAGCAAACCGCGGGCCACATGCCGAGGCCGTTAGTGGGGTTTGCGGATCGCAAAATTTCGTTCGACACGGCCACGGCAGTGAATCTGTCAGCGGCTGGACTCATTGCATCGGCAGCAATATCCCACCGCCGGGCTGTAACCCAATGCCATCTACGCGTCCCAATGCAATCGACTTTGAAACTGAGGGAGTGGTTCTTTAGTGGTGCGGCGCTACTCAACTCGATGGCATTGGACTTACGCCCGGACCACTTCATCGGCGTGACGCGCGATCCAGTCCCTTGACCACTTCACTGCCTCGAGGTCCATTCCGCACAAGGGCGTGCAGTGGAAAATCAGCCCTTCGACCTCACCAGCCCGAAGCCATTTCAGCGCCAAACGACATTGATGTTTCATCAACTCCAAGGGGATCGTCTTCTTTTCCCCAAAGTTCCACATGTAGATCCCCAACAAGGTTGGCTTTTTCGGCGCGATCTTACGATAGATGGCGAAGTTTTCCTCAAGCTTGGGTAAATCGCTAGCACGCCACGTCCAAAAGTAAACCGAGTCCACCTCGTCGATGTGAGATTTGATCGCCGGATTCAGCTGGCTCGTGTACAGGACAAGCGAAAGATCGAGGTTTCGTTTCTGGGCATCCATCTCCTTCCGAATCCCTCGCAGCTGATCGACGCTCAGATGAGCATTCGCTTCGCCACCTTCGGTCTGCGGCGCGGCATTGCCGACAAAAAAATCGTCCAGGTCGAACCCGATTAAATTCGGAGTTTTGGGGACGAGCTCCAACGCCTGATCTTTCTTCTGTTCGTTCGTAAAATTCTTTGCTCCATCGACGATGCTCCAAGTCAAACGCTTGGCATGAGCAAGTTGTTTTACATAGTCGTCAAAGGGGGGCAGCGGCGTGCCGGTGAATCGCACCATGCAGAGGTTCGGAATCCCCATGTACTCGATCGCCTCGCCAGGCCCGACGTCTTTGGGGCCACCAATGTCATAGCCCGGCCTCAGCGATCCCGAATCATGCCCCCACATCCAAAGCCGGTCTCGCAGGGTGTTTTCGTAGGGCATCGTGCTTCCCCAACAAGCCGCCGAGGGGGCAAAGGGCGACGCCACCCCCGCAACGGCCGCAGTCGTCGCCGTGCGTTGCAAAAACAGGCGACGATTCAAGCCGCGATCATTCGATTCATGCATGACTCAATCTCATCAAGGGGAAGGTACGTCTCAGAAACGCAGTGGCGGAAACACAATGGGGGCACGATTATCCAACCCGACGGTCGAGTTTTCGACCGCTTCCTTTTTGAACAACGCACCCCATTTTGCGATCACGATTTCGCAATTAGACGCGTGACAACAGACCTTTGATTGCGCCGGTCATCATCGGATCCATGCCCGCCGCACAATGAGCAACGCTGACGGCATAACCGCCTTGCGGGTACGCCTCGGCAGTCGGGATGTACCACGGTCCGCCATCGGAATAGGCAGCACAAGCCACGAAGCGATCGGGCGCCGATGCCTGGGCACGCAATTGATATTCGATAAAGCTTTCCGAAGGCAGGTGCACTAACGAGATATCATTCACATGCATACAGCTGAGCGTGATTGGCAACTTTGCCTTCATCCGGCGAATCCAGGCGACGGTATAAGAAGGCCGATTTCGGTTGACCACGCTCTGTTTGCTGTCGCTGATCTGACGCATCAAAGCCTCCTCGTCAAAACTCGGGTTGACGGGCGGCAAAATATCCTGGGTTTCCCAGCGAATCGACTCGATCGATTGTCGTTCCAATGTTTCTTCGGAGGCGACGATCCCCGCCAGCATCCGCTCGGTCAAGACAACGCGCATCTCTTTGGAACCGTTGTTGTACTTGCCCGCTCCGATGTTCCCCCCGCAGCCGTTAAAGTACAAGTGCGTGCAATCGGGTTCCTGTTGCTGACGTTGTTTGCGTGCCAAACCACAAAAATCGGCACTCACGCGTCCATCGCCGTAATAGCTCATCGGATGACAGGCATAGTAATGGCACGCGGCAATCTTCTGGTCGTGGTTGTAAAATGCAACCGTCTTTAACATCGGATCGATCAGCCCTTCGGGCAGCGCATGATGCTCGGGATTTCGCGAGCTACTACCGCGCTGAGAGATCACTTTGCCGTTGGGCCCTATGATTCGTCGATTACCGGCGACCTTTTCGACTTTTGCTTCGCCATGAGCGACATGAGTCACCGGGGTGGTTTGCTCCATCGCCTGGCGGACGGCGCCGCGACCGGCCTCGAGACAGCGGAGAAAGAACTCACGCTCGACGATGTGCGGCAAATCTCCTTGAGCCAACACGATCTCTTCCGAATCCAGACACGCGAAGGGGGCATTGTGCTGGTGCACACAATGAACCGTCACTCGATCGATGCTGGTTCCCGCCGCCTCGGCCAACGCTTGTCGCCATTGCAGGTGGGCGGAATTGAGCAACCCCGTCCAATCCACGACACAAACCACAATCGGTTTTCCGGAGCCGAGCAACACATAGCCGATCGCTTCGAGCGGATCGTCGACCCCCACAACGGGCTTGATCCAGCCTCCGCACAGCGAATGGCCCATCGGCGGCGTGACATCAAACCGAAACGTGCCCAGATGAAGGTTTCCCGCACGCGGGCCAGCCAGTGCTGCGGACGTCGCCATCCCGCTGGCGACGGTCGCTGCGGTCGCTGCCGATGCCGCAACAAATTCGCGGCGGTTCAGATTGTGGGGTTGCTTCGTATTCATAGGTGGGATGTTCCGGTGGGTAAAAATCAGCATCGATCGTACAAAACGTGCAAGGCTTCGAGTGCCCCGAAGCATCATTGTAGACGACGATGCGGACCGATGGGGACCGTAACGCGATCCAAATCATGAGCGTTCCCTACCGCAGGCAGCCCGCCGCACATTCCCCGGCGGAAACGCCGCTCAAGCCCCTGACGATGCAGTGGCGACCGTGGAACCGCCCCCGTCCGTGTTGAAATCCGTGTTGAAATCCGTCTCATGATCTCGCTCGCCTCGATCTCAACCCGAAGGATTTGAAATCGCATGCGAATGCTCGCAGCAACATGCGGCATTTCGACTGTGTATGATAGCGTCTTGCCCTCCCCCCACTGCATCCCTCCCTGATTGCAACGTTTAAAAAGATGCTTCCGATGTTCCGATTGCCCCTCCTATTTTGCGCAGGCTTACTCCTCTCCCTCGGCAGCGAACTCGCGGCCCAGACCAATACGCTCACTTACTTGGACGAATCCGCCGACGGATATTATCCCGGCACTTCGTTTCCCAAGCTGACGACGCCGCAATGGGTAGGTGACGAGGGAGTCGATGTCGTGATCACGTTAGGGATCGACGACCTGGGGGATACCGCAAAATACGAAGCGTATTTACGGCCGATCCTCGAGCGACTGAAACAAATCGACGGGCGTGCCCCCGTCAGCATCATGTCGTGCAAGGTCAACCCCAACGATCCTCAGTTGCAAACCTGGCTCGACGAGGGATTGTCGATCGAAGTCCACACCGTCGATCACCCCTGCCCTTGTCTGCAAGGCAGCGATTTCGCAAAAGCCAAATCAACCTATGACCGCTGTGTTGACACCATGGCGTCGATCCCTGGCAACGCTCCCGTGGCCTTCCGGACCCCTTGTTGCGATTCTCGCAATACGCCTAGCCCCCGATTGTGGGAAGAGATTTTCAACCGTCGCACCCAAGCCGGCAATTTCCTGCAAGCCGACAGCAGCGTGTTTACCGTCTTCACCGACACCGACCCCGATCTACCGCGTGAACTCGTCTTGGATCCTGACGGTACCCCGCGATTCAACAAGTACATTCCGTTTCCATCGTTCGTCAATAAGATTCAAAACTATCCCTACCCGTATGTCGTCGGCAAACTCGGATGGCAGTTCCCGTGCATGGTGCCAAGCGACTGGGAAGCTCAAAATCTGCAGCAGCCCAACAATCCGCAAACCGTCACCGACATGCAAGCGGCACTCGATGCGACGGTGATCAAACAGGGCATGTTTAACTTGGTGTTCCATCCCCATGGCTGGATCCGCAACGACCAAGTCGTCCAATTGATCGACTACGCAGACAAAAAGTACGGTAAACGCGTCAAATTTCTGACGTTCAAAGAATGCGTCGATCGCATCAATCACAACCTGTTAGTCGACCAACCCCTTCGCGCTCCCAAAGACGGCGGCGACCACGGGGTCCGCATTGCGGATTTGAACCAAGATGGCTACGTCGACGTCATCATTGGCAACGAAACTCGCAAAACCGCACGCCTTTGGCAACCGGCCGCGAAACAATGGCGTGAGTTTGATCATGACCTGCAAATCACCGCCAAGGGAAACCAAGGACGAGTCGATTTGGGAGTCAAGTTCGGGCATCTGGCCAAGGATGGTTCGGTATCACTACTCGTCAACAATGAAACCCAACAAGGCCTCTACCAAGTGACCGACAATGGGGTCACTTCCACTCCCCTACCGCAACCGCTGCTCGACATTCGCACCTCCGTCGCGGGAGCCGACCAAGGAGTCCGGCTTCGCGACTTGGACGGCGACGGTGTCTCGGAAGTGATTGTCGGCAACTCCCAAGACCGACAAATTCTGAAACGCCGTGATGATGGCACGTGGCAATCGACGCCCGATCCGATGCCCTTTGCAATTGTCGATGATCTTGGCCGGGATAACGGCGTGCGGTTTGTCGACTTTGACAAGGACGGCCACGACGATGTGATCATTTCTAACGGCGCGGACACCGCGATCCAGCTTTACGACGTTGACACCGGCGGTTTCACCCGTCGGGTCAAAGACTTGAACGACGTCCCCTTGATCGTGCGTGAGGGAACCAACAATGGCGTCTGGTTCGCCGCCGACCATATGTGGGTCCAGAACGAAGACACCCACCGTTTACCTGATCTCGTCGACCGCCGTTCGTTCCTGGAATTGTTAGGTCGCACCGAGCCTGGACCACGCTCGGCGGAGTTGTCGCACCAATCGATTCAAATGCGTCCCGATTTCGAAATCGAATTGGTCGTCGCGGAGCCGCTCGTGATGGACCCCGTCGCGCTGGATTGGGGCCCGGATGGCAAATTGTGGGTGGTCGAAATGGCGGACTATCCCCTCGGCCTCGATGACAAGGGCAAACCGGGCGGTCGCGTTCGCTATTTGGAAGACACCACCGGAGACGGCCAGTATGACAAATCGACATTGTTCCTAGATGAAATCCCCTTTCCCACCGGCGTCATGGCGTGGCGTGATGGAGTGCTCGTCTGTGCCGCTCCCTCACTGTTCTTTGCCGCCGACCGCGACGGAGACGGGAAAGCCGAAGTGCGTGAAGAACTTTATCGTGGATTCGTCGAAGGCAATCAACAACACCGTTTCAATGGCATCACCCGAGGATTAGACAATTGGTTGTATCTCGCCAATGGGGATAGCGGGGGAGTGATTGAGTCGGTGAAGACAGGAAAGAAGCTCGACATCCGCGGACTCGACGTTCGCATCCGTCCCGAGGACGGAGCGTTGGAAGCTCAATCGGGACAAACGCAATACGGTCGTCATCGCGACGATCACGGCAATTGGTTCGGAAGCAATAACTCGATTCCAGTGCGTCATTACGTCTTGGCGGATCATTATCTGCGTCGCAATCCATTGGTAGCACCACCGGCGGCTCAACGGAATATCGCCCGTTTAGACAACACCCAAGTGTTTCCGGTTTCGCGCGTACTGAGCCATTGGTCTGGCTACAAACCTCCCGCCGCGGGAATGGAACATGAATTCACCTCCGCATGCAGTACGACCATTTATCGGGACACTTTGCTCGGCGCGGACTTTCTACAAAACACCTTCACCTGTGAACCGGTACACAACCTCGTTCAACGCCGGCAATTGACTGCCACGGGAGTCACGTTCGAGAGCGTTCGCCCCGAAGACGAAGCGGAAATTGAGTTTTTGGCCTCGACCGATTCCTGGTTTCGCCCCTCGTTCGTCACCACTGGACCCGATGGGGCGTTGTGGGTGACCGATATGTACCGACTAGTGATCGAGCATCCGCAATGGATTGGGGAACGTACCAAAGAGCTTTTTTTGCGTGCAGGTCATGACCGTGGACGGATCTACCGGGCATATCCCAAAAACAGCTCACCACGACCGATCCTCAAGCTAAACGATCTAGCCGGCCCCGCCTTGATCGATCAACTCGCATCCCCCAATGGCCGTGTCCGCGATCTTGCCCAACAACAATTAATTGAACGCAATTCGGCGCCGGACCTTGCTCGGCTGCAAACGGTCGTGCGTTCATCGACCAATCCACTCGCTCGCTTGCACGCGTTGTGCACCTTGGACGGTCTGCAGATGGACGTCGAAACGCTTCGCATCGCGTTGGCCGACACGGACGCCACCGTCCGCCGCCATGCGATTCGCATTGCCGAGAAATTCATTCACGAACCGGGAAAAGTTTCCGACCGCTTAATTTCGGCACTGGAAACCTGTGACATCAACGATCCGCATGTACGACTGCAACTCGCCTATTCGCTAGGCGCGTCCTCGTCGACCGGCGCGATCAATCGACTCGCCGAGATTGCCTTGCTTTCCGCCGGTGATCTCTATGTACAAGCCGCTGTGATCAGCTCGCTGGGCGAGCACAACCTCCGCCAGTTCCGAACGGCGATTCACGGCAAGGAGGCTGCGGCACCTTATGAAGCCGCCGTCCTTGAGATGGCCGTGCGGATGCAAAACAGTGACTTTTTGGCGGAGCTGTTCTACAATGTTATCGACCAAGGCCGTCAAGAGACCAGCGTCGAGAACATCGGTGAGCTCGCTGCGGCATTGGGCACCGTTCGCAAACGCGGCGTGGCACTGCAACCCGACCTACAAAAAAAACTGGCGGACTTCGGTGCCGAACTTGCGACGCTAGCCTCCGACCCGGACGCTGAGATCACGCTCCGCCGTGCCGCCGTTTCCGTCCTGACGCTGATCGATGCTAAGTTTCGCGGAGATGTCCTTAACCTAGTCACCTCAACGGAACCGCTTGAGCTTCAAACCGCCGCGATTCACGCCTTGGCGGGTCAAGAAACCGCCGCCTTGTTGTCACGGTTGACCACGATCAGCCCCACCGTCCGCTCGGCGATCCTAGACGATTCGATGACGCGTGAATCCACCGCGTTGCAATTAGCCGAGGCCGTCCGCAGCAACACGATCCCGCTGCAAACGATAGGCTCGGAACATCGCCAAAAGATGACCACTCACGTCAGCGAGAAAGTGCGTGCGGCGGCGACGGAATTATTCGGCGATGCGATGAGCTCGGGGGACAAACACGCCTTGCTCGAAACCTATCGCAGCGTGAATCCCGCGGACGGGGACCAGAGCCGCGGACAAGCGATCTTTACCCAGCATTGTGCCACCTGTCATCGCGTCAAAGGTATCGGCAATCAAGTCGGCCCCGATTTGGCCGGGCTCAAGGATCGCTCCCCTAAAGCGATGGTGACCGCAATCCTGGCTCCCAATGCCGCAGTCGAAGACAAGTACCTCAGCTACAACGTGCTGACACTCGATGGAGTCGTCGAAGCAGGTATCATCACCAACGAATCGACGGTGGCAATCGAATTGACAATGCAAAATGGCAAATCCAAAACCATCTTGCGAGACGATATCGACCAAGTCCAAAGTGTCGGCACGTCACTGATGCCTGAAGAGTTTGAAAAAGTAATCTCCCCGTCGCAGATGAGCGACTTGCTCGCGTTTCTTGACGAATTGGGACCGGCCCCCAAAGCCTTTCCTGGAAACGAACCCATCACGATCACCGCACGCGATGGAGGAACCTTCGAAATGACCGCCGCCGCATGTCGAATTTTTGGTGACAAGATTAACTTCGAAGCGAAACATAAAAACATCGGATTTTGGAGCGATATCAACGACCGAGTCGAATGGACCGTTGCGAATGACAAACCAAGTCAATACGAAGTTTGGCTCGACTATGCCTGTCCCGCGAATACCGCCGGAAACGCTTTCATCTTCACTCTCGGCGAGCAAACGTTGACCGGCACGGTGCAAAGCACCAACGGTTGGGATGATTATCGACAAGTCAAACTTGGGACGATCACGCTTCCCCAAGACACCAGCGTCGCGGTATTCAAGGCAGATCCTAGTTTGAAAAACTGGCTGCTCGATTTACGCGGCATCACGCTAAAGCCCGTTGCACCGTAAGCCTGGGTTGCTAATCGTTCGTTGTTGACAAAGGACAATCCGGGCTGTTTTTTCAATCCAAGTGATTCCGCAGTCACCTCGCTCCGAACGTGCCGGAGCGAGGCGTGGCAGATCCGTTGCCCGAGCCAATGACTCGACATTGGATACGGCGACATCGCACCTAGGACATCGCACCTAGGACATCGCACCTAGGACATCGCACCTAGGACATCGCACCTAGCGGGGTGAGGTGCGAACCCGCTCACGGGGGCAGGGACTGAACCGTAAGCTATGTCCCCCCGGAGTTGTTATGTCCCCCGGAGCTTCCCCCGACGCACTGGCGTGAAGGGACTCGTTGCCTCATCCACTACAATTCAGGCAGATGTTCCTGGAAAGCATTGGCAACCAACCTTTAGCTGCAGACGAAATGCCGAACGGATACCTAGGTCGACGACGTGGGGGTAGGCGTCCATCCCTGGCCGAAAACGATGCCACCGTGAAAGGAAAAACGGAAAGTGAGCGACGGCGGAGCGCATCCGTGTGCGGTCATTAGACCCAAAAGGACATTGCCCGCCAACGCTCGACACGGCCCGCCGAACGCCTGGGCGAGCGCGTCCAGAAATGTCTCCATTCAAGTCGATACGAACGTGCCACAATAGGAAAACGTCAAATGAATCAAAAGGCTCGATGCGTACTTGCCAGTCTGTTTGTGATGGCAGTCACCTCGGTTGTGGCGGTCGGTCAAGAATCGCCTTCCTACAATGCCCAACTGGATAATTATCCCTATCCATTCCCCGTTGAGACGTTTGAGTTCAGCTCGCAGCGACAAACATTGCAGATGGCTTATATGCATTTAAAGGGATCGGAGGAAATGCCGACGGTCGTTTTGCTGCATGGCAAGAATTTTTCGGGATCGTATTGGGAGCAGACAGCAACGCTACTGCAATCGAAAGGCTACTCGGTCTTGATTCCCGACCAAATCGGTTTTGGAAAGTCGTCTAAACCTGCCTACTACCAATTCGGTTTCCCTCAACTTGCACACAACACACGGCAGTTGATCGAGAAGCTTGGGATCAAAAAACCGGTCATTGTCGGGCACTCGATGGGCGGTATGTTAGCAGCTCGGTACACGCTGATGTATCAAAGCGACGTCGAACGTTTGATATTGGTGAACCCGATTGGTTTGGAAGACTATTTGAAATTTGTGCAGTACAAAGACGTTCAATTCTTCTACCAGAACGAAGTCAAAAAGACGCCTGCGGACATCAAAGCGTACCAGCTAAAGAACTACTACGACGGTAAATGGGACCCGGCGTACGACGAATGGATGAAGATTCACGTCGGCTGGATCAACGGCCCCGATTGGGAGCGAGTCGCTTGGAACAACGCGATGACGTACGACATGATTTTCTCGCAACCGGTTTGCAACGAATGGGCAGACATCAACGTTCCCACGCGGCTGATTATCGGAACTCGGGATCGAACTGGGCCAGGGCGTGGCTGGAAGAAGCCGGGCGTCGAACGGGAATTGGGCCAGTATCAGAATCTCGGCAAGCAGACCGCGGCGGAGATTGAGGATTGTCAGCTGTATGAACTGGAGGGGCTCGGTCACATGCCTCAAATCGAAGCGTTTGACCGTTTCCGCGTCGAGTTCGAGAAAGCGTTGCCGCGGTGATCCGGCACATTGGCCAGAGAATGCGGTTCTAAGGACCGCAACGCGGTCAAGCGACATCGCCGTAGAGCACGCAACGCCCCCAAAGACCGGATCACTCGAATGACCATAACGCTAGGCTCGTTTGATCCTTGATCAGCAGACCGTTTTCTAACAGCACAGGCGGTGCCCATGTGGGGCTGTCGGCAACCTGATAGCTGGCAACTTCCTCAAGCGCACTCTCGGTTGCCTTGATCACCTGCAATCGCCCATTGTCCAGCAAGGCCACAACGTGATCGGGGATCGACAGGAACGCGACGTTATCTCCCGTTCGTCCCGGCCCTCGCCACCGCACTTTACCTGTCGTCGTGTCGAGGCAAAACAGCTGCCCCTTCTTGTAGTGCGAGAACCCGAACAGCAGGTCTCCGTTGATCACTGCGGTGCTCATATCCAAAGCGACGTCCTTTTGGAACCAGCGTTCCGACACCGACCACTCGCCATCCTTGATCACGGGTTCCAGACCATAGATGCCTCGATTCTCGCCGCCCAATAGAATTTGACCATTGTGGAACGTGGGCGTTGGCATGTTTTGGTTGCTGGTGAATTGCGGAAGGGGGAACTCCCACAGCATCGTTCCCGATTCGCTGTCCACCCCCACAAGGGCACGATGGTTCCAGTCGACGATTTGGTGGACACCGTGAATTTCGACAGCGAGAGGCGACGAATAGGAAGCTCCATCGCTACCCTGACTCCAAATTTCCTCGCCCGTCTTCACGTTCAACGCAATCAAAGCTCCTTCGTCGTCATTGCCAAAGTGAGCGACCACGCGATCCCCGTCAACGATGGGCGAAGTGGAAGCGCCCCAGTTAGGGTGATTCTTCGGGAAACGTTTTCGATGGTCACGACGCCACAACCGATCGCCCGACTTCGCGTCCCAAGCGGAAATCTCACCAAGGCTACTCATCGTAAAGATGCGGCCGTCGGCAAGGATGGGCGAAGATTTCGGGCCATTCCCATGCCGCTCACCGCCCGATGATGCTTGAAAGGGAACCGCGTAAGTCTGCTTCCAGATCTCTTTTCCTGTGGCCAACTCTAAACACCGCAGCACTTCCTCACCTCCCTCACGAGAGTGCTGATAGACGCGACCATTGGCCACCAGTGGTGATCCGTATCCCTTGCCCACTTCAACTTGCCATACCGTGTTCAATGATTTAGGCCACTCAACGGGCGGCTGAAAATGATCGACCCAGCCGTCGCGTTCGGGGCCGAGGAAACCCGGCCAAACGACGTCGCTGGCCGACAGCAATGAACCGTTTAGCATTGATGAACCGATTCCCCATGCCAAAGCAAACCGAATTAGCGTGGTGTGGTGAGTCGTTTTCACGTTCGATTTCCAGAGTAGGGGACAGCGGAGATTTGAAGCATCCTAGATGTTCAGCGCATTGAACCAATGACCAAACGGACTACCAGACCGCCATGGTGCGAGCTTGAATGGTGAAGAAAAGGTGTCAAAAAATGTGCCAGGCCTGAATGGCACGGGCATAATCCTACGCCGCTGTAGCGCAACGGTTTCGGTTCGGGTTGCGGGGGCACGTCATCAGCTTGTAGTTCTTCTGCCGCCGACGCTTGAGTTCCCTTTTTTCTTGTCGCCCGGGCGGTTGCCAGCTTCAATTTCACCGATCACCTCCAACAGATTGCCCCACTGCTTAAGGTGGCGCCCGATCCAAGGCGAAGCGATGCGGCAAACTCTTCGACCGTCTGCATCGCATCGGTGAAACTCAGCCGCGAGAGGCATAGCTTGAACCGTAAAGCCGATGCAAACATCACACAGCGCACTACGTTATAAGCGATCATGTGACAGTGAATTTCTTTACGAACCATCTGCGGACTCTTGCATCACAGATGATCCATCTGCATTTGGGTCTTCAAACTGCAGATATGTAACTCGACGCTCCAGCAGAGCGTAATACAGCAGAGCCAACTCTTCAGCCTCGTAGAGGCTCAGAGTCGAGCAATGTCGTGGCGAGCGTGATCTCGCGGGTCCGAAAGCCACGCTGCTCGACTTTGTATTTCAGATGCCGAACAAAGATTATGTCTGGGAACGTTGCGTATTCTGCTGCACTCATCCACTTTAGTTGTTGCGGTGTTCGATCGACAACAAGTTGATCGAGATCGCCCTGTTTGAGACCACGGCGAAAGTCTACTTTGCGAAGATGATGCACGCGGGCGACCAAGTCGACGCCTCGCATTTCTCCAGCAGCGAGCAACTAGAAACTGGGGTAGCTGGGGTAGTAACGAACGGCCATCGTCACCATCCAGCCGTCAACCATCTCGACGATCCGCTCCTGAAACAACCATACCTCATTGTTAGGCTCCTCACATCGACGTGACGTCCAAGCCAACCGTCACTCGAAGAGCTCTTCCGGCAACCAACATCTCGCCTTGCAATAGAAGGTCGTCTGGCTGATGACCCTGAGCAAACCACGAGCTACCCGAAATGCGTTAAATCGAGTGACTGCTTGTTGGCAGCTGTAGTCTGCTGAAAGCACTTGAGTAATGAACATCCAAACGACATTCATCGGGGTGTACGTGCCGTATCGAAATTGGTGCCCGATTTCACGACAAATTTTGGCGACTTCGGACTTTGGCAGAAGTAGAACCAGGCAAAACGTTTTCGCGGACCGCAATTTGCTTTCGCATGTCTGCCGGGGCAACCGTAAACGGAGTGTTCACGGTGAGCTCTCCAAGAAGCGGGAAGTGTCATATCTCCGTTTCAACGGAACCTCACCGTAATTTCCAATTCATGCTTGGCACTCTGAATGCGGAGCAGGATTCGCCACCATTTACTAGCGATGCCTGTGGGTGTCGTCGCGGCCGTCCGCATCTACAGGTGGGTTCTGCCCGCTTATGCCTGTGCCATTCAGTCCTGACAGTTTTTTTAGCCTACCGGCACAGCGTCAAGCGGGCGTGCTCAACCACTCCTGCGCCAACCCCTGAAAACCTTCCGGAGAATTTGCTTGCAACTCCGCATCACATCGCCAACAATCTGTTTGCGATCATTGCGATGGAGGTCAATCGGGGCGTCACCCAAGTGGCCGAAGGTCCACACAGCTCGGACATCCAGCCCATTGCCCCCCTCTGCTCCCGAGCAATAAAACCGACGATTACTCGAGTCACACGCTTTCGAGTGATATAACCCAAATCGCTTGACTCACCCCGTGATATTAAGTCCAATTCCGTTATATCACCCGACTGACCGGGTGTAAAAAGAATAGTTCGCCGACTGAAATCCATCTTCCGCCAAAGAGAGGCAATTCTAAATGGCGAAACTTCAGTGGTGCCCTGACGAGGAAGCATGGACTGCACTCATCGATTCCGAACACTTCGCCGAACTTGAGTTACGAGTCTTAAGCGACGAGGAACCAGAACCACCAACCGCTTCCCAATTGAAATCTGTCGCAGTCGTGGAGCAGTTTGCAAAAACAGGATTGCCGTCGACAGAGAAACTTGCACGCAAGTACGCACAGGCGTACCTTGGTCCCGACGAAGTCGACGACATGGAAGATGAGGACTTTGCTATCGACATCCATGCGGCAATTGTCCCGCGCCTTCGCGATTCAAGTGACACGTATGTCATCTTCGTTGGCGCATCGGATATTGATCCGGAACACGGCGTCTCAATCCTTTGCAAGAACGGTAAGATATGCGTTGTTACACACTCAGATTTTGCATACGCAAATTATGACTGGGATGACACGTCTGAACTCGATCAATTGATCGGATAACCAAGCCATTCACACGGAGCACGGCTTGCGCGTTTTCACAAATGGATACATCACTCTCCGTGCCCGGTGATGGCAACCGTTCTACGCTTTTAACTTCAGCGCACTAATTAGACTGGTTACATCTTCCCTGCGTTCAACATCGCAAAGGAAATGCCAATGCGACGACTTGACGCTGTATGCCATCCACTTCCCTGCTTCGCATACCAGGACTAGCCAGTTCTTCATCCTGTAGTGCTTGTTCACATCCTCGACGAAACCGATAGACTTCAGCCACGTCGAATCCGTATACTGACTCCCTAGTGCATCCCGAAGCATCCCGCCCCAGCGATGCACATGCTCCCGCTGAACTGCATCACGATTCCATGCACTGTCCATCTCAGCATGCACCACACTCACGATCTCACGAAGCGTAGAACAATTTAGGCTTTGACATCGCGGAGCGAGGCACGAGCGGAGCCGATGTTCAAGGCCTTGGTTCAAGAAGGCCGGTGGAACGCTTTGAAGATTCAGCGATTGCCTAGAGAATTCAAGAAGGGTATTGCTTTCTTGTCGCGTGACCGCAGGACTGATGATGGTGGCGGAGATGGCCCGGGGTGCCACGTTGCAACCAGCGACTGGGCCGCTTTGTGCGTTTCCTGATTGTCTGCCAGTGCGGCTGCGGGCCTTGTTTTTCGCGATCTGCGCAGACCGTCTGCGACCGCACTCCTGGTGACGCTTCGTTTTTGACGGTTCGAACGATC